>NZ_JAAXKY010000024.1 GCF_012911925.1 Pseudonocardia xinjiangensis | reverse complement strand
GACGCCTTCCGTCCGTGCCGACCACCGTATTCCGGACGACGCCGTGAACGGCTCCGGGCGGATACCGGAATCACCATGTGTCGCCGAGCGGGCGGATCACGTCGACAGCGCATTTTGTGCCGATTTCATCCCGCCGCATCGACCCGCCGGTTTGCCTGCCTCATATCTGACGGAGGAGCCGATCAAGCGTGCGGCGCCCCAGGCGGCTCAGCGGCGGACTCGACGTGACGTAGTACCAGACCAAGCCCATGGCCTGCTGGAACGCCCATGCCATGCCCCGGGACCACTCGATGTCACCAGAGCCCAGCGCCTTCCGCAGTTCTGCTCGTGGTCCGTGGTCGAGGAGGTGCCACGCGGCCACCAGATCAAGAGCGGGATCGGCCGGGCCGAACCCGCCACCGTCGAGGACCCCGGTGAGGCGCCCGTTGTCGACCAGCACGTTGCCGGGAATGAGGTCCCCGTGTGACATCACGTCGGCCCCGGCCCTGGGCAGTTGTCTGAACTCGCTCCACAACTGTTGTAGCGGCTCGACGTCCAGCAGCCCGGCGGATTTCCGGAAGCACGTCTGCATCCACTCGTCGTGGTCTTTCAGGTTGCCGCCACGGTGGGTTCCGGAAAACGTGCGCCCTCGCGTGTCCGTTGCGCGGAGTGCGCCGATGAAGCAGGCAAGATCGCGAGCGAAAGCCTCGGAACCGCTGGGGTCGTCGTCCGACGCCACGCGACCGTGGACCCAGGTCTGGACCGTCCACGGCAAGGGGTAGCCCTCTCCGGGGTGACCGAGCGCGACCGGTTCAGGCGTCGGAACCGGGCTGCACCGTGCCAGTTCACGAGCCGCGGAGGCCTCGGCCACCAACCGGCGTCGGGTCTCGTCCGGATCCAGTGCACGCAGCGGGAAACGGGCGGCGAGTTCGTCGCCGACACGGTAGATCGCATGAACGGTGCCATCGGCGGCGACCGCACGGATCGGCAGGTGCCGCCACTGCGGAAACTGGTCGGTGATCAGCCGGTGAGCGACCGCGGGAGCTACCCGCACCTCGTCGCTGTGCATCACGTGGGCAAGTATCGCGAAGACGACCGGACGGCACGTCCGATTTCGATCGCCCCCGACGGCGGCTGGTCTCACGCCGCGGCGATCCGGAATCACCCTCACCACGAGCCGGTTGCCCCGAGCATGACGACCAGGATCGTGGCCACCGCGTTCGGCGGCCCGGAGGTACTCGCAGCAGTCGACGCCGACGTACCGACACCCGGCGACGGCGAGGTCACCATCGAGGTCAGAGCCGCGGCGATCAACCCGGTCGACTACAAGCGCTTCAGTGGCGCCATGGGCGCGGACCCGTCGCTCCTCCCGCTCGCCGTGGGCAACGAGCTCGCCGGGGTGGTGACCGCCGTGGGCCCGAACGCCACCGGTCGCGACGGGGCGCTGGCCGTCGGCGACGAGGTGATCGCCTACCCCGCGCCCGGCGCGTACGCCGCCGCGATCACGCTCCCGGCGGCGAACGTGGTGCACAAGCCGGCGCAGCTGCCGTGGGCGGAGGCGTCCGGGATCATGCTCACCGGAGCCACGGCGGTGCACACACTGACCGTGGTCGGGGTGACCGCGGGCGACACGGTGCTGATCCACGGCGGGTCCGGAGGTGTCGGCCAGCTCGCCGTGCAGCTCGCGGTCGCGGCAGGCGCCACCGTGGTCACCACCGCGAGCGCCCAGCACGACGATCTGCTGCGGAGCTACGGCGCGATCCCGCTCCGCTACGGGCCGGGGCTCGCCGACCGGGTACGCGACGTCGCACCGTCCGGAGTGGACGCCGCGATCGACACCGTCGGCACCGCGGAAGCGGTGGACGTCTCGCTGGAGCTCGTGGCCGACCGCGCCCGCATCGTCTCGATCGCGGCGTTCGGGCGCGCCGACACCGGGATCAAGCTCGTCGGCGGCGCCCCCGGAGCCGACCCCGGCACGGAGATCCGCCGCAACGCCTGGCAACAGCTCCTCCCGGCTGCGGCGGCGGGAACGCTGCATGTCGTGGTGGCCCGGACCTTCCCCCTCACGGACGCCGAAGCTGCCGTCCGCCTGGTCGCGGACGGACACGCAGGCGGGAAGGTCGTGCTCCTGCCCTGACCGGCGGGCCGCCCGGCGATCACGGCCCGTCGCTCACCGGGAGCCCCGGACGACGTCGTAGACGGCTCCGACGTAGGCGGCGGCACGGCTCGACCCGAGCAGGTCGGCGTCCATCCGGTTCATGACGTAGCTGATGGTCATCCGGCGGTCGATGTCGGCGATGGCCATCGAGCCACCCCACCCACCCCAGAACGCGATGCGCCCGCCGGGCAGCCACGGCAGCGTGCGCCGGTCGGGCAGGGCGAACCCGATGCCCCACCGGACGTGCAGCCCGTTGACCAGGTCGACGCCGTTCGACTGCTCCCGGAAGATCAGGTCGACCGTGTCCGGGCGGAGCGACGGCCCGGCACCCGAGCCTGTCACCAGCGGCGACAGCACATCCGCCACCGACGCCGCGTTGCCGTGCCCGTTGGCGGCACCGAGGTCCGCGGCTCGCCAGTCCGCCGTGTTCGCGGCGCCGGCGCTGAACGCCGGCCCCGTGAACGTCCGGTAGGCAGCGGAGCCGCGGTCCAGGACCGACGGGTCGACGTCGAACACGGGCACGATGACGTCCGAGACGCGGTGCAGGTCCTTCGTGCTCAGCCCGATCTGGAAGTCCGCACCCAGCGGTGTGGCGAGCCGGTCCCGGACGAGGTCGCGCAACGACGACGCGGTGATCCGCCTTGCCGTTCGCGGCGATCCTCCCCTGCCTGGACTCACCGCAGGACCCGATCATCTTCGAGGGCGTCACCGCCGAGACGGTCGAGATGCTGACGCACGAACGTGAGCGGCTCACCGCCAGGATCGAGGTGCTCACCCGCAACCGGGACGCGGTCGCGCGCTACCTTGACGAACTGCGCCGCCGGTCGGCAGCCGCCCCACGTGAAAGAGGTATCGATGCGGCCCACCGCGACGATGATCAGTGAGTACACTGCCACTCTCTTTACCGGCTACCGACAATTTCTCCTTCAGGACCCCGAATACCCTGAACTCGACGAGGGGCCCCGCACCAGCGAGATCGCGATCGCGGGAACCGGGATGGTCGAGTTCAACTGCGTCGGCCAGTTCCCGGAACCTACCGTCCGGTTCGAAGTCTGGAGCGGCCGACCGATCGGAGGCCCGGTCGACGAGATCCCCGGGTTCGAGGGACTTTTCGACGTCGTCAATCCGCTGGTCGTGCTCGGCTCGCCCACCTCGGCCTCAACCGATCTTGCCATCCCCCTCCCACGCTCCGGACCGTACGCGGTACAAGCGTGGCGGTACCTGCCGGCGGAAAGCAGCGAGTCCCGGATCATTCCTGGAGCACAGGTCGAGCCCGAGGACTGGCTGATCCGCATCTGGCCGCATTGTCCCGATGAATCGGACTGCTGACTCACCACAGCGGTCCGATTCCACCCCGACGTCCACATCGGCTCCGGTTGTGGTGCAACACCCTTCGACGAGGGGCCGAAGAACTTCCCGAAGGCTGGTTCGCCGCATATCGGGTGTTCGCGGTCCGCATGATCGGCATGGAGTCACGGCTCTACGCCGGTGCCGACGTCACCGCCGACCTGCCGTGGCACCGGTTCGTCGTCGCCGACCGGCACCAGGCGGCAGCCGACACCGTGTCCTTCGTCCTCACATCCGACGACGGCGCACCGTTGCCGGACTTCACTCCTGGTCAGTACGTCACCGTCGCCGTGGACCTGTCCGGCAACGGCCGCCGGCTCCGCCAGTTCTACGAGGCCTTCGGCGCCGTCCCCTGGATCCCCTGCCCCGCTGCCTGACCGCCCGACCGGTCCAGGAGAGCCGCCATTTCTCGAAAGGCGTCGGTGGTGCGGGAGTATCGTGCATTTCCATGAAAAAACCGCGGGCCAATTCGCGGGGGGAAACGAGGTCTGCCGAGGGCCTCGGCGCCGATCTGCACCTGGACCGTCTGGACCTGCAGGGCCACGGGCTGCGGGCCTCCCTCATGGATGCCCTGCGTGAGGCCGTGCGGACGGGACGCCTCGCGCCCGGTGTCCGGCTGCCCTCGTCCCGCACCCTCGCCACCGACCTGTCCATCGCCCGCAACACCGTCGCCGACGCCTACGCCGAACTCGTCGCCGAGGGGTGGCTCACCGCCCAGCAGGGCTCGGGCACCCGCGTCGCCCAGCGGTCCGCACCCCGCCGGGCACCGGCGGGCGGCCCGGCTCGCGTCGTGCCCCAGCGACCCACACCGATCCGGACGCCGGGCGCCATCTACAGCCTGCTGCCCGGCAACCCGGACCTCGCGAGCTTCCCGCGTACGCAGTGGCTCGCGGCGGCCCGGCGCGCACTGACGGCCGCGCCGCACGAGGCGTTGGGCTACAGCGACCCGCGGGGCCGCGTCGAACTGCGCACGGCCCTCGCCGACTACCTCGCCCGAGCCCGCGGTGTGTACGCCGACCCGACCGCATCATGATCTGCGCGGGTTTCGCGCACGGGCTGCGCATGATCGGCGCGGTGCTGAGCGCGCGGCGCGTGCGGGCCGTCGCCGTCGAGTCGTACGGCGCCCCCCAGTACCAGGAGCTGCTGACCGAAGCGGGGCTGCGCACCCCCGCCCTCCCGCTCGACGAGGGCGGCACGCGCACGGAGGACCTCGCGCTCCGGGGCGTGGGCGCGGTCCTGCTGACGCCGGCGCACCAGTACCCCACCGGCGGGGCCCTGCGCGCCGACCGGCGGGCCGCCGCCGTCGACTGGGCGCGTGCCACGGGTGGTCTGGTCCTCGAGGACGACTACGACGGCGAGTTCCGCTACGACCGCCAGCCCGTCGGCGCGCTGCAGGGACTCGACCCCGAGCGGGTCGTGTACTTCGGCACCACGAGCAAGTCGCTCGCGCCGGGGCTACGTCTCGGCTGGATGGTGTCGCCCCGGTCGGTGGCTCAGGAGGCGGTCGCGGCCAAGGGCCACGTGGACTGGGCTCCCGGCGCGCTCGACCAGTTGACGCTCGCGGAGTTCATCACGTCCGGTGAGTACGACCGGCACGTGCGGGCCATGCGACTGCGCTACCGGCGCCGCCGCGACGAGCTGGTGGCGGCGATCGCGGAGCACGCGCCCGGCGTCCGCGTGTCGGGCATCGCCGCGGGGCTGCACGCCGTGGTCGAACTCCCGCCGGGCACCGAGCGGTCGGTGATCTCCTCCGCGGCCTCGCAGGGTCTCGCCGTGGAGGGTCTCGAGAGCTTCACCCATCCCTCGGCGGCCGCGCCCGCATCCGACGCGGGCGCGGGACCGGACGGGGAGGGCGCACCTGCGCGGCGCGGGGACGCGCTGGTCGTCGGCTACGCGACGCCGTCGGACAGTGCCTGGTCGGGCGCACTGGCCGCACTGTGCGGGGTGCTGTCGCGCCCGGAATTCGGTTCTAAAATTCATCCATGAACATTTGCGTCTTCCTCTCCGGGGCCGACCTCGACGAGCGCTACACAGGGCCGGCTCGCGAGTTCGCCGAGCTCATCGGAAAGGGCGGCCACACCCTGGTGTGGGGCGGGTCCGACACCGGGTTGATGAAGGTGGTCGCCGACGGAGTACGGGAGACGGGAGGGCGGCTCGTCGGGATCTCGGTCAGCTTCCTCCGGGAGTGGGCCAGGAAGGACGCCGACGAGATGGTGATCGCCGAAGATCTGGCCGCACGGAAGTCGCTGCTGCTCGCCGGAGCGGACGCGGTGGTGGTGATGTCCGGCGGCCTGGGCACGCTGGACGAGGCCACCGAGATCCTGGAGCTGCGGAAGCACAGGCTGCACGACAAGCCGGTGGTGCTGCTGAACACGGCGGGCTTCTACGACGGGTTGATACTCCAGCTCCGGCGGATGGACGCGGAGGGGTTCCTCCCGGTCCCCCTGGCCGAGTTGGTCTTCTTCGCCGACGAGGGCGCCGACGCGCTGGCTCATCTGGAGGAGTCCGTCGGGACGCATTGACTCGTCGCGCCGCCCGCCACCGGCGTCATCGGGAGACGCGATACCGGCGGCGCCGGGCAGCGCCGCCGGTATCGCGACCATCATCGCCGGATCGGCGACCGTGGAAGCTCAGTCGGTGATGACGACGACGCCCGTCGGCTCGCTCAGTGCCTCCACCGTCCGGTCGGCAGCGCGGTCGATGCTGACCCGAGGTTCCGCGGGAAGTCGCTGGTCGTTGTAGGTGCCGGGCCCGTAGAACTGCCCGTAGCGCAGTACGACACCGCCCTCGGCGAGAACGGAACGCTCCAGTTCTGCAACGGCGTCGGCGTCGGGTCCGGCAGGCAACTGCCAGGCGACGCTCTGAGCGAGGATCTTCGGCGAGCCGCTCCCCCGGGCGGCCTCGATCAGGTTCTGGGTTCCCTCGGTGCGGATGCGGGCGTTCAGGGCTGCGAGCGCCCCGATCTGCGTCACGTCATCCGGGAGATCGGTCAGCTCGTTGAGCACGACGTCGGGCTTGAAGTCACGAACCGCCTGGACGAGTGCCGGGCGGTCGAAGACGTCACACAGAATCGGTTCGGCACCGAGGCGGCCCAGTACCTCCATCTTGCTGGACGAGCGCGTCATGCCGCCGACGACGTGCCCGGCCTGAACCAACCGGGGAATCAGTCGCTGTCCGATCACACCGGACGCACCGGCGAGAAAAATTCTGAGACTCATGGGTTTCTCCTGTTCACTGTCGGATGTGCCTGCCGGCCACGTTTGCTCGTGATTCGGCGGCCATGCACCGAACTTAAGGCCGACACGGCGCACACCATGGGTCATTCTCGACCGGATCAGATGGGCCACTCGAGACGCCGGACGGCCCGGGCGCCCGGGGCCCGCAGAATTGGACCACGGAGCCTCCCGGGAAATGGCCCAGAACCCGGCCGGCCCGGCCCGTAGCGTTGCGGACATGACAACGGACAGTCCGAGAGTCGCAGGTGCCGCCACCGTGGGGTGTGGCGGAGCAGGCGCTCCGGATCAGCCGGGAGCGAACTCGAGTGAGATCTCCTCCGGGTCATCGGGAGGGTCGGGCAAGTAGGCCATCTCCCGGTCGTGAATCTCCGCGTATCGCGGCGAGGTTATCCGTACTCGGGCGGCGTTCCATTCCTCCGGTAGTACAACCTCGAATCCCTCTACGAGACCCCAGAACGTGGTTACCACTACGTTCTGGGTGAGCAGGGGCATCAGGAGTGTCTCGGACACCATCCCCCTCCTTCTCCTGAGGTCCGTCAGGCCATCACCGACTGTCGCTTCGAGCAGGACGTCACCAGTGTGGGTGGCAGCCTGGACATGAACCAGTCCTTCGGCGATCACCTCCGCAAACTCAGGAGCATCGCGCACCTCCAACTCAGGGGAGTTGATCGCCTCGAGATTGCCGATGAGAAGGTATCCGTAGGACACGCCCGCCAGAACGTGAAGCACCCAGCCTTCTCCTCTCTGGGGGATCCCTTGCCACCCCCGCCGCATCCTGCGTGATCGTCCGGTAGACGGGAAGTGGCCCGCATTTCTTCCCTGGAAGTGCACCGCGCTCCGGTCCCACTGCCTGCTTAGCGTGAATTCATGAATCGAGAGGGTCCACTCAACCCGTGGCCCGCACTGTGGGCGCTGGTGCTCGGGTTCTTCATGATCCTCGTCGACTCGACGATCGTCTCGGTCGCGACCCCTGCGATCATGGCCGAGCACGGCGCCGACGTGGACTCCGTCGTGTGGGTCACGAGCGGCTACCTGCTGGCCTACGCGGTGCCGCTGCTGATCACCGGCAGGCTGGGCGACCGGTTCGGGCCGCGCCGGGTCTACCTCGCCGGGCTCACGGTGTTCACGCTGGCGTCGCTGTGGTGCGGCCTGACCGGCAGCATCGGTGAGCTCGTCGTGGCGCGGGTCGTTCAGGGCCTCGGCGCGTCGCTGATGAGCCCCCAGTCGTCGGCCATCGTCACGCGGATGGTGCCCGCCGAGAGCCGGGGCAGGGCCATGAGCCTCTGGGGTGCCACTGCCGGGGTGGCCACGCTCGTCGGGCCGATCCTGGGTGGCGTGCTCGTCGACGGCCTCGACTGGGAGTGGATCTTCTTCGTCAACGTGCCGATCGGTGTCGTGGGCCTTGTGCTCGCAGCCCGGCTGGTTCCCGAGCTGACCACCCATGTCCGCCGCTTCGATCTGCCCGGTGTGGCGCTCAGCGCCGTCGGCATGTTCCTGCTGGTCTTCGGGATCCAGGAAGGGCAGGCCTACGCCTGGGGGACGATCACCGGCCCGATCTCGGTGTGGTCGCTGGTCATCGCGGGCCTGGTGGTGATGGGGGGCTTCCTGTTCCGGCAGGCGCGCAACCGCGGCGAGCCACTGGTGCCGCTGGCGCTGTTCCGCGACCGGAACTTCAGCCTCGCCAACATCGCGGTCACACCGGTCGCCTTCGCGGTCACCGCTATGCAGTTCCCGATCATCTTCTACGCCCAGGGCGTTCTCGGGCTCAGCCCCACGGGCTCGGCGTTGCTGCTGATGCCGATGGCCGTCGTCTCCGGCGGTCTCGCACCGATCGTGGGCCGGTGGACCGACCGCTTCCACCCGAGCCTGATCGCCGGGTTCGGGATGGTGTCCCTGCTCGCGGCGCTGCTGTGGCTCGCGGCGATCATCGGGCCGGACACCCCGATCTGGCAGTTGCTGCTTCCGGTCGCGCTGCTGGGCGTGGGCAACGGGTTCACGTGGGGCCCGATCGCCACGACGGCGATGCGGAACCTCCCTCCTGCAAGTGCCGGCGGCGGTGCCGGGATCTACAGCACCACCCGTCAGATCGGAGCGGCCCTGGGCAGCGCGGCCATCGCGGCGCTGATCGGGTCGCGGCTCGCGGCGAACCTCCCGACGGCTGCCGGCGGCGGCAGCCCGGAGACCTGGGGCGCGCGGCTGCCCGAGGCGCTGCACGCCGGTTTCGCCACGGCGATGGCGCAGTCGCTGGTGCTACTCGCTGCGGTGCCGCTGATCGGCCTCGTCGCCGTGCTGGCATTCGCCCGGCCACGGCACCTCCCGCTCGCAGCGGCGCCGACCACCGCCACCGAAGTGGCCCGGGAATCCGCCATGACAATGGACCAGAGCCCGGCCCTACCACGGGCATAACGTTGAGATATGACAATTAATGAAACACAGAAAAGCACGGGCCGCCGTCCGGAACCCGCACCACTCCCGGGCCGGAGGACGCTCACCCTCCCGGCCGGAGTGGCGTTGACCGGTGGCGCGATCACGTTCACGAGTCTCTATCTTGCGGCGGGCGCGCTGACGCCGCTGCTCGTGCTCTACAAGGAGCAGTGGGAGTTCCCGGCGGCGTCTCTCACGCTGGCCTTCGCCGTCTACGCGATCGGCTTCCTCGCCGCTCTCCTCACCCTGAGGTCACTCTCCGACCATATCGGCCGGCGCCCCGTTCTCATCGGTGCTCTGGTCATTCAGCTCGCGTCGAACGTCATGTTCCTCGTCGCTCCCGATATCGGCTGGGTGATCGCCGGCCGTATCGTGCAGGGCATCGCCACCGGCGCAGCATCGAGTGCCCTGACCGCAGCGCTCGTCGAAGTGGCCCCGCGGAACCGGAAGCGACTGGGCACGATCCTCGGCAGTGTCAGCGTGACCGGTGGCCTCGCGGTCGGCTCCTTGCTGGCCGGCCTCGCGATCCAGGTCACGACCACGGCGAATGCCATCGTCTTCGTCGTCCTGACCATCATCACGATCCTCGGGATCGCCGTCATCGCCCTGTCCCCCGAGACCGTGGGCCGCACGCCCGGCGCACTCCGCTCGCTGATCCCGCGCGTCGCCGTCCCGCCGGCCACTCGACGGGAGTTCGCCGCAGCGGCGCCCGTGGTCGCCGCAAGCTGGATGCTCGCAGGCCTCTCGGGCGGCCTCGCCCCGAGCCTGGTTCGCAGTGTCTTCCTCGTGGACAGCGGCCTGATCAACGGCCTGGCCGGGTTCATCGCGCCCGCGACATCGGCCGTCATCGGACTGGCGTTCGCCAAGGTCGACTCCAGGCGCGCGATGACCATCGGCATCTACGCGTCCGTCATCGGGCCCCTGGGCATCATCAGTGGCCTGTTCGCCGGAAGCCTGGGAATCATGTTCATCGGCCAGGCGATCGCCGGCGTCGGCTTCGGCGCATCCTTCACCGCAGCCCTCCGCCTCGTCTTTCCGCTCGCGGAGCCGCATCAGCGGGCCGGGGTCGTCGCCGGCATCTACGTCGTCTCCTACCTCGCCTTCGGCGTGCCCATCGTCATCGCCGGCCAGCTCACGGAAACCCTCGGCCAGGTGCCGACCGTCTCCTGGTACGCGGCGCTGACCGTCCTGCTCGCGCTCATCAGCCTCGTCGCCCAGATCCGCATCACGCACAGCAGCCGCCGCTCCGACCTGTGAACGAGCGACGCAAGCCCGTCGGACCGGTCTCAGCCGAGGTAGAAGTCCTTGCGCGCAGCCACGAACGCCTCGACCGTCTGGGCGGGCACACCGGTCACGCGCTCGACATCGTTGCTCGCGCGGTCGTAGCGATTCTCCCGGTGCAACCGGGCCATGGTCGCGATGTGCTGCTCGGTGTGCGGAGGCAGACCCGCCTGCGCGAGCACCTCGGTGAGCCACCGGTCCAACGGGACGTCCACGTACGACACCGTCCGACCGAGTGCTCTCGTGAACTCCTCGGCCACCCCGTTCATGTCCTGTGTCCGAGGTCCGGTCAGCTCGTAGACGTGACCGACGTGCGGTGCCGGGTCGCGGAGCACGGTCGCCACCACCCGCGCGACGTCGGCCCCGGCGATCGGCGACGTGCGGCCCGTGCCGAACGGCAACGCGAGAGTGCCGTTCTCCCGGATCGTCCGCGCCGCCAGCGTGGTGAAGAGCGGGTTGTCGAGGAACGTCGTCGGGCGCACGTGCACCACCGGCAGGCCCGACCAGTCGAAAACCTGCTCGGCCAGCCAGTGCAGCCGCTGATGGTGGGACTCCGCGGTGCTGGTGGCGGTCATCTGCGACACCGTCATCTGCGACATGTCCACCACGACGTCGAGCGTCCCGAGCTCGCGGGCCACCGTGGCCACCACGGTCGCCGCCAGCAGATGATCCGGCGACACACTCATCCCGAAGTACATCCGCCCGACGCCCTCGAGCGCGGCCGCGACACTCTCGGGCCGGGTGAAATCACCGACGACCACCTCCGCGCCGAGCCCGCGCAACTCATCGGCACGCCCATCGTCGCGTCGGACCAGCGCACGCACCGGTAGCTCCCATGCGAGCAGCTGGTCGAGGACGTCGCGGCCCACGCCGCCACCGCCGGGGACGAGGACCAGGTTGCTCGCAACCATTGATGACACTCCTTCTCGCTCGGGGGTGGCGCTGCACGCGAGTTCCGTTCTTCAGACCTCTCCCACGTGTACGGGCGCCTCACCGGCGTCACAGCCCGGTGTACACCGACGCCACTCGCAGCTGTCAACCGCCGTCCAGCCAGGTCCTGACGTTCTCCCGCATCTCCGCGACGAGCACGCGGCGCCACGCCGTCACGCCCCCGCAGAGCCGAAATGCGCACCACCCAGCTCTCTAGGCTGGAAGTTGTGCCGCAATGCGACCCGTCCGATCGTCCACAGCTTCAGGTCGGCCCACTCCTGCGCGAGCTCGCCGCCCACGACGTCGACTGGGTACTGAGCGGCTCGGCGGTACTCGTGCTCTACGGCGCCACGATCACCCCCAACGACCTCGACGTCGTACCGGGCCTGGACCAGGTGAACCTCGGACGGCTCGCGCGAATGTTCGACAAGCTCGGCGCGGTCCCTGCTCACTTGCCGACCTGGCCAGAAAGCCCGAGTCGTGAGCAATGCTGGCCTGGAGCCCCGACCCTGAACTACCTGTATCTGGGCGAGCCAGCGGTGGGAACGCGCTTGGCGCCGACCTCGACGCCCTGACGATCGCGATGTATTGATCAGGACCTCGTGGCATCAGCCGCAGACCTGTCGCAGCAATTGGCCAGGTCGTCGGTTCGGTATTCACCCGCGGCCGCCGCCACGGACGCACTCCGGCCGGCATCCGCAAGAGCCGTCAGCGACGGGCGGAGCAGACCGCGCCACAGTTCTCCCGGGACGCCGATCGAGGCGTCCTGGCGACGGTAACGGGTTTCATCAACCGGTCTGGTAACTCGCGAGGAGCCGAGGAGCGATATCGCTCGAGCGTCGAGAGCTGAGGGACCGAATCGAACTGTCAGCCACTCTCAGTCGTCGGTAGCGCACGGATGGTTCCTCCGTCGCCCATTTTCACAATGATGAAGCTACACTCGCCGATTGATCCTCTGCTCCGAGTGCGCGTCGCTTGTCGCCGGGGAGGCGCCCGCACGCCGCCGTCCACGACGGACTGCCAGTGCAAATGGGTGATTGACTCCCATCCTGCTTTCACCCGCATTCCTGCAGATCGAGGGCGGAGCGATATTGACGGTGCGTAACCAGTATACGGCCACATTGCACAGCGTGAACGACGGCAAGGTCATCCAGGGCTTACTTCACCCGATCAGCGTATCGGTCCCGCCTTGATCGTTATCTTGGGTCAATCTTCCTCGCGTTCGGGTTGATCGGTTGTCTCAGACGGCCGAGCGGGTGAACGCTCAGTAGTTGCGAAACGCTCACACTCCGCCCCACGACTCCCCTCGGCATCTCCACTACAGCCGACTGGTCCACGAGTTCCTACCGGCCGGCGGCGGATCACACTCCGCCGCACAAGCAACATCGAGTTCGCGCTCACCTGCCCAAAGGCGCTGAACAGATCGGCTCGCCGGAGGAAACCATGACCTTGCTCGTCGAAACATGGCGGACTTGCGCGGCCGTGCGCACTAGGAGATGCGCAGGGCGCTCGGACGGTGGTTCTGATCGTCAAAGTTGTGGGGAGTACCGACTAATCTGCCGACGGCCTTGCGTAATCGAGCGAGTTACTCGATGCTCCTCACCTCTAATCCCTCCGCCTACGAGTCATCCATCGGCAGCTGATCGCTAATAGGGCTGCGACCGCGAGTTCCGGATCCTCGCACCAGCTGGGCCACCTGCCCAGAATGACATCAAGTATCTGCTTCATCACGAGAAGTTACGTCGCTGCGACGATCTCGTGGCCGTCCGGATGAAACCGTCCACCAAGCCTCAGGGGACTCCATGGATATAGTTGATCGAGGGGCGACGAGAAACTCGACCGCGGATGCAATCGAGACTACCCAACGCGACGACTCCTTATCAGTCGGTACCGGAGCGCGTTACTCACCGATCACGGTCGGTGAGGCCGACAGGAGTTCGACCATCGCGATTCAGGAGGAGTACCCGCGCCTCGCGAATGGCCATCGAGGTGTGGGTCGACGGAGTTCGATCGTCGTGTGGAAATTCGGCGGGACATCGGTGGCCGATCCGGCCCGGCTCCGCGCTGCCGCCGAACGCATCGTGGTGGCCCAACGGGACGGCCTCAAGGTTGTGGCCGTGCTGTCCGCGATGGGCCGCTCGACGGACGACCTGATCAGCATGGCCTACACGATGTCGGAGCGACCCCTGCTGCGCGAGCTGGACGTCCTACTGTCCGTCGGCGAGTGCATCTCGTGCGCGCTGGCGTCGATGGCGGTGAACGATCTGGGGTCGCACGCCGTCTCGCTCACGGGGCCCCAGGCGGGTATTCACACCGATGGTCAGCACGGTAACGCCCAGCTGGCCGAGCTCTATCCCCGACGCATCCTCGACGCGCTCGACACCGGGGCCGCGGTGCTGGTGACGGGATATCAAGGAATCTCGCCCGCCGGCGACGTCACCACGCTGGGCCGCGGCGGCTCCGACACCTCTGCAGTCGCTCTCGCGGCCGCCCTCGGCCTCAGCGAGTGCGACATCTTCACCGACGTCTCCGGCGTTTTCACCGCCGATCCCCGGCTCGTTCCGGATGCGCGGAAGCTCACGGCTGTCAGCCGCGAAACGATGTTGCAGTTCGCAGCAGCGGGTGCCGCGGTCCTGCAACCGCGCTCGGTCGAACTCGCCGCTGCTCATGATGTCGACATCCACGTTCGATCAAGTTTCACGACCGACGTGGGCACCTGGATCCTCGAGGAGGAACCCGTGTTCGAAACATCAGTCGTCACGGGCGTGGCCCACCGGGAACGGGAGACGTTGTTCGCCGTCCGGGGTGTCTCTCCCGCCGCAATCACCGCGGCTCTGGCACATCGCAGCGTGGCGATCGGCACGATCGGCCGCGACGGCCAGTGCCTCCGGTTCACCGCTCCGGATTCCGAGGACGCCGCGGTCGTCGCGGCGCTGTCGCTCGCCGGTATCGGCGTCGACGTCCACAACGAGTTCGGCTCCGTCAGCCTGGTCAGTGCCGGCATCGCGCGGCGACCGGATGTCACTGCTGAGGCAATGCTGGCGCTGGAGTGCCACGGCATCGAGCCTCAGATGGTCACCAGCGCGCCCTCTCGGGTCTGTTTTCTCATCCGCACCGACACGGTCCATCACGCAGTCCGGCTGCTCCACGATCTCTTCGGGCTGCAGGACGGGCAGTACGCCACGCCGACCGGGGACCGCGACATCTACGCGAGCCGGACCGGAGCCGAGGCACGAAGGGAGTTCGAATCATGCACACAGCAGCACCACCGGTAGTTCCTGGCTGCAACGGCGGACCGACGGTCGAATACGGCCGGCCCACGAGTCCGTTCGGTCACGTGATGACGGCAATGGTCACGCCCTTCACCCCGGACGGCCGCGCGCTCGACCTCGAGTGCGCCGCCGGCCTCGCCACCTCCCTCATCGATCTGGGCAACGACGGGCTCGTCGTCAACGGAACCACCGGAGAGGCGCCGACGACGTCCGATGCGGAGAAGGCGGCACTCATCCGAACCGTCGTCGCCGCAGTAGGGCACCGGGCGACGGTCGTCGCCGGAGTCGGAACCTACGACACCGAGCACAGCAAACGGTTGGCGCGGCAGGCCGCCGCGGCCGGCGCCCACGGCATACTCGTTGTCACGCCGTACTACTCGCGGCCGCCACAATATGGACTGATCGCACACTTCACCGCGGTCGCCGACGCGACCGAGCTGCCCGTGATGCTCTACGACATTCCACCACGCACCGCCGTTGCGTTCGAGGCGGACACGCTGTGCACGCTGGCGGCGCATCCGCGGATCATCGCCATCAAGGATGCGCGAAACGATCTGCACTTCTGCGCGGAGATGATCTCCAGGACCGGATTGCACTACTATTCCGGTGACGATCCGTTGAATCTCCCGTTCCTCGCGCTTGGCGCAGTAGGTTTCGTCAGCGTGATCGGACACGTCGCGGCGGACCGGCTGCGGATGATGCACGACGCATTCACCGACGGTGACATCGAGGCCGCTCGCGCCCTGCACGTCGCCCTGTTCCCGCTGCACCGGGCAATGCGTCGCGTCGGTGGCGCCGTCTTCGGGAAACTGGCCGTCGGGCTCAGTTGGCGGGACGTGGGCACCACGCGGCTCCCACTCCCCCCACCGACAGGGGACCAGGTCGCCGCGGTCGCCGCGGACCTCGCCGAGGCAGGTGTGCCGTTCAGCACGGCCCAGTTCCCTCGCCGTCCTGTGGCCGAGCGTCGCGTGCCGACGAACAAGGCCAGCCAGACGAAACAGCCTGTCCCGATCCCGTAACCGGCATCGACCCGACGGCCGCGGCGGAAACACCCGACGCATGCCCGATCGCGCCCTCACCCATCCGCGACCGCCTTCCGACGCCGCTCAGCCGGTGTCCGGCCACCGCACAACCGCTGCGACGGAGTACCGATGACTATCGACCAGAACTTCCTTCCGACCGGGCTCGACGAGCCAGGCACCAGTAACCGCCTCGCCGCCCAGCCCTACCAATATCGTCGCCGCGACCTGGTCGAGCCGGACTGGACGCGCATTCCCGGCTGGCGCGACGTGACCCGCAACGAGTGGGAGTCCGCCCAATGGCAACGGGCGCACTGCGTCAAGAACCTCCGCCAGTTGCACGACGTCTACGGCGACCTCATACCCGAGACGTTCTACCGGGACCTGGAGCACGACCAGGCCGAGTCAGCGACCATGCCGCTGCTCATCCCGCCCCAGATGCTCAACACGATCGTGCCCGGGCACGTCCCGGATCTCGACGGCGTCTACGCCGACCCGGTGCGCCGCTACATGTTGCCGGTGGCCTCCGACCGGGATCGTGAGTGGCCGAGCCATCCACATGCGACCCGGGACTCGCTGCACGAGAAGGAGATGTGGCTCGTCGAGGGCCTCACCCAGCGCTATCCCACCAAGGTGCTGGCCGAACTGCTCGCGACCTGCCCGCAGTACTGCGGGCACTGCACGAGGATGGACCTGGTCGGCACCTCGACGATCCAGTTCAGCAAGCTGAAGCTGGAGACGAAGCAACCGGCCCGCTTGGACGGAATCATCGACCACCTGCAGCGGTCGC
Source organism: Pseudonocardia xinjiangensis (assembly GCF_012911925.1). GTDB lineage: Bacteria > Actinomycetota > Actinomycetes > Mycobacteriales > Pseudonocardiaceae > Pseudonocardia > Pseudonocardia xinjiangensis. The sequence goes on along the minus strand of NZ_JAAXKY010000024.1, from coordinate 46,111 downwards.
CGCAGATCCGTGACGTCGTCGTGTCGGGTGGCGACGTGGCGAACGTGCCGTGGCGGCTGTTGGAGGACTTCCTGACCCGCCTGCTCGCCATCGACTCCATCCGGGACATCCGGCTCGCCACCAAGGCGCTGATGGGCCTCCCCCAGCATTGGCTGCAGGACGACATCGTCCGCGGGATGGAACGGGTGGCAACGCTCGCCCGACGGCGCGGTGTCAACATCGCGATCCACACCCACGTCAACACGTCGCAGTCGGTCACGCCCCTGTTCGCCCGGGCCGCGAAAACGATGCTCGAGACCGGGATCCGCGACGTCCGCAACCAGGGGGTGTTGATGCGGAACGTCAACGACTCGCCCGACCAGCTCCTCGATCTGTGCTTCGCCCTCCTCGATGAAGCGGGAGTCATTCCGTACTACTTCTACATGTGCGACATGATCCCGAACTCGGAGCACTGGCGTCTGGCCGTATGGGAGGCCCAGGAAATCCAGGACCAGATCATGGGCTACCTGCCGGGCTTCGCGACGCCGCGGATCGTCTGCGACGTTCCGTACCTCGGTAAACGCTGGGTGCACCAGCTGACGGGCTATGACCGCACCCGCGGCGTGTCCCACTGGACGAAGAACTATCTGACCAGCATCGAGGCCGACGACCCGGCTGCGGCGTACCGGCTCTACGAGTACTTCGACCCGATCAGGTCCCTCCCCGGGTCGGGGCAGATGTGGTGGCGTCGGGAGTTCCCGGCCACCGACCGGAGCCCGGCGATGGCGGGTGCCCCGGCATGCACGAGCTGACGGCGCCGACCATGACATCCGGTACGCACGACACCCTCGCCGTGGAACCGGCGAGCCGAGCGGTGCTCGGGGAGGCTGCCTGCCTGCACGAGCTCTTCGAGGCACAGGCGGACGCGACCCCCGACCTGACGGCGCTCGTGTGCGGCGGCCGGAGCCTGAGCTACGCGCAGCTCGACGCCGAGGCGAACCGCCTCGCGCGCGTGCTCCGGCAGCGCGGGGCAGGGCCCGGCGCGTTCGTCGGGATCTACTCCCACCGCTCCGAGCTGCCGATCATCGCCGTTCTCGGTTGCCTGAAAGCAGGCGCCGCGTACATCCCGATCGACCCGACCTACCCGCCGGAGCGCGTGCGCTACATCGACGGAGAGGCCCGGCTGCTGCTCTGCCTGACCGACCGTGCGCTGTCCTCGCGCGGCGCGGAGCTCCTGGGGGCCGAGCGGCTGATCGAGGTCGAGGACGTTCTCGGCCGCGACGACCTGCCGGCGTCGAGACTCACGCGCGCCGAGACCGGCGCATCACCGCGGGACCTCGCCTACGTCATCTACACCTCCGGCTCCACCGGGCGGCCCAAGGGCGTGATGACCGAGCATCAGCACGCCACCCGCTTCGTCTCGGCCTTCAACGAGGTCTGCGGTACGACCACCACGGACCGCGTCTACCAGGGCTTCTCGCTGAGCTTCGACGGGTCGGTCGAGGAGATGTGGATGGCCTTCTCGAACGGGTCGACGCTGGTCGTGCCCACCGCCGACGCACCGCGCTTCGGGGACGAGCTGGGCGAGTATCTGCGCGCCCTCGGCGTCACCTACTTCTCGACCGTCCCGACCCTGCTGTCGACGATCGCGGCCCCGGTCCCGAACCTGCGAACCGTCGTGCTGAGCGGGGAGGTCTGTCCGCCACGGCTCGTGGACACCTGGGCAGGAGACGACACGCAGGTCCTGAACGTGTACGGGCCCACCGAGGCGACGGTGAACACCACGGCGTTCGCATGCGTGCGCGGCCGGCCCGTCACCATCGGTCGGCCACTCGGGGGTTACGAGGTCCGCATCGTCGACGAGAACCTCGATCCCGTCCCGCCAGGCGTCGCCGGCGAGCTGCTCATCTCCGGCGCCACGCTGGCCCGCGGGTATCTCAACGAACCGGCGATGACCGAGGAGAAGTTCCTCACCGTCATCGACGACACCATGGGCCAGGACCCGGTGCAGCGCTGCTACCGCACGGGCGATCTGGCCCGCTGGAGCGAGCACGGCGATCTCGAGTTCCTCGGCCGTCTCGACGGGCAGGTCAAGATCCGCGGCTACCGGGTGGAGCTGTCCGAGATCGAGAACGTCCTGACCGAGCTCGACGACGTCCGCTCGGCAGGCGTACGCGTGGTCTCCCACGCCGGCCTGGACGAGCTCGCGGCGTACGTCGTACTGAGCCGTCCCGCCGCCGCGCTCGAACCCGGCGCGGTGCTCTCGCTGCTGGAGTCGAGGCTTCCGGCGTACATGATCCCCGGCCATCTCGACGTCCTTCCCGAACTCCCGCGGACGACCAGCGGGAAGGTGGACCGCAAGAACCTGCCGGACCCTGTCACCCCCCTCGTCCGGGTCTCCGGCACCGTCGTCGCGCCGCAGAACGAGCGGGAGCATCTCGTCGCCGAGGTCTGGACCGGCGTCCTCGGTATCGACGTGACGTCCGTGGCCGACGACTTCTTCCTGGATCTCGGCGGACATTCCCTGGTCGCCGCTCAGATGGTGACCACGCTGCGGGAACGGACCGGGCTGCCGGTCGCCGTCCGGGACGCCTATGCGCATCCGACCGTGCAACTGCTCGCCGCCCGGCTCGACGAACTGGCCCGGGCCGGGGAGAGCCCGGCGGGAGTGGCACCGGCGATGACCTCGAGCCGGGAGGTCTTCGAGTCGACGCCTCGACGGCAGCGGTGGACCACCGTCGGTGCGCAGGCGATGTCGATGTACGTGCTGTCGGCGCCGGTGATGATCCCGACCACCGTCGTCTTCCTGCTGGCCCTGGGCTGGATCCAGGGAACGGTGTCGACGGTCCGGCTCCTCGTCATGGCGTTCGTCGTCGTCCCGATCATCACCTGGCCGATCCTGCTCCTGGTCTCGATAGCGGCGAAGTGGGTGCTGATCGGCCGCTACCGGCCGGGAGAACACAAGCTGTGGGGCTTCTACTACCTCCGCTGGTGGCTCGTGGCCAGGCTGACGGCGCTCAGCGGTGCCGGGGCACTGGTGGGCACCCCGCTCCTGCCCGTCTACTTCCGGTTGATGGGCGCCCGCGTCGGGCCGCGCTGCACGCTCAACTCGGGGCAGTGCTTCGCCTGGGACCTCGTCTCGATCGGAGCGGACACGAGCATCGGTGCCGACACCCAGATGCTCGGTTACCGCGTCGAGGGCGGGATGTTGCGGCTGGGCGAGGTGCGGATCGGGAGCCGGTGTTTCGTCGGAATCCACTCCGCGCTGGGCCTCGACGTCCGGATGGGCGACGGGAGCAGCCTCGACGACCAGTCGCTGCTGGGCGACGGCGAGGAGATACCTGCCGGTGAGGGGCGCCAGGGGTCGCCGGCCCGGAAGGCGGAGGTGAGCCTGCCCGCGGAACGTCCCGACCCGCGCCAGTCGACGGGCCGGCGGGCGCTCTTCGGGCTCGCACACGTGGTGCTGACTGACCTCCTGGCGCTCGTGAGCCTGCCCCCGGCTGTCGGGTTCCTGCTCGCCTACTGGTTCGCGTTCACCCGCGGCGGCGTGGTCGTCGGAGCTTTGACGCTGGTGGGCTCGGTACCGGTGGGGCTCGTCTTCTCCTGCTTCTACATCGCCGCTGTGAAGAGGCTGCTCCTGCGCGGGATCCGGCCGGGCACGTACTCGGTACTGAGCGGGGCCTACCTGCGGAAGTGGGCGTCCGACGGCCTGATGGGCGTGACGCGGGGCCTCATGCTGCCGGTGTACACGACCCTCTACCTGCCGCCGTTCCTGCGGCTGCTCGGCGCCAGGATCGGACGTCGCGCGGAGATCTCGACGGTCTGGTCGGTCGCGCCCGAACTGGTCGACATCGGCCCGGAGAGCTTCTTCGCGGACGGCGCGATCATCGGTGGGCGCCGGACGCACCTGGGTGTCTTCCAGATCGACGTCAACCGCATCGGACGGCGCAGCTTCATCGGCAACGGCGCTGTCGTGCCGGTGGGCAACAGCGTGGGTGACGGCTGCCTGCTGGGCGTCCAGTCGATTCCGCCCGCCGGTCCGCGCACCCCCGACGGCAGCGAGTGGCTGGGCTCGCCGTCGTTCCCCTTGACCCACCGGATCAAGGTGGGCAACTTCGACGAGACGACCATATTCCGTCCCACTGCCAGGCTCTACGCGGAGCGCGCCGTCATCGACGGGCTCCGGATCCTGATCCCCGCCTACCTCGGGCTGCTCACCTTGACGGCATCGGTACTGAGCCTGTTCCTGGTGTACCGAGCGGCCGGGGTGGCGGTGATGGTCGCGGTGGCACCGCTGATCGGGCTCGCTCTGGGAATCGCGGCGGCGGCGATCGTCGCGTTGCTCAAGAAATGCGTCATGGGAACGTACCGCCCGGAGATCCGGCCGCTCTGGTGCCGGTACGTGTGGCTGAACGAGATGGTGAACGGGGCGTTCGAGTCGGTGTTCGCACCCGTGGCGTCGACGATGCTCGGCACCCCGTTCATCGCCGCGTTCCTCCGCATGATGGGCTGCCGGGTCGGACGACACACCTACATCGCGACAACGCTGTTCTCGGAGTTCGATCTCGTCGACATCGGCGACCACGTCGCGTTGAACCACGGGGCCGTCATGCAGAACCATCTCTTCGAGGACCGCGTCTTCAAGTCGTCGGCGCTCACGATCGCGGACGAGGCGTCGATCGGCAACATGAGCGTGGTGCTCTACGACTCGGAAGTCCGCCGAGGTGCTGTCATCGGGCCGCTCTCGCTCGTGATGAAGGGGGAGGCGATCGAGGAACGCACCTGGTGGCAGGGCATTCCCACGTCGCGGGTGGAAGGAGGGGCGGGATGAGCGCTCTGGCTCTGGTGTACCGCGGTCCCGCGGCCTGCGAGGGGTGCGCGGAGGAGGTGGCCGCCCTGCTCCGCGCCTCCGGGCACGACCTCGACATCGCCTATGTCGGCCCGCGCGAGGCACTTCCGCTCACCAGGGAGGTGCTGGACTCCGCCGTCCTCTATGCGCAACCAGGAGGCGGCAACAGCGTCAAGCGAGCATTCCGCCAGATGAAGCGGTTCGCTCCGACCATCATCGACTACACGCAGTCGGGTGGCCGTTACCTCGGAATCTGCATGGGCGCCTACCTGGCCGGTACGTGGGCGGGCTTCGGGTTCCTCCCGGACACCGACCAGTTCATCACCTCGGCCGGAGCCGACGTGCGGACGAGCCGCGACACCGTTGTCGCGGTCGACTGGCGCGGAGTGCGACGGCACATGTTCTTCCAGGACGGCACGGTTCTGACGCCACCGGCATCGGGCTCCGGAGGCGCCGTCCTCGCCAGGTATGCGAGCAACGGCGAGATCGCCGCGCTCGTGGCGCCGTTCGGGCGCGGGAAGGTCGGCCTGTCCGGCCCGCACCCCGAAGCGTCGCAGGAGTGGTACCGGAGCAACGGCCTGACGAATCCCGACGGCATCCATTACGACCTGGGCTGCGACCTGGTCGACTCACTGATGGGACCGTGATGATCTGCGCCCCGCCGAAGCACGGAAACCGACCCGCCCGGCCCGGCCGGCCGCCACCGGGCATCGTTCGATGAGCGGCGGCCGCGGGCCCGCCGTGCGGCTCGTCGCCACGGCGTCGATCGTGCTTCTCGCGATGGCGGCCTGCTCGTCGGGTCCGCCCCGGGAGGACGGCTGCAACGGCGCCCGGCAGCGATCCGGGAACACCTTCTACGAGAACAACCCGACCTACACCGACCGCGGCGACGTCGAGTCCGGCACGACGGTGTCAACCCCGGAGGCCGAAGGCATCGACGGCGCGAGGCTCGATGCGGGAGTGAGCGCCCTGGCCGGCAACAACTCCGTGCAGAGCGTGGCGGTCGTGCGCCACGGCCGCCTCGCCTACGAGCGCTACGTCAACGGTGGGGGCATGGACCAGAGCAACAACGTCCACTCCGTGTCGAAGAGCATCCTCCAGGCCGTGCTTGCGACCGCCATCGAGAAGGGGTTCATCAACAGCCTCGACGACACGGTGTCCCGGTACCTGCCCGGCTACCCGAACGCGGACAGGATCACCCTCCGGAACCTCATCGAGATGAGGTCCGGGCTGAGGTGGACGGAGGATCGGACGGAGTACCGGATCGAGAAGGAGAGCGACTGGGTCTGGGCGATACTCGACCAAGGTCTCGTCGCGACACCGGGGACCGTTTTCACCTACAGCAGCGGCAACACACACGTCCTTTCGGCGGTCATCCAGGCGGCCACCAAGACGGGCACCTGCCAGTTCGCGGAGAACAATCTCCTCACACCGCTCGGTATCACCGTCGAGCACTGGGGACGAGACCCGCAAGGCATCTACTCGGGCGGGTACAACGTCTACCTGAACACCCGGGAGATGGCGACGTTCGGGCTCCTCTACCTCGATGACGGAACCCACAACGGGACGCGCGTGATCCCCGAGTGGGCCGTGACGGCCGCCGCCACCACCACGACCACGGAGAACGGCTCGGGTCCCGGCTACTCGCAAGGATGGTGGACACGCACCATCGCCGGCCACGACATGTACTTCGCGTGGGGATACGGCGGCCAGTTCATCTACGTGATGCCGGATCTCGACACGGTGCTCGTGATCACCCAGAACACACTCCGACGGGACCGTGAGGTCGACTCCGCCGCATTCGTCGAGCGGTACGTGATCCCCGCACTGCTCTAGTACGGCCGGCCCGGCAGGACCGTCGTCGCAGAGCGAGCGTGCTCCTCGCAGGGCCCCCAGCATCTGCGAGGAACCCACGCCGTCTGCGAGGACGCCGGGGCGAGCCGAGCGGCGGGATCAGGCCGGGACGACGTACGGGAAGTCGGGCGTGCGCAACTGCTCGTTGGTGGCCGGGGTCAGACCGGAGGGCACCGCGACCCCGGTGACCAGGGACAGCATCACCTCCGGGGCATTGTCGGCCAAGGTCCGCCCGTTACGGCCGGCGAACCCGTAGGTCGCCGGCGTACCCACGGTGTAGGACAACACGTCCGGGAACAGCTCCGCCGCCACCGTCTGGCCATAGCCCGCGGGATCGGCGGTGGTGCCGGTCGCCGCCGCGGACGCGGCGATGTGCTCAGCGACCTCCTGGCGATCGGACTCGACGTCCTGCGACGGGTGCTGGGTGTTGGACGCCAGAGCGAACTGCACGTCATCGGGCCAGAAGATCGGCCACATCATCGGATGCCCCGCCCGGTTGATCTGCCGCCACCCACCAGCATCGGTGGCCAGCTTCGTCGCCGCCCACACCCCGATCTGCGCGCCCGGGCGCAACTGCGGATGCCGGTGCGACACCTCCAGCACGATCGAGTCCACCGTCGTGTCCGCGAAACTGTTCGTCGCCTCCCGCGGCTGCCACCCCGACAAGTCCAGAACCGTGCCACCGCGGACCGCGGAGTTCACCATGTCCAACAACGACAGGTCGATGTAGAACCAGTCCTTGATCCGCCCGGCCCACAACCGCACCCCCGACCCATCCGCGCTCGACCCGGTCCGGCCCTCCAGCACCAGCTCCCCGGTCGCCGCGTCCTCGCGCGCGTCGGCGCCGGTCAGCTCGTGCAATTGCAACGCCTGGCGCCCCTCGGCGTCCGCATCGGCGAACGACACCCGGTAGGTCAGCTCCTCCACCTCCGCACCGTCAAGGTGCACCTTGAACTCGTACCGGGCCTCGGAGTGGAAACTCGGCTCCGAATGCAGACCGTTGACCGTCGAGTTCACATCCATCACGAACACGGTGCTGTCCTCGCCACGGAAGACACACAGATCATCGAGGAACAACTGGCCGGTCTGCGCCGCCAGCGGGGTATCCAGATGGTGGGACACGGTAGGTCCTTTCGGTTCGGGTGGTGCATCGGTTCGTGCAGTGGCGTGGGTGCACGGCCACCCCAACGTGCCGGGTGCCACGTGTGATCGCAGTTCCTGCAACCGATTGGGTATGCCGCTACGTGGGCGATTCGGACAGGTCGACCGAAACCACATCAACGCGTTTGATCACAATTCCCTGCGAATCACGCAAGTCGATCATTCCGAGCAGCAGCACCAGCGAACCACTCGCGGGTTGACCAGCTGGACGTTCATGGTGCACAACGGGCGCGTCTCGAGCACATTCACTCCCCTGGACGACAGCTGACCGTCATTTATCCGTTCACGAAGGTTCGCGATCCGCCCGGTCCCCTGGTAGATGGTGCCGAAGACCGCCACCCCGGTGACGAAGCTGAACTGCAGCACTGTCGTCGCCGTACCGCTGGCATCGGGATGTGCTCGGGCCGGACGTGGGCGACGGTGAGCGACACCAGCGGACTGAACGACACCCCGAACCCCAGACCTGTCACGCCGAGCACGTCAGCGCGGCCGCGGCAGGCCAGCTCTCCCCCGCGGTGAGCCAGGCGGGGAGCAGGAGCGCCACGCCGGCACCGACCACACCGCTGACGAGGAGCGAGTACCGACGAGCAGCAGTCCCAGCAGCCCGGGACGGACACCGCGGGTGGTGGACAGCGCCGGCTCCACCAGCACCGGCTCACCGCGGCGACTCGTGCGCCGCTGCTGAGCGACGAACACCACGAGCACCGCCACGCCCGCGCCAGCAGCACCGATGCTCCACGGCGGCCAACCGCCCTCCGTGCCGAGCGTCAGCGCCGAGATCACGAGAACGCCGCCGCAGGTCAGCAGCACCACACCGGGAACGTCGAGGCGCCGGTCCACGACCGGAACCCGAGGCAGCACGAGTGCGGCGACGACGAACAACGCAATGCCGATCGGGACATTCACCAGGAATACCGAGCGCCAGCCGAGGCCGGCGATGTTCAGGTCGATCAGGACGCCACCGGCGACCAGCCCGCGCCTGCCGGCCCTCGCCGCCCGCGCAACAGGCGACGAGGAAGACGGGGGCGGCGCCGGTCGCGCTGCGCGATGTCCCCCCAGTGTAAAACGAGCGCTCGCTCATTTAACACGGCCAACGCCGCGTGCCGGCCTCAGGCGTGATCATCGCCGCCGGTCAACCGGCCGGCCCGGACCGGGCGCACCTCGTGCGATCGTTCGCAGCGGACTTCCTGATGGACAGAACTGTTCAGCGGATCCAGGCCGTCGGCACATCACCCGTCTTGCGTACGACGAACGCGATGTACTCCAACGGCTTGCCATGCACCGACAGCCGATGCCGGTAGTGCTTCTCCGCCTGCGCCACGATTGTCTTCTCGGCGAACATGCGCCGGATCAGCAGGCTGAAACCGCTCGGGTCGTCATCGCGGAGGAAGTCGTCCTTGATGGTGAACGCCAGCAGGCCCGGGGTCTCGATGAGGTTGAACGCACCCACGAAGGCCTCGGGAGGGATGTCGCCGAACCCGAGCGCAGCCACCGTGGTCATCGTGTTGAACTTGGCGCGGACGAGGACGTCGCGCTGCTCGAGCGTGAGGTCGGTGAGATCGGCGACGAGGTAGTCGTCGTAGACGTCCGGACGATCGCGACGGGTAGCGGCGGCCGCCTCCTCCAGAATGTCGACGCCGTGCACCGTGTCCACGCCCAACGTCCGGATCTCCTCGCCGACCATGCCGTTGCCGGCGCCGACGTCCAGCACCCGCAGGTCCTCGGCCTTCATCGCGTGTTCGGCCAGTGCCGTGGCCAGCAGATCGCAGACCGTACGCGGAGAGACACACTCGAGCATCTCGTAGAAGAGACGCTCGTACATGCCTGGAATATCGTAGATCCGGTGGTAGTCGTGGAATCGAATCCTGGTCCGCTGCCCGTCGACCAGGACCTCGCACCACTCCTCGTCCTGATCGAGGATCTGGTCGCCGTCGAACTCAGGAAGAAATACTTCGAAATTCGCCGATGATTCGGCTTCCGACAGGCCGAACCGGTTCGATCCAATGATGGTCATGACGCCTCCCGATGCCTTTCGTCGAGAAATGATGGACGCGCGACCCGGGCTCCATTTGAAACGCCGCAGCGGCCGATCTCACAGCCACTGGCCACACATCTGCCTACCACTCGGACGACCATACAACAAGGCACCATTGATTCCGGCAACCCTGTAGACCACCAAGAAAATGTGGGCAATGGGCCAACCCCAGGAAGATCCTGATGATTCTATGGAGATCGACAAAGACAGCTACGGATAGCAGTGATTCAACTCACATGCAGGTCGCGCTGCGCGCTACCGGCATCTAAGGTCCGCCATTCTCATTCCGTGCTGCCGATGGGCACCGTCGTGAGCGTCGGGCCGCGCGTCGCCTAGACGTCGAGTCCCAGCATCGATCGGAGCTGGGTGAGCAGGACGGCGCGGAAGTTGGCAGAGGACGGCGCGGGGTGCAGAACGTGGGAGACGATGGCTCCGGCCAAGGCGGACTGCACGAAATCCGCGATGTCGTCGGGGCTGAGAGTGGGGGTGAACGCACCATGCTCGCGGCCTTCGTTCACCGCGGCCAGGAAGGGCGTCCGATAGCGCTCCCACCCCTCGACGCTGTACTTGCGAACTTCGTCGTCCCGCATTGCCGACCGCCAGAATTCGACGAGCAGCTGCCGAGTGCGGTGGGAGCTGTTCAGACTCCGATCGATCATCGCGATCAGCCGATCCCACGGATCACCTTCGGCCGCGGCTACCGATTCGAGCGCATCCACCTCCCGAATGGTGGACATCTCCATGGCCTCGATGACCATGTCCTCGCGCGAGCCGAAGTAGTTCTGCAGCGTACTGATCGCCACCCCGCTGGCCGTCGATACGTCGGCAAAGCGGGTGTTCTCGTACCCACGTTCCGCAAGCACATCTGTCACCGCGTCCAGAACGACGGCCCGTTTCCCCCCACCGGCACGTCTCTTTCGATGTGCGGCGCGCAGGTTTTCGGCGGGCATGATCGCACCATATAGCCATGCCGGATCACGGTCAATCCGGTCAATCCGGTCGATCTGCTGGTCTTTGGCACTGGCCGGCGCCTACGTGCGGGGCGGGATGTTGTGGGTGAAGCGGAACACGTTGCGCGGGTCGTACCGGGTCTTCGTCGCCTGGAGACGCTCGTATGTCGATGTGTCGTACGCCAGGCGCACACTCTCGACGGAGGCGTCCGCAGGCGAGAGGTAACCGGGGTGCTTCCGGCCGCCGCCGGGTGGGGTGAGCCGGCGCATCAGTTCCAGACCCTGGTCCATGCCTGCGTTCAGGACCACATCGCCGGGCGGCACGACCGTGAACGCGAAGATGGCGAATGCGGCATCGCGTCGCCCCACCGCGTTCGCCTTTTCCGACGGCCGACCGAGCGCGCCGCCGAGATGGGTCAGGTTGACCATGGTGACGGAGGAGTCGGAGTTCGAACCGGCGATGTCGAGGATCGCCTCCATCGCCGACGGGGACAACTCGTCGAGGATGGCGAAATGCTCTACGGCGGCAGCCGGTTCGCTCGGATCGTTGGTGATCGAAGCGATGTCGGCGAACGGCATCGTGGACACGGTGTCGGCGAGCACGGGCGCAACCGCTCGCAACGGCGCGATCAACGCCTCGCCCTCAGGTGCCGCGCCCAGGAAGGAGATCCTGATGGAGACGGTGAGCCTTCCTCGCATGAAGTCGGGGACGAAGGGCAGGTCGGGAGCACGCAGGAAGACGATCGACGAGGTCAGTTCGTCCGGTGCGGTCGAGGTGAACCGCTCGTAGGCCTCCAGCACTTCCCGCGCGTTGTCGCCCGAGAAATGCAAGGCTCCCGCGTAGATTTCCGCGACGGGAAACAGCGTGAACTCCATCGCGGTGACGACGCCGAAGTTCCCCTTCCCGCCGAGGAGGGCGAAGAACAACTCCCCGTCCGAATCAGGCGTGACGCGGCGGAGCTCGCCGTCCGCAGTCACGATCTCGATCACCTGCACGTGGTCGGCCGCGTAGCCGAAGGCCCGCCCCAGCGCCACACTGACCCCACCACCGAGCGTGTAACCGACGACGCCAACATGCGGTGAGGACCCGGCGAGCGGCGCGAGCCCGACTTTCGCGGCCTCGTCGACCACCTGGCCCCAGCGGGCGCCGGCCTCGACCCGGGCCGTCCTCTTCGCGCTGTCGATCCACACTCCGGCCATGCGACGCGTGGTGATCATGACGGAGGGTCCGGAAGCCGGCACGGAAGGGCCGTGACCGGTGTTGAGTACCGCGACGGGGAGGGCGTGCTCACTGGCGAAATGCACCGCCGCCCGGACGTCCGCCTCACCGGTGGCGCCGACGATCACGTAGGGAAGATGCATGACGGCCGTGTTGAACACGGACGCCTCGTCGGCGAAACCGTCGTCGCCCGCGAAGAAGACGGGCCCGTTCACGGACGCCAGAAGAGAGGAGGTCGATCGGCGGAGCATGTCAGCGCCTTTCTGATTCGTCTCACCGCGCACGGCGCGAACCGGTGCCACCAACCGCAGCGACGTCGGGGGTTGTCGTCCGCCGCCCGGCGGACGTGCGGGTGTGCCATGGGCATGCGACCGAGGTGCTCGCCGGCTGTCCGGCGTCGGCCGCTCGAGCCGACGACCGTCGGATCGGTATGGATATACGGTATCACCGTACCGATCGGGCGAGCCGGTGGTGCCAGAGGTGTGAACACACTTGCAGTTAGTCATGGATGCTGATAGTCATAGAATGCTACCACTCTAGGAACCGATGCCGATCGCCCGGCGCACGCACCCTTCCGACCTGCGAGGAGGAGAGCTTCGTGACAGACCTGCAGTTCGGCGTCTCCTTGCTTCCGACCCGTGATCTCGGGACGACCCGCCGGTTGGCGGTGGTGGCCGAGGAGGCGGGACTGGAGTACATCGGCGTTCAGGACCATCCCTACGCGGCGCGCTACCTCGACGCGTTCGTCGTCATGGGCGACCTCCTCGCCCGTACCGAGCGCATCCAGGTGTTTCCCGACGTGGCGAATCTGCCGCTTCGCCCCCCTGCTGTCCTGGCCCGGACGGCGGGCGCGCTGAGCTCGGTGTCCGGAGGCCGCTTCCAGCTCGGCCTCGGCGCAGGCGGCTACTGGGATGCGATCGAGTCCATGGGAGCGCCCCGGCGGACCCCACCCGAGGCGCTGCGGGCGCTCGAGGAGGCGATCGCCATCATGCGCGGGCTGTGGCGGCCGATGCGAGCGTCGACCACGACGGCGAGTTCTACCGGGTCGGCGGGGTCGTCGGGCAGGAGCCGGGTCCCGGCGGCGTGGCGATCTGGGTCGGGTCACAGGGCCCACGCAGTCTCGCGCTGACCGGGCAGCTCGCTGACGGCTGGGCGGCGCCGATCCCGTCGTACCTGCCCTACGAGCGCTGGGCGCAGAGCAACGAGCTCCTCGACCGCGCGGCGCGCGGAGCCGGGCGCGATCCCGCGGACATCCGGCGCATCGCACAGCTCGTCGGAGTCATCGACCCGGCGGCGGCGACGCCGGGGCCGCTCGCGCAGTCCGGCAGCGATCCGGTCCGTGCCGATGTCGGGGGCTGGGTCGAGCTGTTGACCCGGCTGGCCACCGAGCAGCCGTTCACCACGTTCGTGCTGTGGCCGCAGCGGACCGACGAGCGGCAGATCCGGCTCTTCGCCGAGGAGGTCGCGCCCAGGGTCCGGGAGCGCGCGGGCCGCTTCGCCCCCGACATCAGCACATGACAGCCAGAGGCAGGCTCAGAATGGTCACCCCGCGCCGCACGAGGTTCGAGTCCTTGAGCGAGGGCGCCACCGTCACGACGCTCGAGCTGTTCTTCGATCTGGTGTTCGTGTTCGCGCTCACCCGGGTCACGGACTGGATGGCCGAGGACAGCTCGGCCGAGGCAGTGCTGCGCGGCGTGCTGATCCTCGTCGTCATGTGGTGGTCGTGGGTCGCCTACTCCTGGCTCGGCAACGTCGCGAAGGCGGACGAGGGGCTGATCCGGCTGGGTATGTTCGTCGCGATGGCGGCGGTGTTCGTCGGGGCGATCACCATCCCCGAGGCTTTCAACGACCTGCCGGGCGGGCTCTCGGGGCCCGTGGTGTTCGCCGTCGCGTACTTCTGCGTGCGCGCGGTACACCTGGCGATGTACTGGGTGTGCAGCCGCGGGGACGCGCAGCTGCGCGCGCAGATCGTGCGCGTCGTGCCGGCCGCGGTGCTGGGGACCGTGCTGCTGCTCGTCGCGTCGCAGACCGAGGGTTGGGTGCAGACCGCCTTGTGGGCCGCGGCGATCATCGGCGACTACGTCGGCACGGCGGTGGCCGGCGCCTCCTGGCGGCTCAACTCGGCGAGCCACTTCGCCGAACGGCACGGGCTGATCATCATCGTGGCGCTGGGCGAGTCGATCGTGTCCATCGGCATCGGGGTGGCAGAGCTGCCGATCTCCTGGCCGATCATCGTCGCCGGCGTGCTCGGCCTGGCCGTGGCGGGCGCGTTGTGGTGGATCTACTTCGACGTCGTCACGTTGCGCGCCGAGCACGCCCTGGCCGAAGCCGGCGGGGAGCGGCAGATCCGGATGGCCCGCGGCGGGTACACCTATCTGCACCTGCCGATGGTCATCGGGATCATCCTGATGTCGCTCGGGCTGAAGAAGGTCCTGCTCTACATCGGTGGCGGCGAGGGACACACGATCGCCGACCCGCTCTACGGCATCCCGCTCGCCGCGCTCTACGGCGGCGCGGTGCTGTACCTGTTCGCGCACGTCGGTTTCACCTGGTACGTGCTGCGCACGGCCAACCCCGTCCGGCTGGTCGTCGGGGCGGTGCTGCTGGCCGTGATGCCGCTGGTCGCCGGGCTCCCGGCGATCGGGACTCTGGGCTTCCTCGCCGCCGTTCTCAGCGCGCTGGTGGCGTACGAGGTGCATCGCTACCGCGAGGTGCGGCAACACGTCCGGCACGTGGGGCCTGCGTAGGTGAAGGAGCAGCCATGAGCATCGACATCCCTCCGGGCCGGTACGCACTCGACCCGGTCCACTCGTCCCTCCAGTTCGCCACCCGCTTCGTGGGCGCGCGCGTACGGGGGACGTTCGGCGAGCTGTCCGGAGCCCTGGAGATCGCCGAGGACCTCACGAAGTCCTCCGTCCAGGTGGAGATCGACGTCGCCACCGTGTCGACCGGCGATGACCACACCGGGGCCTTCCGTGTGGGCTTCACAGCCTCCGGGCGCGTCTCGCGGTCCGCCTTCGCGTGAACGGCAACGTCTCCCAGACGGGCGGTCCGCTCCTCATCGGGGACGCAACGGAGATCACCCCGGAGGTCCAGGCCGTCCGGGCGAGCTGACCCACGTCCGACCCGACCAGGCCCGCAGCGCCTGGAGCAGCGTGACGACCCGCCCGCCGGTACTCGTCCCGTCCTGACCGTCGCGGCAGCAGGTCGTCGACCGACGGTTCGACCGTGACGACCTCCGCGCTTCGCGCCCCGGTCGCGAGGGCCTCTTCCCGGACCGGCTCCAGCCCGGTGCCGGGCCGACGTTCGAGGTAACCCCGTGCCTCCAGCTCGTCGACGTTCTTGCCGATGAGCAGCTTGTGCCGATCTGACCGCTCCGCCGACGCGCGTGGGTCAGGAGTGCCTGATCTGGGTGTGCCCTCACGATGAGGGGGCCTATCGTAAGGAGTCACGACGATCCTTAAATCACTGACGGTAGTGGGCGCAAGCGATAGGAGCACGGCCAGTGGTGACCCGCGCGGAGCGGAACTCGACTGATCCAGATCTGGGCGTACTGGCGGGTCGCCTCTTGTTCGCGGTGCAGCGCGAACTGTTCACGTCGCTGGCGGAGCTGGGTTTCGATGACTTGAAGTACAGGCACGGCGCTGTCCTGGCCTACCTCGATGCCGACGGGGTGCGCCCGTCCGAGCTGTCTCGGCTGTCACACCAGCACAAACAGAACATCGGGACACTCATCGACGAGCTGGAGGCTCTGGGGTACGTCGAGCGACGGCCGGACCCGAGCGACCGTCGGGCCAAGCTTGTTTTCCCGACGGCCCGCGGCCTGGCGCAAATGCGCGCTGCTGACCTCATCCTGGCCGCCATGCAGCGGCGCCACGCACAGATCGTGGGACGAGAGGACTACGAGCGGTTCAAGCGCATCTTCTTTCAGGTCACCGAGAATCAGCGCGGTTACGCCACGCAACTCCCCGACGAGTGACCGAATACACGGCAGGTGACGCGCGGGGCGGCCTCGGCAGCAGCTGGTGGCGGCCGAGCGCGATCACGGTGCGCACGGCGATGCCTCCGATGAACACGGTGATCGCCGCGAGCACCACGTAGTGGTACATGACGTAGCCGCTCGGCCTGGTGCCGTTGACCCAGTGCATCGCCACGTTGGCCACCGCGGCCCAGCTGAAGGTGAATGCCCAGGTGCTGGGCATGAACGGCAGCCTCAGGTAGGCGGGCAGCAGTCGCATCTGGGACAGGACCATCAGCAGGCCGTAGCCGGCCAGCATCGAGGCGAAGGTGTCCACGCGGTCACCGGTCATCGTGAAGTAGGCCAGGCTCGCGACCGCAGGAGGGGCGACCTCGATGGCCACCGTCGGCAGCAGCGGTCCCGGCAGCAACGGCCGGAAGAACATCCGCATCAGGATGACCGAGCCGACGACGAACCAGCAGACCATGCCGAGCCCGAACATGACCTCGGCCAGCCGTGGCTGGCCCACGGCGGCGGCCGCGGCTGCTGCGACCAGGCCGCCGGCGACGGTCGGCAGGAAGTAGCCGGGATGGAACTTGTCGATGTCGACCGGGCCGTAGATCCACTGACCGGTGAACCAGGACCCGAGCAGGACGGTCAGACCGATGAACACGTCGGTCACGATGGCGCCGGCCACGGGCGCGTACGGATAGAGACCTTCGGCCGCCAACAGCATCGGTGTGATCACGGCCAGGGACGCGAAGGGGCCCGCGACGTTGTCGAGCAGGTCGCGGGCGAAGGCGGCCCGGTCGAACAGAGCATCGCGAACGTAGCGGCTGACGACGAACAGCCACACCAGCGCGGCGACGACGAGGATCGCCTCGCCGAACGCCGGCGGGGCGAGCCCGTACTCCGCCGCCGTCAGCCAGCATCCGCCCAACCCGGCTAATCCGAACGGCATTCCGAAGAAGTTGAGCGGTACCCGTGCGACGGGCATGATCGCGGTTCCTCTCATCAGTGGCTGCACGCCCTCATTCACCGGCCCATGGGCACTGGCGCGCTCGCTCCGAGGGTCGTCGTGAGGTGCTCGGCGAGTCGGGCGGCCTGGCCCCGTATCTCCGGGACGGAAATGGCTTCCCAGACAGTGCCCCTGGTCGGCGGGCCGACGGAGTACATGCCCGGAACGGCATCACCGTGGCTGTCGAGAAGCTCGCCGCGCTCCGTGCACGCCACGCCGAGTCCGAGGGGGTCGGGCGCGATGACGCCGCGGTCGAGCAGCGTGCGCAGTAGCGGGTCGGTGGTTCTCGTGATGTCGCTCGACGGGCCGGTGCAGTTGACGATGGCGTCCGACTCGAGCGTGGTGTTGCTGAGGTTCGCGCGGCAGCGGCTGCCGAGGTCTTCCACGGACCGGAGTCCGCCGCTGTGGAGAGTGAACCGCCCGGTTTCGGTATAAGCCCTGACCCGGGCGGCGATCTGAGGAGCCATCCGGTTGCGATGCACGTGCCAGTCGTGCTCGTACTCAGCGAGGAAGCGGCGGCGCTGGTTCCGGTCGAGGCGGCGCCAGATCGGCTGGGACTGCGGGCGGAGGCCGTCGAGAACTGCGCGCCAGCCGACGCCCCGGCGCCGGGCCAGTGCGATCTGGTCATGGACCAGTTCGGCGAGACCGTCCACGGTCAACGGCCCGGGCGGAATCGGGGTCACCCATTCCGCCGGCACGTCCTCCAGATGAGCACGCGGAAGGTCACCACGGCGGCTCACCATCGCCACTCGACGCTGCGGGGCGTCGTCCAGGAGCGTGAGAGCGACATCGACGGCAGTGAGCCCGCTTCCGACGATGACGATGGTGGCGTCGTCGGGCACCCGCGCGAGGGCCCCGAGATCCCAGGGGTTCTGCAGGTGCCATGCGGCGTCCGGAAGCGACTGCGCCGTGGTGGTCGTCAACCGGTGGGGCGCGCCGACTCCGTACGCGAGCACGACCGACCTGGCCTGTGTGTTCGTGCCGTCCGTGGCGATCTCGAAGCCACCGTCGTGGGCCACCACGTCCTCGACCCGCGCATCGACGACGTGCAACCGATGCTCACCGAACTCGGCGACCAGGTCCCGCAAGTAGTTGCCGTAAGCCATCCGCGGCAGGAAGTCAGTGGGTTTCCACCCCCGGCCGGCGCGCCGGGCCCAGTCGACGAAGTGGTCGGGCTCATCCGGAAATGCGCTCATCATCTGCGCGCGCAGGTTGAGCAGATGCCGCTCGTCGGTCGTGCCGTAGGCGACGCCGAGATGGCGCCGTCGCGAGTCGGCTTCGAACAGCACGACCCGAAGGTTCGGATCGCTGCTTGCGCGCAGCAGATGAAGCGCGCTCAGCGTCCCGCTCGCACCCCCACCGACGATCGCCACGGTTGGCGGCGGACAGCCCAGGCTCCTCGAACCGTCAGGGAACTTTCCACTCACGCTGCACTCCCATGGATATCGGCTCACGGCTCGCGCGGAAGCGGTACCTGCCGTGGACCCCTCGTAGCCGCGACAGGTACCGCCGGGCGGAACCGATCGTGGAGTGGGATCGACCGAGTAGCGGCCGACTCAGCTGTCGGTACCCAGCAGAACCGGCGCCTTCTCCGGTCAGCGCTTGGTGTACGCGTCGGCGATCTGGCCCACGAGCACAGCGAAGGGCATGTCGAGAGCGGCGTAGACGTCGACGGCGAGCGGGTCGGCGTTGTCGGCGAGGATCTCGACCATCACGTTCGAGTAGTCGACCGGAATCACTCCGGCCTGCGTCATCCGCAGCAGACCGGCTTCCCGCTTGGCCTGCCAGAACGTTCCGGAAGCGTCGATCGCGGCGTAGGTTTTGAACCCTTCGGCCAGCGCGGCCATCGCCGGCAGCGCCAGACATACCTCGGTCGACACTCCGGCAATGATCAGGTTCTTTCGACCGGT
This sequence comes from Pseudonocardia xinjiangensis, assembly GCF_012911925.1. Lineage (GTDB taxonomy): Bacteria > Actinomycetota > Actinomycetes > Mycobacteriales > Pseudonocardiaceae > Pseudonocardia > Pseudonocardia xinjiangensis. The sequence goes on along the minus strand of NZ_JAAXKY010000024.1, from coordinate 27,178 downwards.
TGCCCGGATGGCCTCGACGACGCGTTCGTCGTCCCAGGCGTTGACGGTGGACCGGTCGATCACCGTCAGGTCGGCAGGCAGTGCGGCGGCCAGTTCCGGAATGAGCGGGCCCCACATGCTGTCTGCTGCGGTCGTGGTGACCACCAACGGCAGCCCCAGTACCTGGCCGGCCTTGGCCAGTGCCACGACGTTGTGTTTCAGGTCGCCGACTGAGATGTCCCGGACGCCGCTGTAGAGGCCGACCTGGTGGTCGACGAGCACCACCGCTGCGTTGTCTCGGGTCAACCGCTCGGTGAATGTGCTTGCAGACATGACTTCTGCTTCTCCTTCACTTGGGACAGTCGATGCTCGGCATGAGCGAAACGCCGAGCAGAAGATCGGCTGACGTCACGTGCACCAGGGCGCATGTTGTCATAAACCAGGACTAACACAGGCCTCAGGCCGACGCAAGGTCGCGCCGTTATGGGGCCACCGCCGAACAGCCCTGCGTTCCTCACCGCGACCACAGGAGCCCGCTTGTCCATTGCGATCAGGAATCGCATATATCCGCAGCTCAGAGCCCTGTCAATCACCAGAACACAGGGTGACCCACGGCCTTGCGGAACATCGAACGGCACTCGATGACGATCTTCAGAAAGTCAGGCCGACCTGCTTGCCTCGCCGGCAAATGGCGCATGCTGGTCACGTATTCGGACTATTGTGGCCCCGCCGTCGTCAGCACCCCTGCCGAATCGGTCGATCCGGAGGTCACCGCTGCAGGTACCCGGCGTCCACCGGCAACGTGACGCCGGTGACGTAGCGGGCCTCCTCGGAAGCGAGCCAGGCGATCGCGTTCGAGACGTCCGCAGGCTCGACCATCTCCACCGGCAGCGCGTTCTGCAGGCTGAACGACCCGTCCGCACTCAACAGCGCCTGCGCCATGAACTCGTTCACGATCATCGGCGTGTTCACGCCCGTCGGGTGCACCGAGTTCACGCGGATGAAGTAGGGAGCCAACTCGTTGGCCAGACTGCGCATCAGACCGACCAGGCCGTGCTTCGCCGAGACGTAGTGGGTCGCGCCCGGCATGCCCTTCAGACCGAAGGCCGAGCTGGTGATGACGATCGAGCCACCGTTGCCGGCCTCGACCATCGCCGGCACCGCCGCCCTCACGGTCTTCCACACCCCGGTGAGGTCGACCGCGATCATCTCCTCCCACTCCTCGTCGGTGATCGACCAGGTGTTCTCCACGACCCCGCCGATTCCCGCGTTGGCACACACCACGTCCAGACGCCCGAAATCGCGCACTCCCCCATCGACCAGCGCCTGCACCGCAGCCGAGTCCCGCACGTCCGCCTCACCCGCCACGATCCCGCGGCCCAGCTCCTCCACCAGCTTCACCGTCTCCGCGAGGTCCTCCGGCGTGGCCAGCGGGTAGGGCACCGTGTCGAGCTGGCGGCACACGTCGAACGCGATGATGTCCGCACCCTCCTGCGCCAGCCGCACCGCGTGCGACCGGCCCTGCCCCCGCGCCGCGCCGGAGACCAGAGCGACCTTGCCCTCGAGACGTCCTGCCATCGTGATCTCCTCGTCGTCCTGGTTTCAGAGGCGAAGTTCCGGGCGCCTCGTTTCTGGGCATCACAGGCGCCGGCAGCGCGACATCGAGCGATTCGCCCGGAATGCCACATGGAGGCTCGGCCGGATCAGGAGCATCACACGACCCGCCGCCGAGCATGGTGATAGATAATGACTAACACATGGATGATCCGCGGTGCAAGGTCGCGCCGCGGCGGACCGCCGGTCCGCCGGGCGTACGTTCATCACCGCGGCTCACACATCCGGCGATCAACGGGACGGACAGGATAGCTGCCAGCAGGAACAGCCATCGGGGACGGACGCGTCCTACGTCACCACAGGGACAGCGAACGCACTCGACGAGGAGCCTCAGGTTACCCGGGAGATCGCCAGCCCCCGTCGCCACGCGGTGTATCATTCGTCATAGATCGTGACTACTATTGTGTGCAAAGATCTGCTCGACCGGTGAGGCTGCACCCCCGGGAGGTACGAGTGAAGGTCCTCGTGCTCGGTGATCCCGTTGTCAGGGAAACGACATCCGAATGGGAGATCTACTGATGCGTCCGTACGACATCGTGATCATCGGTGCCGGGACGGCCGGTTGTGTGCTCGCGTCCCGCCTGACCGAGGACGCCGGCACGCGGGTGCTGCTGCTGGAGGCAGGGAGTCGGGACGCGCTGCCCGCCGTCGCCGATCCCCAGGCCTGGCCGTCATTGGCGGGTTCCTCGATGGACTGGGGTGACGTGTCGGTGAGCGTGCCCGGCAGCCCGCGCGTGCGGTTGACGCGCGGTCGGGGTGTGGGTGGGTCCTCGGCGATCAATGCGATGTCGTTCATCCGGGGCCACCGGGCGAGCTACGACGCGTGGGTTGCGGCGGGGGCGAAGGGCTGGGGGTTCGACGACCTGCTGCCGTTCTTCACACGCAGTGAGCACGTCGAGGACCGTGACCCGGCTCTGCGGGGCCACGGCGGTCCGTTGCGGTTGTGGCGGGTGTCCCCGCCGCACCCACTGTCGGAGGCCATGCTGGCAGCGGCTCGCCAGATCGGTCATCCGGTCGTCGACGACATCGACAGCGGCGTCCAGGAGGGATTCGGCTGGGCGGAGTTCACGATCGTCGACGGCAGGCGGCAGAGCGCGGCGGACGCCTACCTGGGGCCTGCACTGCACCGGCCCAACCTCGATCTCGTCACCGACGCGCTGGTGCACCGTCTCCTCTTCAGCGGCGGGCGCTGCACCGGTGTCGAGTACGGTGTCGGCTCGCAGTCCTTCCGTGTGGACTGCGGCCGTGACGTCGTGCTGGCAGCCGGTGCGATCGGCTCGCCGCAGCTGTTGATGCGCTCCGGCGTCGGACCGCAGTCACACCTGCGCGAGGTCGGGGTCCCGGTCGTCGTCGACCTTCCCGGGGTGGGCACGAACCTGCACGACCACCCACTGACCGGCGTGGTGTACCGATCGCGGCAGCCCGTCGTGGCCGGCGTGGGCAACGGCGGGGGCGAGGCCAAGGGCACGATCCGCACCACTCCCGAGGCGGGGTGGCCGGACGTGCAGCTGTTCTGCGCGGTCGCGCCGATGCTGGGCGACACGGTCCCGAGCCCGGAGCGAGGCGCCGGCTACACCGTCGTGGTCGCGGTCCTGGCGCCGTTCAGCCGGGGTTCGGTCCGGTTGGCGAGCGCCGACCCGCACGCGGCGCCGCTGATCGACCCGGGCTACTACACCGACAGGCGGGATCTCGACGCCGCGGTGGCGGGGCTGCGCGCCGCACGTGACCTGGGGAACGCACGAGCGTTCGCGCCGTGGCGGGGCGACGAAGCTCAACCCGGCCCCGAGGTGAGCGACGACCACCAGCTGCGTGACTACGCACGCCGTAGCGTGCACACCTACTTCCACTACGCCGGGACCTGTCGCATGGGTACCGACGAGCACGCCGTGGCCGACCCGGACCTGCGAGTGCATGGGGTCGAGGGGTTGCGCGTGATCGACGCCTCGGTGATGCCGTCCCCGGTCAACGCCAACACCAACGCCACCGTGTACGCAATCGCCGAACGCGCGGCCCACCTTCTGCGTGCCCAATCGGCTCGGTAGGTCTCGGCTCATGTCGAACCGACTCGACTTCGAGTCGATCTCCCCCTGGACGAACGTCTACCTCTTATGCGAGCGAGGTCCTGTGCGTTGCGCGTAGATCAGCACAGACGCACCGACAGAGAAGACGAAGATCCCCCGCCTCGAATACTGGTCATCGAGGACCGGACGGCTCGCTCGAATACGGTCGTATCAGCGGCGCTCGAACTGCGCGACCACCTTGTCAGTACGGTTCCCACCGCCATGGCCGGGTTGCGGTCAGCCGTCACCGCCCGGCCCCATCTCGTGCTGTTGGACCTGGAGTTGCCCGATCAGTGCGCGATCGACTTGTTACCCGCTTTGCGGGCCGCCGCGCGAGCTCCGGTCATTGCCATCACCTCCCGGGCCGACGAGTGCCATATCGTCACAGCACTGAACGCCGGCGCCGACAGCTGTCTGATTCGTCCGTTCAGTGCCGACCTGTTGCTGGCCAAGGTCGGGGCCGCCCTCCGGGCCGACGCCGGCCAGCTGCCGGATCCACCGATACTCGTCTTCGGCGGATTGGCCATCGACATCGAGAACCGGGTCGTCGAGTTGGACGGCGGAACGCTGTGCCTCTCCCCCAAGGAGTACGACCTGCTGGTGTACATGGCTCTTCGCGCGGGCGAAGTGGTCCCCCTTCGCGACCTGCTGACGGAGGTGTGGCGACTACCGGACACCTATCGCTGCACCACGGTTCAGGTCCATATCTCCTGGCTGCGCAGCAAGCTGCGAGAGACCGCAAGGAAGCCGCGATACCTCCACACCGTCCCGGGGGCTGGGCTGCGTTTCGAGGTTCCGCAGGATCCACCGGACACAGCCCATATGTGAATGAGACCCGCCATCGGACCCACCCAGGAGAAGGCATCCATGTTCTACACCACCATGTCGATCCCGGCCGCCGACCGCGAGGCGGCGCGGGTGATCACCGCAGCGAAGGCAGGCCGGTCACTGCCCGACCCCACAACGCCCGACGGGCTGGCGATGCTGCGGTCGTCCACGAGTGGCGTACCGCGAGCCGAAGGTGCTGTGGACACGCTGATTCCGGGTGCTGCCGGCGATGTGCGTGTCCGGGTCATCCGGCCGGAAGGGGAAGCTCGTGCCGTCCTGTTCGACGTGCACGGCGGCGGCTGGTTCGGGGGCAGCCCCGAAGAGAACGACCACGCCAACGAACTCATCGCCCGGGAAGCCGGCGTGGTGGCGGTGAGCGTCGACTACCGACTGGCGCCCGAACATCCCTACCCGGCCTGCCTCGAGGACGTGCTGGCCGCCGTCGAGTGGTTGTTCGACCACGCAGCTTCCGAGTTCGGCACCGAGAAGCTGCTCATCAGCGGAAACTCCGTGGGCGCGCATCTTGCTGCGCTGGCGGTGCTCCACGTTCGGCACAGGCACGACGCGATGGAACGCGTGGTCGGAGTCAGCCTCGCCTACGGCGTCTTCGACCCGTCACTGACCCTTGCCGAGCGCCTGGCGACACCCACCACGCCGGTCCTCAGCACGTCGTTCCTGCGGAACACCCGCAAGCTGATCTTCCCCGACACGGCCGCGGTGCTGCGGAACCCCACGATCTCCCCGCTGTACGCCGATCTCACCGGTCTGCCACCTGCGCTGTTCACCATCGGGGAGCTCGACCCGCTGCTCGACGACGTCCTGTTCATGGCAGAGCGCTGGCGCGCGGCCGGCAATGAGGCCGAGATCGACTTCTACCCCGGAGCCATCCACGGGTTCATGAACCTCGTGCCTCCGCTCGGGGAACACGCACTGCATCGGATCAGCTCCTGGATCGACGATCATCTGCTCACCTAGCACCTAGCCAGTGTCAACTACAAGGACCACCTCGGGGTGGGCACCGGGGAACTGCCCGATCTCACGTGGCCACGAGTCCCGTTCGTTGACGCCAGCGCCGAAGTTGTCGAATTCGGCGAGGGTGTCACAAATGTTGCAGTGGAGAGCCACTTCGGAAAAGTGGCGATAATGATGTGATCGCCACTCCGGCGGATCGACGCCACAGCGCGGCAAGGTGGTGGGTATCAGCCCGCCACACCCACCGCCGACCACGCGACGCCCGTGATCTCGAACGGCGGTGGTGGAAGCTGGGCGGCGCAATGAGCCCGCAGCGCCGCCTGCCGTGCGTCGTCGAGCCCGGCCACGTAGCTGCCGGTGGAGCCGACGCCGAGCGTCAACGGTTCCCACCAGTCCTCGAAGGTCGGGTAGGTGACCCTGACGGCCAGCTCGCCGGACCGGACGTCCCGCAGTCCGGCCGCGGCGAACAGCTCGGCGAGCCGACCCTCGCGCGTGCCGGCTCGATCGGACTCGACGACGTCCGGGTCGAGGTCGTGCGCCACCCGCCAGAACGGGGACAACGGGCCTCGGCCGCCCCCGTTGTCCCAGACACACGCGGCGACGAGCCCGCCGGAGCGCGTGACGCGGGCCATCTCCGTCAGGCCGGCGACGGCATCGGCCATGAAATGCACGACGAGCTGCGCGGCGGCGACGTCGAAGACGGCATCCTCGAACGGCAGACGCTCCGCCGCGGCACGACGGACGTCGACCCCGGGCAGGCGCGTTCGCACGGCGGCGACGAACGACTCGGACGGGTCGACGGCAGCGACGGCGCCGGCCCCCAGGTGTTCGGCGAGCACCGCGGTCAGTGCACCTGATCCGCAGCCGACGTCCAGGGCACGCCGGCCCTGCCGTAGCTGCAGCAGATCGGCGAACCGCCTCGCGAGCGGCTCGGAGAAGCGGCCCATGAAGCGCCCGTAGGCATCGGCGGTGACGTCGAAGCTCATCCCTTCATCGTGGCTCGCTGCGGCCGTGCCCGAGCACTTCAGCCTGGTGATCTTCCCCGCGATGCGCGCGCTCAGCGTCCAGGTACCGGAGCCGGTCGAGCCCTGTCCGGCGACGCTCCGGCCGTAGCCTGCCACCAGCGGCGCGACGCCAACGCGGCCAGCCCGGCCCCGGCAGCGTTGAGCAGTACATCGTCCACAGACGACACCCGGTCCAACCGCAGGACGTACTGCGCGACCTCGACCAGGACCGAACAGCCCGCCGCGAGCAGCAGGACCCGCGGGACCGACGCCAGCGCCGCGAACCGCATCGGGGCGAGGAAGCCCAGCGCCGCGAACACCAGCAGGTTGCCCACGACCTGGCCCGTCGCCGTCAGCGGCCCGGCTGCGATGATCGTGACCAGATCCCGCAGCGGCACCAGGCTCACCCGACCCGGGACGGCACCGGCCTGACTCCCCGGCAACATGATCATCCACACCAACGGCGCCGTCCCGTAGACGATGCCGACCTCGGCCAGCGCCATCCGCCACGCCGGCGTGGCGCCGGCGACCCGCCGACGACGGGCCAGAACCCACACCAGCAGCGCAGCCAGCGGCAGTGCGGCCAGCGTGAGGAGCACGCCACCGGTGAACGTGCCGAACCAGAAGTGCCACCCCCCGGCCATGTCACCCCCGCTTCCGTCCGGCGGCGGAATCTACCCGGGCCCGGCCGCGCGCCCTCGCGTCAGCCCGCCACCAGGACCCGTTCGAGCGTGGCGTAACCGGCCGGTTCCCAGGTCGGTTTGCCTCCGGGCAGACCACGCCTCCCGTTCCGTCCGATCCAGATCAGGCCCAGAGCCCGGAGTACCGCCCAGCCCCGCGCCCGGGTGATCGTCGCGTCGTCGGCGAGCGCATAGGCGTCGAAGAACCGGCTCGCCGTGCCGGCAGGCAGGAGGATCCAGGCGGCTGAGAGATCAGTTGCGGGATCGCCTGCGCACATATCGCCGAAGTCGATGACCCCGGCAAGCATCCCGTCCCGGACGACCACGTTCGCCGGATGCAGATCGCCGTGCAGCCACAGCGGCGCACCGTGCCAGACGGGCGCTGCCACGGCTTCCTCCCAGACCTCCCGGGCGCGGCCGACGCTCGGGTGGTCGGCGATGACGTCGAACCCGCCGTCGACCCCCTTCTGCATCTCGGCCAGCGGCATGCCACGCGTGGGGTTGGCCGGTGCGTCGGCGGGCGCCTGGTCGTGCAGCGCGCGAAGGAACTCCGCGAGGATCTCGGCCGCATCGATGCGGGTGATCGGCGCGCGATCGGCCGGATCACCCGGAACCCAGCGCGCGATCGTCCAGGTGTGCTCGAACAGGCTCGAAGGCCTGCCGATGCGCACCGGGACGGGCGTCGGCAGCGGCAGGCGGTTCGCCAGCACCGGCAGCCACGTCTGCTCGGTGTGCAGCAGAGCAGGCGCGCGCTCGGTGCGTGGCAGGCGCACGGCCAGCTCGTCGCCGAGTCGCCATTGCTGGTTGTCCCAGCCGCCGTCGACGTCCCGGAGCTCGAGGTCGGCGAGATCCGGATGCTGATCCCGGAGCAGAGCCCGCACCAGGTCCTGCTCGAACCTGAGCTCCTTCATCGGTGGTCCCCCCGATCGCTGCACGCGCAGGCACGTTAGACCCGGGACGAACGCCGTCAGCGGGTAGGTTTGCCCCGACGCAGGTGGCATCGAGCCATTGAGGGGGCGTATGGCCAAGAGGCAGCCCGGGGCATTCGACACCTGGGAACTCGATGCCCCCCAGCTTCAGGACCGATCCGCCGAGCTGTGGGACCACTCCTACGGGCCTGTCGCGAGGCGCCTGCTGACCTCCGCGACCCGTTGTTATGCCTCCAAGGGCTTCCAGGCGACCACCACCCGCGACATCAGCGGTGGCGCCGGGTTGAGTCCCGCCGCGATGTACGTCCACTTCCCGTCCAAGGAAGCGATCCTGTTCGAAATCGCCCGGACCGCCCATGTGAAGGCCCTGGACGACATGCGCTCCCCTGCACAGGACGACCTGGTGGAACGGATCTGGCACATCGTCTATCGCCACGTGGCCTGGAATGCTCGCTATCACGTGGCGGCCAGGGTGGCGCAGTACGAGCTGGCCAATCTGACCCCGGAGAACTACGCGTCGATCCGCGAGATCCGGCGGGAGACCAACCGTGTCTACCGCAGCATCGTCGCCGACGGGGTCGAAGACGGGGTCTTCGTGCCCATCGACATCAAACGTGTCGTCCGGGGCATCATCGCCCTCGCCGTCGACCCGGTCCGCTGGTACCGGCACAGCGGCACCGACAGCCCGGAAGACCTCGGCGAGTTCTACGCAGGTCTCGCGCTCGCGATGCTGACCAGCACACCACCGGTGCCTGCCTCGCGCACGGAGCCTTCGGACCCCACGCAGGCGGGCGAGCCCGCTCGCTGACGGTCGACGCCGGCTCCGGCGCTTGACATCAACTCCGGCAGGCACGATCCTTTGGCCAGCCTGATTATGCGCTTAGTCATTGGCCGGTTAATGACGCTCCGGCTATAGAGGCATGTGATGGTCAGTGGTTCTCAGCCCGCCCGCATCAGCCACGGCAGGGCAATTCCGGTTTGCCAACGACGACATAACGGATTCGAGGTCACGATGGGACAAGGTGCGCCGTCAACTCGTGAGGTGACGGTCGTGCTGGACGGATACTCCTTCCTGGAGTGTCCGCGGTGGCATGACGGCCGGCTGTGGGTCTCCGACTTCTACACCAACCAGGTTGTGTCGACCGACGGTCGCGGTCACGTCGAGGTTGTGGCCGAGGTGCCGCGCCAGCCCGGCGGGATCGGTTTCCTTCCTGACGGACGCGCGCTCATCGTGTCGATGCGTGATCACCGCATCCTGGTGCGCGATGAGTCAGGGTCGCTCGCCGAGCACGCCGATCTGTCCGGCGCGGTCCCGGGGCTGCTCAACGACATGGTCGTCGACGATCGCGGACGTGCCTTCGTGGGCAACTTCGGCTTCGACCTCATGGGTGGAGCCCCGTTGCGTCACACCACGATCACGCGGGTCGACGTGGACGGCACTGTGGCCACGGTGGCCGACGACCTGTGTTTTCCGAACGGCATGGTGATCCTCGGCGGGAACGTTCTGGTCGTCGCGGAGACGTTCGCGGGGCGGCTGACCGCGTTCGACATCGCGGAGGACGGCGGGCTGGGCAATCGGCGCGTGTGGGCCCAGTTCGGTGAGCCACCGCAGACCGAGGACGTCGGGGAGGCCGTCGAGCTGCTCCAGGTCGGTCCTGATGGCATCTGCGCAGACGCGGAGGGTGCGATCTGGGTGGCTGACGCCCTCCACGCCCGCGTGATCCGGGTGCAGGAGGGCGGCGAGATCCTCGACGAGATCCCGACCGGGCTCGCGGTCTTCGCCTGCATGCTCGGCGGTGACGACGGCTGCACGCTCTTCCTGTGCACTGCTCCTTCCTTTCCCGAGCACGAACGCCGGCCGGTTCGCGAGGCGCAGCTCATGGCTGTCCGGGTGGACGTTCCCCACGCAGAGTTGCCTTGATCGTCGGCCCCGCCGCCCATGGAATGGAGGCTCCTCGTGGAGGTGTCCTGCGCTTTTCCGACCGCTCTGGATTCCCCTGCCAACATTGCTCTGGCCGAGCAGCTGGGATACGCGCGAGCGTGGGTCTATGACACGCCCCAGCAGAGCACGGACGTGTGGATGACCCTGGCGCTGGCCGCTGAACGAACCGAACGGATCGGTCTCGGTCCGGGTGTGCTGGTGCCCAGCCTGCGACACCCGATGGTCAACGCTGCGGCGACCGCCACCCTCGCCGCGCTGGCTCCGGGTCGGGTCTCGATCGCCTTCGGCACGGGGTTCACCGGCCGCCGCGCGATGGGGTACCGCGCCATCACGTGGGCCTACATGGAGTCGTACATCCGCGCGTACCGCGGGCTGTTGCAGGGCGAGGTCGTGGAGTGGGAGGGGGCGCAGATGCAGATGCTGCATCCCGATGGGCACGCGCCCGCACGCCCGGTCGACGTCCCCATCCTGGTCGGCGCGCTGGGCCCCAAGGGCCACAAGGTCGCCAAGGAACTCGGCGACGGGCTGTATGTGACCCTTCGGCTGCCCGAGTTCATCACCGAGTACTCCTGGGTTCCCAACCTCGTGTGGGGCACGGTGCTCGACGAGGGAGAGGCCACCGACTCCGACCACGCCCGGCTCGCCGCTGGACCGGGGTGGGCGCTGGCCTATCACGGGGCCTACGAGTTCGGGGGGCCCTCTGCCGTGCATGACCTGCCGGGCGGCGCGGAGTGGATGGACGTGGTGAACCGGACTCCGGAAGATCGACGGCACCTCGCGGTTCACGCGGGTCACTGCGTCGAGATCGGTGAAGCCGATCGAGCGGCATGGGACGCCGGCGGCCACGCGATCCTTCGGGACGTGACGATCAGCGGTACTCGCGACCAGGTCCGGCATCGCCTCGACGAGTTCGCCTCGAAGGGTGTCACCGAGATCGTGTTCCAGCCGTGCGGACCCGACATCCGGGCCGAGCTCGAGAGGTTCCTCGACGCAGCGACGGCCTGACAGCGACGTCGCTCCGAGTCGGCGACGTGCTCGGCAGCGGCTGGTGGAAACGGCCGGTCAGGTGGTGGCGGCTGCGCAGCTCAGGACGAACCCCAGGAGCAGCAACCAGGAGCGCACGCCTTGGAAGGACTCCCAGCGGCGGCGGGTCCGCTCCCAGTCGGCGGGCGGGTGTGCGGGGTCCCAGCGTCCGGTGGCGGCGTTGATCGGGACGTTGACGACGACGGTGGACGCCACGGCAACGGCGAAGGCCGCCGCTGCCGACCAGGACAGCAGCGCGGGCCCGCGCCCGTCGGCCGCAGCGGCAATGCCGAGGACGACGCACAGGGTCATCCCGACGGGCATGACACGTCCGTAGGTCCTGAGCAGGCCTTGTTCGACGGTGATGCGCTCGGTGGCGGGGAGGCGGCGCAGCACGGGATGGACGAAGGCATAGGAGCCGAACTCCGCGCAGGAGATGAATCCGGTGACGAGCAACGTGGCGAGGGTCAGCAGGTTCACGGTGCCTCCTGGGGTCGGGGCCGCGTTGCCGCGGCGGCACGCACGGCGGTCAGGGCCGCGTCGATCAGGGCGTCGGGGTCGGGCCAGGGCATGTCGGGTTTGGTGATGCGCAGATCGACGATGCCGTGGAGGGAGGCCCACAGCTCGGTCGCCAGCATGGGCGCCACGTCCCGTCGCTCGGCTTGCACGCACGCGGCAACCGCGTCGAGCAGGGCCCGGTGAGACGCCGCCCCGGGGTGTTCGGTGTCGGGATCGAGGCCCAGGCCTGCCGCGCCCGCGTTCGTGGCGCTGAACAACACGCGGTAGTGCCCCGGCCGGTGCAGGCCGGACCGCACGTAGGCGCGCGACATCGCCTCGAGGCGAAGCAAGGGCACCTCGCCTGCCGAGTCGGCGGCGGTCCGGAGCTCGTCGGTGAACGCGGCGAACCGCTCGGCAACGACCACGCGGAGCAGCGCTTGTTTGTCCGGGAAGTGGCGGTACACCGAGGGTGCCGTGACTCCGGCGGCGGTGGCGACGCTGCGCATCGTGACCGCGTCGACGTCGCCAAGCTGCGCGAGCAGGTCGGTCGCGACGCGGACCACGAGGTCACGCAGCTCGTGCCCGGTGCCGCGGCGACGGCGGTGGGGTGCGGTCACGGGGCGGTCGTGTCGTCGGGGAGCTGCACCCGCACCAGGACCCGGCCGCGCCCGACCTCCGCGCGCACGTCGGCGGCGTCGGGGGTGCCGTCGGCGCCGACCCGGACGCGTGCCCAGCGCCCGTACGGGCGGTGGTCGCGCACGAGTGCGGTGAGCGCCTCGGCGACGGCATCAGGTTCGCGCACGGCCTCGGCCCGGGCGCCGACTCTGCGTCCCCGCAGCCGTAGCTCCACCGGCACACCACCGGCGAGGTTGCGCCACCACCTGCTGTTGGTGGTGATGAGCAGCTCACGGCCGCGTTGCAGGTAGTTGACCGGGATGGCATACCGCTCGCCACTGCGGAGCCCGACGAAGGTCAGGACGAGCCTCCTGGTGCTCAGCAGCGGATGCAGCGGCGAAGACAGGACAGCGGCCGGGACCCGGTTGACCAGCGAGGTCCTGGCCATCACGCACCGCCCCGTCGCCGACCCATCCCGTCGGCCTCCGCCCCCGCTACCGCCTCGAGTGCCTGCCCCAGCTGGTGCAGCATGGTTCCCCCCGCATGCTAACAAACGTTACTATAACGGACGTTAGCATACATGTGGGATGCGAGAAGAGATCGCGTCGCACCGCCCGGGCTACGCGACGATCTGTTGGCGCCGTCTCGCCGCGACGGGACGGATCACCAGGTCACTCCGCATCTCCATCCGGCTGCCGCCCCAGGTGGTAGCCCAGGCGAAACTCGTAGTCGCCGGCTTGGTTACGCCCCGCCGCGATCGCGGCGGGCAGCCTGCGCTGGGAGCCCGGCCAACCGAAGGACGCGAAGTAGATGTCATAGGAGGACTTGATGTCCTCCGCGGACGGCAACGTGTACCGGTTGACCTGCCCCTTGACCGCAGTGATCGAGTCCTTGTCGAACGACGCGATCCGCCGGGCGAGGGTGTCCACCAACCCGTCCAGTTCGGCGTCGGGGACGGCGCGGTTGACCCACCCGTACCGCTCGGCCAGGTCGGCCGGGTAGTCGTCGCTGGTGAGGATGACCTCCAGCGCCCGCGCCCGGCCGAGCAGCAGCGGCAGGTGCTCGAGACCACCGCCGCCGGGCAGGTTGCCGTTCGCGGTCTCCGGCTGGCCGAACAGTGCCCCGTCACCGGCGAAGCGCATGTCCATCGCCTGGGCGAACTCGCAGCCGACTCCCCTGACCCGCCCCCGGATCTTCGCGATCGACACCACGGGCAGGCGTGACAGCCGTGTGCCGGCGTCGATGACCAGCGGGTAGCCGGTCACTCCCAGGCCCGTCGGTGTCTCGGCGACCCGGGAGGTGTCGTAGTGGTTCAGGAAGTAGTCCGGGTTCGCCGACTCGAACACCACCACCCGCAGGTCGGGCGCGGCTTCCATCTCGTCGATCAACTCCGGAAGCTCGGTGAGCATCTCCGGGGTGACCAGGTTGATCGGCGGGCTGTCGAACGTCACCCGCCACAGGCGCCCGGTCTCGGCGGTCACGGTGAAATGGGTCCACTGCCTCACGGTTCGGTTCCTTTCTCCCAGGTGATGCCGCTCAGACTCACCCGTGTCGCCGACCGCCGCACGACGCCCGGCAGCGAGTTACGCGAAACAGGCGAGCCGGAGGTCTGGCTCGAGCGCGGCTATCCAGCCTCCGTCCGCTGTGGACTCAGCCCAGCGGTGACAAGACGGCGACCGTGAGCAGCCCTGCTTCTCACTGGCGTGGACCATCCAGAGGCGTCGCCGGTACCTGATCGGCATTTCTGCCGTTGTCAGCGGCGACCGAGTCAGAGCTGTTTCGTCGTGAACAGGTTTGTCCCGTGGACCGCATGCACTTCCATCCGCCCGGTCTCAGTGAACTCGATCTTGGCCAGCACACGGCGAGAAGCGACGTTCCATTCCCAGACCGTGGCCCACAGCCGTTCGTATCCGGACGATCTCGCCCAGTCCAGAACCGCTGATGAGGCCTCAGTGGCGTATCCTTGACGCCAGACTCGGCGCAGCAGTTCGAACGCCAGTTCCGGCTCCCCGTCCGGCACTTTTTCGCTGTCGACCAGTCCGCAGTAACCGATGACGTCCCCAGTGGCTTTCCGCTCGACCGCCAGCAATCTGGACGACCATGGCCGGTTGGTGCGAATTGACTCTTCAATCTCCGCGACCGTGGGGCGTCCCTCGGCATCTATTCGACGGTGCGGCGGCACTCGTGGGTCCCGTTCGGTCCACAGCTCACGCTGGACGGCAGCCTCGGTCACCCGCCACGGTCTGAGCAGCAGCCGAGCCGTCTCCAGTACCACCTCGGGTTCCGGCGTCACTCCAGCTGCCATGACAGCAACAGTCTCACGGCCGCCGACAGCGCTCACGTACTCGAAACTCCGCTCGATCGGTTCGACCGTTGCCGGGGTGCCGAACCCGTCCGCAGTGCCCCGTCCCTCGTGGTCGCGCGCGCCGCCGCGGCTCTCGCAGGACCCCCACGACACTCGGCGTCGATACGTTACAGTTTGGTCTTGTAACTATTCGCCCCAACTCCACAGAGGAGCATCGTGACTGCTCAGCGGCCCACGCTCGTTCTTGTTCCGGGCGCCTGGCACCTCCCGTCCACCTGGAATCTGCTGCGCGGGGAGCTCGACGACCTCGGCTACGCCAGCCGCGCGGTGAAGCTGCCCACCACCGGCCCCGACCCGCGTGGCGGCCTGCGAGAAGACGCCGAGGCGGTCCGCGCGGCAACCGAGGCGATCGGCGGCCCGGTCGTCGTCGTGGCCCACTCGTACGGCGGGATCCCCGCCACCGAGGGCCTCGCCGACCTGCCCGACGTTCAGCAGCTCGTGTACCTGGCCGCGTACGTCCCCGACATCCACGAGTCGCTGTTCAGCCTGCACGGCGCTCCCGATCCCGACTCGAAGGAGGAGCTGTTCCCGATCGGCTCGGACCCGCGGGCCCGGCTTTACGCCGACGTTCCCGAGGCGGTCGCCGACCTGGCCGTCAGCCGGCTCGTCGACCAGCGCCGCCAGCCGTTCGCCGACCGTGCGACCCGGGCCGCGTGGCAGACCGTCCCGTCCACCTACATCATCACCGAAAACGATGCCGCAATCCCGGTCCGGATTCAGGAGCAGATGGCCCTTCGCGCGAAGAGCATCCGTCGGATCCCGACCAGCCACTCCCCGTTCCTGTCCCGTCCCGCCGAGCTGGCCGCGCTCCTCGACGAGATCGCCAGGGGCTGACCGAAAGATCACGCACGGGTATGGAGGTCTGCCTGAAAGGGCAGGGTGAAGCGGCGCCCTTCTCGACGACGCCGGCCCAGGGCGACCCCGCTCTGGACCGGCCAGGCCGTCCGCTCGAACCTTGCGTTGCACGCAGTTTCACGCAACGACGTTCTCCGCAGCCACGCGCCTTCGGCCGAGCTGAAGCGTCAGCAGCAGGGCGATCACGACGAGGCCGAAGCCTGCACTGAGCAGGGGGAGCGCCAGCAGGCCTCCAGCGCCGATCACGATTCCGCCGACCAACCCACCGACGGCGGTGCCGAGGTAGATCGCCGATGCGTTGAGCGAGAGCACCATGCCGCCGGTGGGAGCCAGTTCCAGCAGAAGGGACTGCATCGGGGGGTTGAACGCCCAGCTGAAGACAGCCCACAGGGCGAGGACCACGGCGGCACCCAGGACGGTGCTCCCGGCCGGCGAGAGCACCGCGACCGTGATGACCGACCCGCCGAGGAGGGCGAAGAGCGTAGGCACGGCGCCGAACCGGTCGGCAGCGCGGCCACCCCACGTGTTGCCTGCCATCGCCCCGATCCCGTAGATGAGCAGCAGGAGCGCGACGGTGGCGCCGTGGATGCCGCCCGTGGCGTTCAACAAGGGCGCCACGTAGATGAAGACGACCATTGCGGCGAGGACGTTGACCGCGGTCATCGCGAGCGCCGTCAGCACGCGCCAGTCAGCGGCGACGGCGAAGCGGCCACGCAGCGACACCACCGGGGGCCCCGGGAGGCGGGGTAGGCAGAGCGGCGCGGTGGCGGCGACCAGTGCGGTGACCACGGCCACCGCCCCGAAGACGCCGCCGTAACCGATCCTGCCGCCGAGCAGGTCGCCCGCGGGCACACCGACGGCGAGTGCCAGCGTCAGACCACCGAACACGATGCCGACGGCACGGGCGCGCTGGGCGGGCGGAAGCATGGCGGTGCAGACGAGCGTGGCGGCCGGTGTGTAGGCGGCCGCGCCGAGCGCGGTGATGATCCGGCCCACGATCAGCAGGGGGTACGTGGTCGCCAGTGCGGACAGCCCGTTCCCGACGGCGGCCACGACGAGAGCGGCAACCAGCAGAGTCCGGCGGTCCCACCGGCCGGTGAGGGTGCTGACCAACGGGGCACCGACGGCGTAGGCGATCGCGAAGGCCGTCGCAAGCTGGCCGGCAGCGGTCAGCGAGACACCGAGCTCCCCGCTCACCGCGGGAAGCACGCCCGACACCACGTAGGCGCTCGTGCCGACCGCGAAGGCACCGGCGGCGAGCAGATAGGTGCGCACGGACATCGAGAGCCTTTCGAGTCCTTGGTCGGATGATCGTCGTACTACCTGTTCCATCGAGGTCGAAGCTCGTCGCACAGGGCTACGCGGGCGACGGCTGTGAGGCCTTCCAGCCCGGCCCGCTCGACGTCTGCTCGCCGAACAGCGTCAGGTGACCTCCGCCCGCGCCCCCAAACCCGAACCACTGCGCGGGAGGTTCGTGGTGTCGTTGCGGTTCGCCTACAACGGCACCGCCGAGGACGGCGAGCGGCTGATCGCGCCGCTGCGCACGGTGGCTCCCGCAGTCCTGGACACCGTGCGGGACATGCCCTACACCGAGGTCGCGTCCATCCACAACGAGCCGACCGAACCGGTGCCCTACTACGAACGAGGCATCATGCTGCGCGAGTTCCCCGCGCAAGCGCTGGACAAGCTGGTCGAACTCGTCGGCCCGGACTCCGACACCACCCTGTGGATCGCCGAACTGCGCGCCCTGGGCGGGGCATGGGACCGGGAGCCGACAGTGCCCAACGCCGTGGCCACCAGGGGCCTGCCCTACAGCCTCTTGGGCGTCGCGGTGGGTCCCCTGCCGGAGGAGCAGCAGCTCAAGGCATCGGTCGCCGCACTGCTCGACGGCATGCAGCCCTGGCAGGGCGACCGGCGGCTGGTGAACAACCTCGCACCCGACGAGGCGACCGACGCCGCCGCGATCTACGGCGCGCAGCGCTACGAGCGCCTGGCAGCCATCAAGAAGACCTACGACCCGGCCAACATGTTCCGGATCAACCACAACGTGGCGCCGGCCGCCTGATCAGGCACCGGCCGACCGGGCGACGCCGGACGTGATCAACTCGTCGATCATGTCCGGCGCCGCCGACGGCGGTCCGGGTGAACTCACAGCTGCATTCGGCAGGACAGCTGCTACTCCGGCGACTGGAACGGGGCGCCGTCATCCCCGGGGACCGAGCGCGCTGAGCGTCGCGGTCGCGGAGGTTCGCCCAGGTGGAGCTGTCTGCGTGAGGTGATGTCGAGCTTGGCGAAGATCCGCTCCATGTGCCACTCGACGGTGCGCGGGCTGATGAACAGGCGGGCGCCGATCTCTGCGTTCGAGAGGCCTTCGCGGACCAGGCTGACGACCTGGGCCTCCTGGGGGGTGGGATCGATGGTGGTATCAATGCTGCGTTTGCGTGCGGACCCGTCGTGCGAGTGGTGGTCAGTTCGGGGTCTGCGCAGCGCCGCTCCGCGCGCCGTACCGAGGTGCGTCGGAATCCGCACCTTCCCACGGTGCCAGGTTCAGCAGCGCCATCCCCGCGCGGCGGGGCTGCTGGGGGGTGACCTCGAACTTGTTGTGCTTGGAGATCGTCTCGACGCTACTTGCCACGACGCCGCGTGACGTCCCCCGGTACATGCTGATGATCGAGCCATCCGCTGCGCCCGCCAGCAGGACCTCCCGCACCCGTTGCAACAGGAAGTCGAGGAACAGGTGTTCGCTCGAGCGTTGCCGGGGCAAGTTGGCCCACACCGTCAACAGGTGCGAGCCGGCGGGAGCGCCACTTTGATCATTCACCGACCATTCCATCACGATGGAACAGGCTCCGAACCGGCTCGTCGTCGAGGCGAGGTCGATCCCTCCACGGTCTGTGTGGGTTACGCGGACTGCGTCCAGCACAACGTCTCGGGCGATGAGATCGCCTACACCAGAACGAACGTCCACGGTGATCCTCCTGTGGGCCGTTGCCGTGCCGCGGGAGTCGTCAACCGGTCGCGGCTGGGGCTGGTCGCTGCCGCGTGGTTGCCGTGCCCTCGGTGGCGAGCCTGCTGGCGTGCGTGAAGGTTGTTGTGAAGGCTAAGCACCCGACCGCAAGTGGAGGCACAGCAGAGGGCCAGAGGAAGGTAAAAACCTCGCCCGGCGGTGGGCTCGCAGGCGCCAGAGGCCCCGAGTCGACCCACCCTCATGTGGATGGCGTCTCCAGCCGGTAGCCGAAACCCCGCAAGGTGATGATCCGTGGGACGGAGTCGGCGGTGGAGTGCTCCGCGAGGCGGCGGCGCAGCGCGGCGACGTGGACGTCAAGCGTCTTGGTTGAGCCGACCCAGTTCGTGTCCCACACGTCGGCCATCAGCGCCTCCCTGCTGACGGCCGAGTTCGGCTCGGCGGCCAGGCGAGCCAGCAGATCGAACTCCTTGGTTCGCAGTGTCACTTCGCGTCCGCCTACTGTCACCATCCGGCTGACGGAATCAACGGTGAGATCGCCGATCGAGGCCTGCAAGGGCGTCCTCGCCGCTGGTCCTCCGCGCCGCAGGTGCGCCCGGATCCGGGCGTGCAGCTCCGTCAACCGCATCGGCTTGGTGAGGTAGTCGTCCGCGCCGGCTTCCAGCGCCACGACGACATCCATCTCGCTGTCGCGGGCAGTGAGGACCACCACGACCGCTCTCGGCTGGGCAGTCCGCATCTGCCGGCAGACCTCCAACCCGTCGAGGTCAGGAAGTCCCAGGTCGAGCAGGACGAAATCAACTTCGGAGAGTGTCGACGCACGGAGAGCCGCTCGCCCCGTGCGGTGCCATAGGACGTGGTATCCGTGGGCTCGCAAGCTGGACTCGAGCACGGTGCCGATCGTCTCGTCGTCCTCCACCAGCAGGAGAAGTCCCATGCGCATCAGGATAGGGAAACTGTGCGCCGTTTGACTGACAAATGATCTACAAAGGTCTTGCCAACGTTTGGCAAAAAGAATTTAACCTTCGATATTACCCTTGCCGCGCGGCAGCGCACGTGCCTAACCTGACATGTCGGCCGCGCGCGTTGTGCTCCCTGTAGCGCCAGCGCGGATCCAGTTACAGCTCCGAGACACAGGTTACCCAACAACGCATGAAGTGGGAGCGAAGAGCACCTTTCGTCACGCCAACGAAAGCTTCTCACCGGTTATCTACTGCATCCCGACGCGCATGTCGCACACTTCTGGCAATAGATCGAAAAAACCCCCGTCATGGTGCAGGGAAGGCTCACGTTGTGGGAAACCCGTCGAGGTCCTGACGGCCGACAAGGCTGAGTCTCCCGCCGGCCGGCGCGAGTACGGCGGCCCGAGGACCGCCACCGAGCAGCTCTTCGCCGAGGTGCTGGCCGACGTCGCGGGGCTGGACCGGGTGTCCGTCGACAGCCATTTCTTCGCCGACCTGGGTACCGACTCGATGGTCATGGCCCGATTCTGCGCACGAGCCCGGAAGCGTGCGGATCTGCCGCCGGTGTCGATGAAGGACATCTACCAGCACCCGACGATCGGCACTCTGGCGAGGGCGCTCGCGAGCGACGACGAACCCGCCCCGGTCCAGGCGTCCACGCCTGCTCCGGTCGAGGTGGCGAAGGTGGCCGGCAGGGGCGAGTACGTCCTCTGTGCAGCGCTGCAACTCCTGACCTTCCTCGCGTACACCTACCTCGCCGCGCTCGTCACCGAGCGCGGATACGTGTGGATCTCCGGCGCATCGGGGGTGCTCGACCTCTATCTGCGGTCGCTTGTGTTCGGGAGCGCCGCCATGGTTGGTGTGTGCATTCTTCCGGTCCTGTTGAAGGCGTCCTGCAGGTGCTCAGCGGACTACTCGTGCTCACGCCTTCGGTGATCAGCGGCCTGGGTTTCCTGCTCGCCGAGGTCCCACAGCTCAACGCGCTGCTGGATCCCGGGCCCATGGTCTTCACGAGCTGGGACTTCTACCTCCACGCCCTGATCATCTCCGCCGTGCTCCTCTTCGGCGCGCTGCTCATCGGCCACCAGACTCGACCTCACCACCGCCGGCGAGTTGCCCGGCAAGCTCGCCCCGAAGAACAGGTACAACGTCGTCAGCATGGGCATCTATCTGCTGGTGCGCTGGTTCAATGTCTTCGTGGTCACCCTGTTCGTCCTGGGTGCCGTGGACCTCTACCCCTTGCTCGGTGCGTCGTCCATCGCCGCCGGTGCCCGTCCTTGCCGTCGTGTTCAGCGTCTTCTACGTCGTACTGGCCGAGCGTCTCGTCGCGGGATTCAAGAACCTCGAGCCCCGGTACTGCTCGATCTACGATCCGTACTTCTGGTGGCACGAGCGCTACTGGAAGCTCAGCGCGCAGCCGAAGATCCTGGACAGCACTCCGTTCAAGAACCTGGCCTGGCGGCTGCTGGGCGTCCGGATGGAAAGCGCGTCTTCGACGACGGCTGCAGCATCATCGAGAAGACGACGGTGACCCTCGGAGACCACTGCACACTGAACGCGGGGAGCCGGATCCAGTGCCACTCGCAGGAGGACGGAGCCTTCAAGTCCGACCGCATCACGATCGGCGCCGGCTGCACCCTCGGCACCAGCTCCTTGGTCCACTACGGCGTGACGATGGGCGACGGTTCAGAACTCGCTCCCGACGCCTTCCTCATGAAGGGCGAGGAGATTCCTCAGCGCGCCCGCTGGGCGGGGAACCCCGCCAGGGAGATGCAAGAGATCACTACTCGCGCTTGATGCCTCTGCCGGTTGAGGCGGTGGTGTTGCTCACGCTGCGCGCTGTGACGCGCCGACATCTCAGGTCCATACCGGACGGATCGGCGCAGTTCAGCGCAATTCCGACATTCACGCTCAATCGTTCTTCGATCAAGTACGCGTAGGCTGACGTCCAGCGCTTACTCAGTGAGAGGTCGGTTGTCGATGACTGGCGAACAGCAGGACTGGGACATCGTTTCGGGAGTCGGAATTACCGCACTGTCGGTGGCGGCCGCGCGCGCCGTGGACACCAGCCGGGCAGACGGTCTCATTCGGGATCCGTTCGCGGCCGCCTTTGTCGAAGCCGCGAGCCCGCCGCGCCCGATACCTACGCGTGCCGACGACATTCCCGCGGATGACCACACCTGGGGGCCGTTGTCCCGCCTCCTGGCCTTACGGTCGAAGTTCTTCGACGACTATTTCTTCTCCGCCACGGCCGCCGGGTTGCGCCAGGTGGTGATCCTGGCCGCCGGCCTGGACTGCCGGGCCTTCCGCCTGGATTGGCCGTCCGGGACCACGGTCTACGAGATCGACCAGCCACGCGTACTGGAGTTCAAGGACCAGGTGCTCGCCGGTCTTGGTGCGCGACCGGCCAGTGCGCGCCGCCTGGTCCCGGTCGATCTGCGCGACGACTGGGTCACCGCCCTGCGAGGGGCGGGGTTCGACTCGGCGCGGCCGACGGCATGGCTGGCGGAGGGCTTATTGCCCTATCTACCGGACGAGGCGATCACGCGGCTGATCGACGCCATCCATGAGCTTTCCGGGCCCGGCAGCACCGTCGGCATCGAGCACTTCGACAATGCACAGGCCGTTTTCGACGATCCCAAAGTCGCCGAAGGGGCGGACGACCGCGGAATCGACACGGGAGCACTGTTCGCGGGTGGATCGAAGAAGAGCCCGGACGAGTACTTGTCCAGCCTGGGCTGGCGGACGACCACCGAGTCGATTTTCGAGCTTTCCGACCGGTACGAGCGCCCTCTCGGCGGGGTCGAGTCTCAGCTGTTCGGTGGCAGGTACATCACCGGCACCTTGGGGAGATGAACCCGCCGTCTCGGGCAGACCGGATTCGTGGTCGGGCCGGCACATGCAGGTCGCGCTGCTCGCTATCGGCATCCAAGATCTGAATCATGGACCGGCCCGGGCCGGCGCCAGCACGACGAGCCATGGGGCGTCCTTCTCACGCGACGCTCGCCGTGGTCGGGGGCACCGCCGGTCGCGCTTCGACCGGCTCGGTGAACCAGCCGGCGTAGGTCAGCAGGAGACCGACGACGGCCAGGGCACCGAAGAACACGCGGGCCAGGGTCGTCGCGGTCGGCGAGAGCGCGGTGGCCTCGACGCCTGAGCGGATCACCGTGGGGGTGGCAAGGAGGAGCAGCCCCCGCAGGGCGACGAACCAGCCGAACAGCGACACCGTCATCGCGAGGGGGCCACGCCAGCTGCGGTGTCCGCCGATGATGACCAGTCCTCCGCCCAGCATCAGGGCCCCGAGCATCCCGGCCAGTACGGGTTCTGCGAACAAGTTGGTGGCCAGCCCCATCATCTCGGGCAGGCGGATCGCGAGAACAGCGGTGACGGTTGCGATGTAGGGCCCGAGGACGCGGGCGAACGCCCGGGTGCGTAGCTGCGCCTCGACGCTGGCTGGCTTCATGGTCGGTTCCTTTGTCGTGTGTTCGCGTCGGGCCGGTAGCCGGCCTGGCGTAGTACGGCGCGGAGGAAGTGTTCGACGTCGGCCGGGCCGGTGGTGTCCGGGCGGGTCGCGAGGTGTTGCCAGACCGCTCCGGTGAGCATGTCCAGCAGGACGTCCGGGTCGGTGTCGGGGGGCAGCTGCCCGCGTTCCCGAGCCTGCTCGAGCGCGTCTCGACGAGCTCGATCCCGATCTTTGCCGAACTGGTCGAAGTAGGTCCGGGCGAGCTCGGGGTGGTCCTCGATCGTGCCGTAGAGGCGCCGCAGCAGACGGCGTTGGTGCGGATCGGCGAGGACGTGCGCCCAGCCGGCCAGCAGATGTTCGACGTCGCGGATCTCGGGTCGGGGCGGGGGATCGCCGTAGGCGGCCTCGATCGTGGCGATGAGCAGCCTGGTCTTGTCCGGGAAGCGCCGGTACACGGTGGCCCGGGTGACTCCCGCACGCCGGGCGACCTGCTCGATGCTGGTGGCCTCCACGCCGCGCTCGACCAACAGCTCCAGGGCAGCGGTCAGGATGGCGGCGTCGGCCTCCCTGCTCCGGGGGCGGCCAGGAGCCGGCTCAGGACTGCTCACACGACATACAATACGGACCTGCTCCGTATTTAATCAAGCTGCAGCGGACCCGATCACTGCGACCTCCGGGGGAAGAGCAGGACGGGCTTGATCGTCCTGGCGGCCTCGGAGTCGGCGAACGCCTCGTTGATCTGCTCGAACGGATAGGACCTGATCAGCTTCTCGAACGGGAAGCGTCCCTGGCGCCACAGCTGCACCAGACGCGGGACGAAGTCCTGCGGCACCGAGTCGCCTTCGATGATCATCTTGAGCGACCACCCGCGCGTAATGGACAGACCGGTCTCAAAGCTCACCTCGGTGCCGGGAGCGGCCGCACCGACGAGACCGACCGTGCCCCGGATCGCCAGTGAGTCCGCGGCCTGGCGCAGCACGGACGGCACGCCCGTCGCGTCCAGCGCCACGTCCACCCCGCGCCCGCCGGTGATCTCCATGACGGCGTCCACCGGCGAGCCCTTGCTGCTGTCGACGACGTGCGTCGCGCCGAGCTCCGTGGCCATCCCCAGCCGGGACTCGTGGATGTCCACCGCGACGACGGTGGTGCAGCCGGCCACGAGGGCCGCCAGGATCGCGGCGGACCCGACCGCCCCGGCGCCGAAGATCGCGATCGACGAGCCGGCGCGGGGACGCAACGAGTTCAGCACTGCTCCCGCGCCCGTCATGAGCCCGCAACCGAGAGGCCCGGCGAGCTCGAGCGGGACGTCGTCGTCGACCTTGACGACGGAGCGTTCGGCGACGTTGGCGTGCGTCGCGAACGACGACTGCCCGAAGAACGGCGAGGAGATCTCCTGCCCGCCGTCCGTCAGCGTGGTGCTGCCGTCCGGCCTCCTGCCACCGAAGTTCAGGGGGTAGCAGTCGACGCAGTACATGGGGGAACCCGTCAGGCACTGCGTGCACCGGCCGCAGCTGTTGACGGTCAGGATCACGTGGTCGCCGGGCCGGACCGACGTCACCGCAGGTCCCACCGCCTCGACGACACCGGCACCTTCGTGGCCCAGCACGGCGGGCAGCGGGGTGGGATAGACCTGGTCCCGGACGACGGCGTCGGTGTGGCACACGCCGGTGGCGACCAGCGCCACCCTGACCTCGGTGGGCGCGAGATCGTCGAGCTCGAGGTCTCGGAGTTCGAACGGCTGGCCCGGCCCGACCGCGACGGCAGCGGTTGTCTTCATCGGCTCCCCTTGGTGCTCGTCGATGCAAGGGAGTCTGGGCGGCCGGGGTGGGAGGCGGGTAGGGGAAGAACACCTCACCGCTACCCGATTCCGCCCGCCGCGGCTCACGCGCCGCCGGTGACCTCGGGCCGCCCGTGGGCGTTCTGGGTGACCCAGGTCGCCACCTGCGCCCGGTTGGAGACGTTGATCTTGGTGAAGAGCCTCGCCACGTGTCCCTCCACCGTGCGGCGGGACAGCAGCAGCTTCGCGGCGATCGCCTTGTTCGTCAGGCCCCTCGCGATCAGTCCCGCGACCTCGCCCTCCCGTCGGGTCAGGACCGGTCCGTCCGGCAGGGCGGGCTTCCGCGCACCGGCCGGACCGGTCTCCCCACTCCTGAGGAGGTCCTGCCAGCGCACCCGGCCGTCGACGAACAGCGTGTCGAACAGCGGGCTGCCGAGGTGCGTGATCACTGTCTCCCGGCAGGCGGCGGAGTGCTCGGCGAAGTCCGGGCCGAAGGCGGCGATGTCGGCACCGAAGGACTCCCACATCGCGGCACTCGCGCCCAGCAGGCGGGCGGCCTCCTCGGGACGCTGCCGGGACGCGGCGATCCAGGCGAGCAGTTCCACGGTCAGCACGGTGCTGACGAGGTTGGCGTTGGGCGTCATCGCGAGTGCCCGGCGCGCCTGGGCCTCCGCGCTCCCGTCGAGGTCACCGCCGACGTCACCGCTGCGCCAGCGGTCGAACGCCTGCGCCCACATCGCCGCTCCCTGCGCCCACTCCTCACCGTGGCGCCGCGCGAGCCGGATGGATTCCTCACACCGCTCCTGCGCGGCGGCGTGGTCCCCCGTGTGGGAGAGGACCAGGCTGTACTGGAACGACCCCCACAGCACGGCCGCCGTGTCCCCGCACCGGCGCATGAGCGAGATGCCCCTGTCGAACTGCTCGGCCGCCGACGTGAGGTCGCCGCTGAACAGGCCGATGCTTCCGCGCAGGAGATGGCCGTACGCCTGCAGGTGCTCGTCGTCGAGGTCCCGTGCGAGCTGTTCGCACTCCTCGACCCGGGCTGCTGCGGTATCGCGTTGCCCGACCAGGAGCGCGACCCAGGCCGCCACCCAGAGCGCGTCCCCCCGAGCCCGAGTCGGGTGATGCGCGGCGCGCAGGACCTGCTCCAGGCGCCTGTGGCCGGCGGCGAGGAAGCCGCCGAGGGTCCAGTGGTACCGCAAGGCGGAGACCAGCTCCAGCGCCACGTCCTCCTCGCCCGGCTCGGCGAGCGAGAAGTCCATCGCGGCCTCGAAGTTGATGTTCTCCAGCCGCAGCCTCGTCAGGATGTCCGACTGGTCCGGGCCGCACCAGCGCTCGCACAGCTCGGCGGCGGTGCGGACGTAGTGGTCGCGGTGCCGGCGACGCACCTCGCACTCCTGCCCGGAGGCCGCCAGGATCTCGCCGCCGTACTGGCGAATGGTCTCGAG
The DNA here is from genome assembly GCF_012911925.1 of Pseudonocardia xinjiangensis. Taxonomy (GTDB): domain Bacteria; phylum Actinomycetota; class Actinomycetes; order Mycobacteriales; family Pseudonocardiaceae; genus Pseudonocardia; species Pseudonocardia xinjiangensis. The sequence continues at coordinate 1,199 of NZ_JAAXKY010000024.1, read as the reverse complement.
CATCCGGTACCGGACGCCCCGCGAGGTGAGGCGGGCGACGACGACGGACCTCGCGACCAGGTCGTCGACCAGGTCGACCACGGCTGCCGGGACGACGCCGGGGCCACCGCAGACGTTCTCCACGGCCTCGAGGTCGAACTCACCCGGAAACACGGACAGGCGCGCCCACAGCAGCCGCTGCTCCTCGGTGCACAGGGCGTGGCTCCAGTCGATGAGCGCGCGCAGGGTCTGCTGCCTGGACAACGCGAGCGGGTTGCCCCTCGTGAGGAGCGCGAAGCGATCGTCCAACCTCGCGACCACCTGCTCGACCGACAACGACCTCAACCTGCTCGCCGCCAGCTCGATCGCGAGCGGCAGCCCGTCCAGCCGAGCGCACAGCGACACCACCGCGTCCCGGTTGCCGGAGTGCAGGGCGAACGACGGCTGGACAGCCGTCGCCCGGTCGATCAGCAGGGCGACCGCGTCGCATCTGGACATGTCCTCCAGCGCGACGGCGCCGTCCACGTCGGGGAACGCCAGCGGCTCGACCGTCAGGACGTGCTCGCCCGCGATCTCGAGCGGCTGCCGGCTGGTCGCCACCACCCGCAGGCGCGGCGCGATGCGCAGCATGTGGTCTACGAGCTCGGCGCACCCGTCTCGCAGGTGCTCGCAGTTGTCGAGAATCACCAGTGCCAGCCGGTCGGCCAGGAAGTCGCGCACCTGCTCCTTCGCCCCCCGCGCCGAGAGCTCCTCGACGCCGAGCGCCGCCGCGACCGCGTCCGCGAGGCGGGTCACGTCGTCGATCGCGGCCAGGTCGACCAGCCACGTCCCGTCCGGGAACGCGCGCCGAATCCGGAGCCCGGCCTCGACGGCCAGCCGGGTCTTCCCCACGCCGCCCGGGCCGGTCAGGGTGAGCAGCCGTGAGGAGCCCAGCAGCCGGCGGACCTCGGCCAGCTCCGGCTTCCGCCCGATGAACCTGCTGTTCAGAGTCGGCAGGTTGCCCGTGGGCCGCGACACCCTGTCCTCCGTCATGACGTCCATCAAAGTGGCGTCCTTCCGCCCGGTGTTCGAGGAGCCGGCCGCAAGGCCGGGACGAATGACGTAGGCGCGTCGGGACATGCCTCCGGACGGGCCCGGTCATTCGCGAGTTACCCCGCACCCCCCGCGTCTCTAGCGTCGTTGTCGCTGCCCGTGACCCGCTCCCCCGACCGGGGCCGGAG
>NZ_JAAXKY010000249.1 GCF_012911925.1 Pseudonocardia xinjiangensis | reverse complement strand
AATCCTTGTGCCCGAAGTGCGCGTAGTACCGCATCACGTGCCAGATCAGCGGCCGCGGCCCCACCGGATGCATCGGCTTCGGCAGATCCGAGACCCCGTCCCGCATCCGCATCCCGTAACCACCGCAAAACAGCACAACCTTCACGAAACGTCCCCCATGGCGTCTAGCCGTCACGCTCGACAGGGGCCCCCAAGCCCCCTCTGCCTACCCATCGTGACGGTTCGGACCGGTGTTAGCGATCCCTTTCGGCCTAATTCCGACGCCGATGACGAGCCCGACTGCCACCAGCGCGGTCCCGGCCCACACCGCCGGACCGGGAAGCGGGGAGCCGAGCAGCACGCCGCCCACGGCGGCCGCGACGGGAGCCACGCCGGTGAGCAGGCCGGCGCGCGCGGAGCCGAGCCGGCCCACCGCGGAGTACCAGAGCACGAACGCCAGCGCCGTCACGAACACCGCGAGACAGGCGACGGCGAGCACGTGCGCGGCGTGCAGCGTGGTCACCGCCGCGGGTCCCTCCGCGCCGAGGCCGAGCACGGCGAGCAGCACGGCGGCGAGCCAGCAGGTGTGCACCGAGACGCTCCACGGGCCGAGCCGGCGCAGGACGGGGACCGCGAGGAGCGTGAACCCGACCTCGCACAGCAGCACCACGACCGACCAGCCGAGCCCCACGAGATCACTGCGTCCATGGCCCTGTACGAGCACCGCGCCCGCGGTGACCACGGCGGCCGCCGCCACAGCCGCCGGTGCCGGGCGTCTCCCGTCGAGCAGCGGGCCGACCAGGGCGAGCACGACCGGCACGGACGCCACCGCCACGCCGACCACTGCGGGCTCGGCGTGCACCGACCCGCGGACCAGCGCGACGTTGAACAGCACCAGTCCCGCCACCGCGACGCCGAGCAGCCACAGCCACTCGGTGCCGCGGGGAGGGGTGACCCGCCGGCCGGTGAGCCGGGCCGCTCCGAGCAGCAGCAGGCAGGCCACGGTGTAGCGAACGGCCTGGGTGGTGAACAGCGGGGCGTCGGCCAGCACGCCGGACACGGCGACACTCCCGCCGACGCAGACCATCCCCGCAGCGCCCATCCCCAGGCCCGCGGCGGTGGCGGCGGTGCCCAGGCCGGACCGTTGCCCGGTCCGCCGAGCCCCCATCTTCGACAACGTCATGCCGCCAGGCTCGTTGCCGTACGGTCCGACCGACAGGGCCAAGAACAGCACGGGTGAGAGGACCATCGTGTCCGGCGCGGACTTCCTCCAGCTCGACCCCGGCGCGGTGCCCCGGGGGCAGCTCACCGGGTGGCTGGTGGACGCGCTGCGGGCCGCGATCACCGACGGCAGGCTGGCGGTCGGCGTGCGCCTGCCGGCGTCCCGGGTGCTGGCCGTCGACCTCGAGGTCTCCCGCGGCGTCGTCGTCGCGGCGTACCAGCGGCTCTACGACGAAGGCCTGCTCCGCACCGACGGCCCCCGCGGCACGGCGGTCGCCTCCGCACCGCCCGCGGTGGCGGTGCCGCCGGTGCGCAATGCCCGCCCGGCACCCGGCGTCGACCTCTCGCCCGGCGTGCCGGACCTGTCGGCGTTCCCCCGCGCGGCGTGGCTGCGCGCCGAGCGTGCGGTGCTGGGCAGCGCCGCCGCGGCCGACCTGGGCTACGGCGACCCTCGGGGCAACCCCGTGCTGCGCCGCGAGCTCGCCGGCTGGCTGGGGCGCACCCGCGGGGTCCGCGCGGACGCCGAGGACATCATCGTGGTGGCCGGGGTCGCCCAGGCTCTCGGCCTGCTCGCGCAGGTGCTCGCGGGGGAGCGGGCCGGGATCGAGGACCCGGGGTCGCGGGGGACGAGGGAACAGCTGGCCCACTGGGGGGTGGAGCCCGTGCCCGTCCCGGTCGACGCCGACGGCCTGGACGTCACGGCACTCGCGCGCAGCGGCGTGCGGGTGGTGCTCGTGACACCGGCGCACCACTTCCCGACCGGCGTGGTGCTCGCGCCGGGACGGCGCCGCGAGCTGCTGGACTGGGCCGCGGCGGGCGGGCTGGTCATCGAGGACGACTACGACGCCGAGCACCGCTACGACCGCGCCCCGGTGCCCGCGCTGCAGGGCATGGCCCCCGATCGGGTCGCGCACACCGGCAGCGTGTCCAAGACGCTGGCGCCGGGGCTCCGGATCGGATGGGTCGTCGCCCCTCGGGCGCTGCAGCCCGAGCTCGTGGCGCGCAAGCGGATGACCGATCTCGGCAACGCCGCGCTGCCCCAGCTCGTGCTCGCGCAGCTGATCGCCTCGGGCGAGCTGGAGCGGCACCTGCGGCGCGTGCGCACGCGCCAGCGGGCCCGCCGGGACGCGATGCTCGCCGCGCTGCGCCACCACCTGCCGGACGCCAGGATCCACGGGGTGGCGGCCGGGCTGCACCTGCTCGTGACGTTCCCGCCGGGCCTGGACGACCGGGTGCTCGCCGAGCGCGCCCGGGACTCCGGGGTGCTGGTGCAGCCGCTGTCGTGGCACCGGGTCGCCGACGGGCCGCCCGGTCTCGTCCTGGGCTACGCGGCCCACCCACCCGGCCGGATCCACGACGCGATCGCCCGGCTCGGAGCGTCCTGGGACCACGCGCCCGCTCGCGGCCCGCGGCCCTGAGCCGCCCGGCCGCTACCCGGTTGTGCCGAAGCGCAGCGCGGACCGGGAGCGGTAGACCTCGCCGGGCCGCAGCACCGTCGAGGGGAAGTCCGGCCGGTTCGGGGAGTCGGGGAAGGCCTGCGGCTCCAGGCAGAACGCGTCGCCCTGACGGGCCGCGCTGCCGTCCCTGAGCACGAGCGAGCCGTCCAGCATGTTGCCGGTGTAGAACTGCACGCCGGGCTGGTCGGTGCGCAGCTCCAGGGTGCGTCCGCTGCGGGGTTCGACGACCCGCACGGCGTGGCGCAGGCCGTCGGCGCCCGGGTCGCCGTCGATCACGTAGGTGTGGTCGTAGCCGCGGGTGGCCCGCAGCTGCGGGTGGCCCTCGCGCAGCCGGGCGCCGATCCGCTGGGAGCTGCGCAGGTCGAACGGGGTGTCCGCCACGGGCGCCGGCGGCCCGGACGGGATGAGGTGCTCGTCGACCGGCAGGAATTGCGAGGCCGCGAGCGTCACCTCGTGGTCTTCCACTGAGCCCGCTCCGGCGAGGTTCCAGTAGGCGTGGTTGGTCAGGTTGACCACGGTGGGCGCGTCGGTGCGGGCCTCGTGCTCGATGCGCAGCCGCGGGCCGTCGACCGTGTAGGTGACCGTCACCTGCAGCGTGCCGGGGAAGCCGTTCTCCCCGTCGGGACTGGTGCGCCGCAGCGTCACCGACCCGTCGCGGGGCTCGGCACGCTCCCACGGGACGGACTCGAACCCGCCGGTGCCGCCATGCAGCGCGGTGGCGGGCTCGTTGAGCGGGATCCGGTACTCCGTGCCGTCGAGGGTGAACCTCCCCCCGGCGATCCGGTTGGCGAACCGCCCCACACACGCCCCGAGGTAGTCACGGTCGCGCCGGTAGGCGTCCTCGTCGGCCAGCCCGAGTGCGATGTCCCCCCATTGCCCGTGCCGGTCGGGCGCGCGGACCGCCACGATCCGGGCGCCGTGGGCGATCACGCCCACCTCCAGGGTGTCGCTGCGCAACCAGGTGACGTTCATGAACCGTGATGCTGCCGCAGCGGCACCGCGTCGAGCGCCCCGGGCCGGGGGATGCCACTGTGGACCAATGAGCGATGAGCAATGGTTCTACTGCTTGAAGCACGGCACCGTCGAGCCGGCCGAGGGCTGTCGCGCCGCTGATCGGCTCGGTCCGTACCCCGATCGGGAGACGGCGTCGCGGGCGCTCGAGATCGCGCACGAGCGGACCGAGGCCGCCGACCGTGCCGACCGCGAGTGGGCCGAGCGCGGGTCGGACCGCGACGAGCGCGACTAGTGCGGCCGCCGCACTAGGGAGTGTCTGGCCGATCATGGAAGCCAGCTGAGGAGAGCGGCGAGCTGGAGCGCGCCGAGGTAGTTGCGGGCGTGTCGGTCGTAGCGGGTGGCCAGGCCGCGCCAGTGTTTGAGCTGGCAGAAGCCGCGCTCGACGACATTACGGCGCCGGTAACGTGTCTTGTCGAACCCGACCGGGCGGCCGCCGCGGGAGCCTCGGCGTGCTCGGTTGGCCTGCTGGTCGCGGGGTTCGGGGATGGTGTGGGAGATGCCGCGCCGGCGCAGCAGTTCCCGGTTGGCCCGGGAGCTGTAGCCCTTGTCGGCCAGCACGTGCTCGGGGCGGGTCCGGGGGCGCCCACGACCAGCTCGGGCCACTCGCAGGCCGGTCATGAGCTGCGGGAACTGGGTGGTGTCGTTGACGTTGCCCGCGGTCAGTTGCAGCACCAGCGGCCGGGACCGCCCATCGACAAGGGCGTGGATCTTGGTGGTCAACCCGCCCCGGGAGCGGCCGATCGCATGATCGGCCGGCTCGCCCACGACCGCGTGAACCGCCCCGACCTGGTGATCAGGACCGGAATTCTTGTGATTCGACCCAGCCCCCTGTGCGGTCGGGGGGAAGCGGTTCGGGTCCGACGGCGGTGGCTGCGTTGCCACCGATGCGGCGGGCCGCCGCACCATGCTGGTGCACCCGCACCAGTGAGGAGTCCGCAGCAACCAGCCAGTCCAGCTCACCGCGGGCATCGGCATCAGCGTGGGCCGCGCCCAGCAGCCGCGCCCAGGTGCCATCCACGCTCCACCGGTTGAGCCGCTCGTAGGCGGTCTGCCAGGGCCCGAACCGCTCGGCGGGGATCTCCCGCCACGCCGCCCCGGTGCGGTACTTCCACGCGATCGCCTCGATCACCTGCCGGTGATCACGCCACCGCCCACCCCGCCGAGGTGCCCGGTCTGGCAGCAACGGCTCCAGCCACGCCCACGCCTCATCCGAGAGCACCTGACGATCACCCACGACCGGCATCCTGCCCCGAACCCGGACCAAGATCCGTCAGACACTCCCTAGGGCGCGACCGGCTGCCGGCGGCGGCGCCGCTCCCGCAGCGCGAACCCCGCCCAGGAGACCAGCACGATGGTTGCCACCAGCAGCTGTGCCTCGACCAGGCGGTCGGCGGGATACACCACGCCGGTGAGGTAGGTGTCGACGAAGCCGCGGGGCAGGCCCTGCTCGCCTGCCCGGCGGCGGGCCGCGTCCTCCCACGCGGTGAGGGGGCAGGCGATCCCGACCGTGGCGCTGACCAGGCCCCAGCTCGCCGCCGCGACGTGCGGGACGATCAGCCACCGCCGGCGCCAGGCGAGGAACCCGCCCAGCGCGACGTAGAGCAGGAACCCGAGATGGACCAGCATCACCAGATCGGCGACCACAGCGGCGTCCATCCGTCGAGGATGCCACCGGAACGGGGTCAGCAGGCCGGACGGCACCCACGCTGGAAGATCGCCTCCAGCAGGACGGCGCGGATGTCCTGCGGGTTCTCGGCCTCGTAGGCACGGCCGCCCGTGGCCTCGGCGATCTGGCGTAGCGCCTCGTCGTCGGCATCGGGTCCCAGCCCGATCGCGATCACGGGGACGGGCTCGGCCGGGGCCGCCTCGGTCTGCAGCGCATGCAACGTGGCGGGCAGGTCGGCCCCGGCTCCGGACTCGTCGTGCCCGTCCGTGACGAGCAGGACCGCGTTCGAGTGCCCCGGGTCGTAGCCGGCCCGCACGGCCCTGGTGGCGGCCAGCGTGGTGGCGTAGAGGGTGCCGGCGCCACCGACCCGGTCGGGCAGCGTCCCGGCCGCGGAGGCGAGCGCGTCACGCCGCGACGGCGCGTCCGGGACCGGCTCGCTCAACGGACCGAGCGGGACGATCTCCTGCCACTGCGTCCGCGGCTGTGGCCGCGAGGGGAACGCCCACAGCCCGACCGACGCGACGTCCGGGAAGAGCTTGAGCCCGGACTGGACCGCCGCGGCGGCGAGCGTGATCCGGGTGCCCTTCCCGGCGGGCTCGGCCATCGACTCGGACACGTCGATCACCGTCAGCACCTGGCTGCGCTCGGTGAGCGACCCCCACAGCCGCAGCGTCTCGCGGGCCAACGGCCGCGGCTGCGGAGCGGCCGCGGTCACCTGCGCGGGCAGCGAGCCGGACCGGGGGCCTGGGTCGCCGGGCAGCCGGGTGCCGTCGGGCGAGCGCAGCCCGGCGGCGCCGAACGCCTGACGCCCCGCCGGGCCGCGCAACTGGACCTCGATGGCGTCGACCGCGGCGTCGAGCGCCGGATCGCGCCCTGCCGGTTGACCGGCGCGGACACGGACGAACGGGAAGTCGAGCGCGGCTGCCGCCTCCCGGAGGGCGACGGGCGTGACGGGCGCACCCGAACCGCCCGCGAGCCGAGCCCGGTCGTGGCGCACCACCGACTGTTCGGTCGCGAGGAACCCGCGGGCGGTGGCGCCGTCCCGCTGCATCGCGTCGTAGCCGGCCGCCGCCGAGGGTGGTGCGCCGCGGGACAGGGAGAGCACGGCGGCGACGAACGCGGGGCGGGGAGAGCCGCGCTCGTCGCCGATCGCGGTGTGCAGGGC
>NZ_JAAXKY010000248.1 GCF_012911925.1 Pseudonocardia xinjiangensis | reverse complement strand
GGTCAGGTCTGGACGAGCGGGAAACCGGCGAGCCCGCGCCAGGCCAGGCTGGACATCAGCGCGACCGCTTCGTCGCGCGGCACGGCCTGGTCGGAGTCGAGCCAGTAGCGGGCGGCCACCTGGCTGAGCCCGACGAGCCCGACGGCCAGCATCCGGGCGCGGGCGGCGTCGAGCCCGGCGTCGGTGGTGACGGCGTCGGCGATCGAGTCGATGCAGCGGGTCAGGGCTCCGTCCACCACGGCGGCGGCCTCCGGCTCGCTGCGCAGGTCGGACTCGAACACCAGGCGGTAGGCCTGGCCCTCGCCCGCCACGAAGTCGAAGTACGCGCTGACCGCGCCGTGGACGCGCTCCTGGTTGTCGGTGGTGGTGCCGATGGCCTGCTCCACGCGGGTCACCAGCTCGTCGGCGTAGGTGGTGAGCAGCGCCCGGTAGAGCTCGAGCTTGCCGGGGAAGTGCTGGTACAGCACCGGCTTGCTGACCCCGGCCCGCTCGGCGATGTCGTCCATCGCGGCGGCGTGGTAACCGTGGGCTGCGAACACGTCACGGGCGGCCAGCAGCAGCTGGGCCCGTCGTGCTGTGCGGGACAACCGGCCACCGCGCTGCGCCGGCGCCGACGTCTCGGACATGCGGATCGCCTCCGTTCGTCCGCCCGGCTGGGCGGAGTGCACACCCTACCGGTGGGTAGGGCGGAATCCACGCAACCGAAGGCTGTTGGTCACCACGAACACCGAGCTGAACGCCATGGTGGCTCCGGCGATCATGGGGTTCAGCAGCCCGGCGGCGGCCAGCGGCAGGGCGGCGACGTTGTAGGCGAACGCCCAGAACAGGTTGCCCTTGATCACGGCGAGGGTGCGCCGCGACAGCCGGATGGCGTCGACGGCGTCCAGCAGGTCGCCGCGCACCAGCGTGAGGTCACTCGCCTCGATCGCGGCGTCGGTGCCGGTGCCCATGGCCAGGCCGAGGTCGGCGGCGGCCAGCGCCGCCGCGTCGTTGACCCCGTCACCGACCATCGCGACGACCTTGCCCTCGGCCTGCAGCCGCTTCACCACGGCGGCCTTGTCCTCCGGCGCCACCTCCGCGATCACCGCGTCCGCGGCGACGCCGACCTCGGCCGCCACGGCTCGTGCGGCGGCCCCGTTGTCGCCGGTGAGCAGCATCGCCGTGAGGCCGAGCCGGTGCAGTTCGCGCACCGCTTCGGCGCTCGTGGGCTTCACCGTGTCGCCCACGACGACCAGCGCCCGCGCGACGCCGTCCCACGCCACCCCGACGGCCGTGTTGCCGCCGGCCTCGGCCGCGTCCCGGGCCGCCGCGAGGTCGGGGGGCAGCGCGATGTCGTGCTCCGCGAGCAGCGCCGGACGTCCGACGAGCACCGCGTGCGCCACCACCGCCCCGGCCGCGTCGTCCTTCGACAGGAGCTCCGCGACCACACCGCGTACGCCGAGACCGGGCAGGCTCTCGAACTCGGCCACGTCGGGGAGGGACCCGGTTGCCGTCTCGGCGGCTGCGGCGATCGCCCGGCCGATCGGGTGCTCGGAGGCTGCTTCCACGGCGCCGGCGAGACGCAGCGCGGTGTCCTCCTCGACCCCGTCGACGGTGTGCACGCCGCGGACCTCCATGGCGCCGGTGGTGACGGTGCCGGTCTTGTCCAGCACGACGGTGTCCACCCGCCGGGTGGACTCGAGCACCTCCGGGCCCTTGATGAGGATGCCGAGCTGCGCGCCGCGACCGGTGCCGACCAGCAGGGCCGTCGGTGTGGCCAGCCCCAGCGCGCACGGGCAGGCGATGATCAGCACGGCGACCGCGGCGGTGAAGGCCGGGGCGGCGCCGTCGCCTGTGCCCAGCCAGAACCCCAGCGTCGCCACCGCGATCGCGATCACCACCGGCACGAAGATCCCGGAGACCCGGTCGGCGAGCCGCTGCACCGCGGCCTTGCCGTTCTGCGCGTCCTCGACGAGCCGGGCCATCCTGGCCAGCTGGGTGTCGGCTCCGACCCGCGTGGCCCGCACGACGAGCCTGCCCCCGGCGTTGACGCAGCCGCCGACGACCGCGTCGCCGGGACGGACCTCGGCTGGCACCGACTCACCGGTGACCATCGACGCGTCGACGGCCGAGCTGCCGTCCTCCACCTCGCCGTCGGTGGCGATCGTCTCGCCGGGGCGCACGACGAACCGGTCGCCGACGCCGAGCCGGCCGACGGGGATACGTACCTCGGAACCGGAACGCAGCACCGAGACGTCCTTGGCGCCCAGGTCGAGCAGGGCCTGCAGCGCCGCGCCGGCCCGGCGCTTCGAGCGGGCCTCGACGTACCGCCCGGCCAGGATGAACACCGTGACCGCCGCGGCGACCTCGAGGTAGATCGCGTCCGCCCCGGCGCCCGGGGCGACGGTGAAGGTGAACGGGTGGGTCATCCCCGGGGTGCCCGCGGTGCCGAGCAGGAGCGCGTACAGCGACCAGCCGAGCGCGGCCAGCGTGCCCATCGAGACGAGCGTGTCCATCGTGGCCGCGCCGTGGCGCAGGTTGGTCCACGCCGCCCGGTGGAACGGCCACGCCCCCCACACGACGACGGGCGCGGCGAGGGTGAGCGAGATCCACTGCCAGTAGGTGAACTGCAGCGCCGGCACCATCGCGAACGCGACCACCGGTGCGGCCAGGACGGTGGAGAGGACCAGCCGGTGGCGCAGCGCGCGTGTCGGGTCGGGGGCGTCGGCGGGTGGCTCACTGGGTTCGGACGAGGGCGGCGCAGGCAGCGCGGCGGTGTAGCCGGCCGCCTCCACCTGCGCGACGAGGGCCGTCGGTTCGAGGTCGGCCGGGTAGTCGACGCGCGCCTTCTCGGTGGCGTAGTTGACCGAGGCCGTGACGCCGGGGAGCTTGTTGAGCTTCCGCTCCACGCGGTTGGCGCAGGACGCGCAGGTCATGCCTCCGATGCTCAGCTCGATCCGGCTCAGGGCGGCGGGCGGTGCGCCGTCGGTGGTCGTGGTGGGGGAGACCAGTGCCCGGTCCGTCGACGGTTCGCTGGCCAGGTTGCTCATCGAGCCTCCCTCGTCGGGACGGTGAACTCGGCGGTGCGCACGGCGCCGTCGTGCCGGAAGTCGAGGAAGAGCCGGTAGGTGCCGGCGGTGGGCACGTCGGCGGTGAACGCGATTCCCGGCCCGGAGCGGTCGGTGGGTGTCGGCGTGGCGGCGTCGGGATGGACGTGCAGGTAGGTCAGGTCGCTCTGGCGCAGCGCGACGAGATGGCCGAACGCGCCCAGGTAGGGCTCGAGGTCGGTGACCGCCGCGCCGTCCTTGCTGACCGTGGCGAAGACCTGCGACGGGCCGCCGGGGACGAGATCGCCGTCGAGACGGACCTGGTAGCCGCCGACCTGCGCCACCCGGGAGGGAGCTGACGGGACCGGCTCGAAGTCGCCTGCGGCGAACAGGTCGGTGCCGAGGACGAGCTCGGGGCCGCCGGTGGGGACGAAGTCGGCGTAGACGCGGTAGACCCCGGCCTCGGGGAGCGTGATCGGGACGCGCCAGACGCCGCCGGGGCCGAGCGTGGGATGCAGGTGCTGGAAGCCGGAGGTGTCGCGCCGCACGACGATGAGGTGCAGCCGCTTCTCGTGCTCGACGTCGAACGCCGTGACCGGGCTGCCGTCCGAGCCGGTGATCGTGAAGGCGAGCTCGCCGGAGGTCCGGGGACGGTACGTGGTGGTCTTCGGGACCAATGTGTATCCGGCCGCCGTGTCCACGAGCCCGGCGGACACGATCTCGCCGGCCCGGTGGGAGTGCCCGTCCGCGGCGGTGGGGGCGCCGACGGTGGCGTGGCCGCCTGCGCCGTGCGCGTCGGGGCCGGTCGGCAGCGGCGCCGCCACGGCGGGTGCGGGCGCGGGGCCAGGCCCGCCGACGGCTGCGCCGATGCTCCAGGCCGCCCCGAAGGCCAGCGCCAGCGCCGCCGCGTAGGCCGACAGCCGCACCGCTGCGTTCATCCCCCGCCTCCCGTTGCTCCCGTCTGTACAACGGGCGCGACGCCCTTTCGGTAGCGCCATTGGTGGTAAAGATACCAGAGGGGGGTATAGAACGTGGGCTTTCGCACCCCACTGCGGAGTGGCAGCGAGGGCTCGAGGGTGGCCGCCGCGCAGTCCATCAGGTATTCCTCGGTTCGTGTCCTCCGCCGCGCATGCCTTCGTCCGACCGTTCGTCGGCCGGACCGCGCCGCCTGCTCCGGTGGCCCCGGAGGTGGCGCCGCTCGCCGATCCCGCCACCATGCCCCGCCGCGATCCGCTCGGGCGGCCGTGGCCTGGCCGGGAGGTCACCTCGGGCGGCGTCACGTTGCACGTGCGCGAGACGCCCGGCCCCGACGGGGTGGCGGCCGTGTACGTCCACGGGCTGGCCGGCTCGGCCACGAACTGGACCGACGTCGCAGGCCTGCTCGGCACGCGGGCGGAGGGGGTCGCCGTCGACCTGCCCGGCTTCGGGCTGTCGCGTCCGCTCGCCTCGCGCGACTACTCACCCGCCGGCCACGCCGACGCGCTGCTGTGCTTCCTGGCCGGTCGGGGCCGTCCGGTGCACCTGCTGGGCAACTCCTTCGGCGGCGCCGTCGCGATGACCGTGGCGGCGCGGCGTCCCGAGCTCGTCCGCACCCTCACCCTGATCTCGCCCGCGGTGCCGGACCTCAGACCTGATCCGCGACGGCTGTCGGACCCGCGGATGGTGCTCGCGATGATGCCGGTGCTCGGCCGGTGGGCCCGCGCGGAGCTGGCGGCGCAGAGCCCCCGGACCCGGGCCGACCAGGTGGTGCGGCTGTGCTTCGGCAACCCGAGCCTCGCCACCGAGCACCGGCTCGCGGAGACGGCCGCGGAGTTCGAGGCCAGGGCCCGGCTGGAGTGGGCGCGGGAGGCCGTCGAGCTCACCGGGAAGGCGATGATCGCGAGCTGGCTGCGTAAGGGGTCGCTGTGGTCCACGGCGGCCCGGGTGAAGGCGCCGACGCTCGTGGTGTGGGGCGACCGGGACCGGCTCGTGGCGCCCCGGCTCGCCCGGCGCACGGTCGCGACGGTGCCCGGGTCGCGGCTGCTGATGCTCCCCGGCGTCGGGCACGTCGCACAGATCGAGGCGCCTGACGAGGTGGCACGCGCCGTGGCCGGCATGTGGGATGCCGTTGCCGCGGGTCGCTGGTAGGACTGGTCGTACGGGAAGATTCGGCCCGGCCCCGGTGTTGCCAACAGCAGGTATCGAAGATCTCGCAGGACGACCGAACGAGGAGTTCCCACCATGGCGTTACCGCCGCTCGTGGAGCCGGCCGCCGAGCTGACCAAGGAAGAGGTGGAGCGCTACAGCCGCCACCTCATCATCCCCGACGTCGGGATGGCCGGTCAGAAGCGGCTGAAGAACGCGAAGGTGCTGGTGGTCGGGGCCGGCGGCCTGGGCAGCCCGGCGCTGCTCTACCTCGCCGCCGCGGGCGTCGGCACGCTCGGCATCGTGGAGTTCGACGTCGTCGACGAGTCCAACCTGCAACGGCAGGTCATCCACGGCCAGTCCGACGTCGGCCGGTCCAAGGCGGAGTCGGCACGCGACTCCATCAAGGAGATCAACCCGTTCGTCGAGGTGCGGCTGCACGAGACGCGGCTCGAGAGCTCCAACGTGCTCGACATCTTCCGGGACTACGACCTGATCCTGGACGGCACCGACAACTTCGCCACGCGCTACCTGGTGAACGACGCCGCGGTGCTGCTGGGCAAGCCGTACGTCTGGGGCTCGATCTTCCGCTTCGAGGGCCAGGCGTCGGTGTTCTGGGACGACGCCCCCAACGGCAAGGGCCTCAACTACCGCGACCTCTACCCCGAGCCGCCGCCGCCGGGGATGGTCCCCTCGTGCGCCGAGGGTGGCGTGCTGGGTGTGCTGTGCGCGTCGATCGGCTCGATCATGGTCAACGAGGCGATCAAGCTGATCACCGGCATCGGGGAGCCGCTGCTCGGCAGGCTGATGGTGTACGACGCCCTCGAGATGAGCTACCGCACCATCAAGATCCGCAAGGACCCGAGCTCGCCGAAGATCACCGAGCTGATCGACTACGACGCGTTCTGCGGCGTGGTCTCCGAGGATGCGCAGTCCGCGGCGGCCGGCAACACGATCACCGCCCTCGAGCTCAAGGAGATGATCGACGCGGGCAAGGACTTCGCGCTGATCGACGTCCGGGAGCAGAACGAGTACGAGATCGTCAGCATCCCGGGTGCCACGCTCATCCCGAAGGACCGCATCCTCTCGGGAGAGGCGCTGTCGGAGATCCCGCAGGACAAGCCGGTGGTGCTGCACTGCAAGTCGGGCGCCCGGTCCGCCGAGGCGCTGTCCGCGCTGCACAAGGCGGGCTTCAAGGACGCCGTGCACGTGGGCGGCGGGGTGCTGGCGTGGGTCAAGCAGGTCGACCCGTCGCTGCCGTCGTACTGAGGTGCGCCGGGATATCACCTCAACACGTGCGGTGAGGCCGACACCCGAGCAGTAGCACCGAATGTCGTAACAGAGAGGGCCGGGTCGCCAGTGC
>NZ_JAAXKY010000247.1 GCF_012911925.1 Pseudonocardia xinjiangensis | reverse complement strand
CCGCCACCCCCGAACCCACCGCGGAGCCCACGACTCCGCGCACGGAGCCCACCCACACGCCGAGCCGTACGGCGGAGCCCACCACCAGGACGGAGCCACCGCCGCCGAACCAGGCGCCGCCGAGCGACCCGGTCGGGTTCGTCCAGACCTACTACTCCCTGCTCCCGGGCAACACCGACGCGGCGTGGGCGATGCTCAGCCCCAGGGCGCAGCAGGAGTCCAACGGGCGGGCGACATTCGACGGCTTCTATGCCACCGTGCAGTCGGTCACCGTGCGGAACGCCCGGCAGACCGGCAGCAACACGGTGCAGGCCGACCTGGCGTTCGTCAACAAGAACGGCAGTAGCAGCAACGAGCTCTACCGGTTCGTCCTCGGAACCGACGCCGACGGCCGGACGACCATCGAGTCGTTCAGCAAGTAGCCGGGAGCGGGGTGCGGACCGCTCAGGCGGTCTGCTCCCCGACCTCGTTCAGGTGCGCGGTGACCCACCGCACCACCTCACGGACGAACACCATCTTGTTCTCGGTGCCGCGCACCTCATGGCCCTCGTCCGGGAACAGCAGGAAGCCGGGGGACGCCCCGCGCTCGCGCAGCGCGTCCACCACCTGAGTGGCCTCCACGAGCGGCACATTCGTGTCGTGCGTGCCGTGCACCACCAGCAGCGGCGCGGTGATCCGGTCGATGCGGTGGATCGGGGAGAGCTCGCGCAGCAGCGCGGCGTCGGTGTGGGGGTGGCCGTACTTGGTGGTGGCCGCCTCGGCGATCCACGGCTCGGTGCAGGCGTAGAACGTGGCGAAGTCGGAGATGCCGCAGATGTCGACGCCCACGCTGAACAGCTCCGGGAACCAGGCCAGCGAGACGAGCGCGAGGTAGCCGCCGTAGGACCGGCCCGAGACACCGACCCGGCCCGGGTCGGCGAGCCCGGCCGAGACCAGGAAGCCGACGGCGGCCCGCACGTCGGTGATGGCGACGAAGCGCCGGTCGTGGTCGTCGGCGGAGGCGAAGCTGCGGCCGTAACCACCCGAGCCGCGCACGTTCGGCGCGAAGACCGCGACGCCCTCGGCGAGCAGCGCCTGGAACAGCGGTTGGAAGGTGGGCCGTTCCTGGGCCTCAGGGCCGCCGTGCAGCCACAGCAGCGTGGGAAGCGGTCCGAGTACACCCGATGGCCGGAACAGCCACCCGGACAGCAGGAGGCCGTCCTCCGCCCGGAACTCGTGCAGCGTGGGCGCCACGAGCGCGTCGTCGACGTTCGCCACCGCCGGCAGGAGCGGCGTGGCGTCGGCGTACGTGTCGAGCCCGATCCGGCTCAGGTGCGGCGGCACGGTGGGGCCCTCGTCGGCGGCGAGCAGGGCATGGCCGTCGCGGCTGAACGCCAGCCCGGTGACGACGTCACCGGGCACCGGCACCACGGGCTCGAGCATCCCGGAGCGCAGGTCGAGCAGCTCCACCTCGCTGCGCCCGTCGACGTTCCAGACCAGCGCGGCGCGCGCCCCACCCGGGTCGAGCGCCACGAGGTCGAGGTCGTCGTCGGGGCGCTCCGCGATCGGGTAGACGGTGGACACGCCGCTGCTGCCCCGCAGGGTGACCGCGAGCAGCGCGGGCCGTTCGCGGCCCGCGTCGGTGTGGACGTAGAGCTGACGGCCGGTGACGCCGAACCGCGCGTCGGCGACGGTGGCGCCGCCGGGTAGGAGCTCCGTGCGGCGACCGGAGCGCAGGTCGACCAGCTCGAGACGGCGCTCGCCGCGGCGCCCGAGCCGGACCACCGCGCGCCTGCCGTCGCCGCTCACGGCGCAGACCTTGGCGGCCGGACCGGCGGCGAGCACGGTGGAGGTGCCGTCGCGCAGGTCGACCAGGCAGGCCTGCCCGTCGCCCGCGCCTTCCGGGAAGACCGTGATGCCGAGCTGGCGGCCACCGTGCGACCACGCCCCGAGCGTGACGGCCGCCGCCCCGGGCGCGAGCTCACGCGTCTCGCTGCCGTCGGGGGAGAGCAGCTGCACGCGCGTGCGCTCGCCGCCGTACAGGGCGGTCTGGCACGCCAGCCAGGTGCCGTCGGGTGACCAGGTGAGGGCCTGCACGTCGCCGTCGGTGGGCAGTGGGGCGTCGGGCTCGACGATCGGCCCGCCGTCGGGGGGCAGCGGTGCCACCCAGGCGCGTGGCCTGCCGTCGCGGTCGGAGACCCAGGCGATCATCGCTCCGTCGGGCGAGGGCACCGGATTGAGATAGGCGGTGGGGAACAGATGGCCGTAGGGGGCAGCGGCGAGGTGCGCGTCGGCACCGCCTGCCAGCCGCGCGAGTCGCCGCTCGGTGAAGTCCGACACCCCTACCTGATCCATTCCCTACAGCCCCCTCTCCTGAAGCCACATCTCGAGCAGCGCCACCTGCCACAACGCATTCGATCCGAGGTTGGTTCGCGCGGTGTTCGGATCGGCGAGCATTGTGTCCAACCAGTCCCGGCGCACCAGACCGCGGGCCTTCGCCACGGGGTCGGTGACGGCGTCGCGTACCCGGTCGAGGAACGGTCCCTCGAGGTGTCGGATCGCCGGCACCGGAAAGTACCCCTTCGGCCGGTCGATGATCCCGTCGGGGACCACCCCGCGGGCGGCCTCCTTCAGGACACCCTTGCCGCCGTGGGCGAGCTTGAGATCCGGGGGGCAGGCCGCGGCCAGCTCCACGAGCTCGTGGTCCAGGAAGGGGACGCGGGCCTCCAGGCCCCACGCCATCGTCATGTTGTCCACGCGCTTCACCGGGTCGTCGACCAGCATGACCGTGGAGTCCAGCCGGAGCGCGGCGTCGAGTGTCTCGTCGGCACCCGGCGCGCCGAAGTGCTCGGCGATGAACGCACGGCTCGGGTCGTGGTCGAGCAGCCACTCCGGTTCGAGGATGCCCGCGAGGTCGGAGTGGGGCCGGTCGGTGAACTGCTCGGCGTAGGCCGCGACCCCCCGGTCCCGGGCCACGCCTGCCAGCGGCGGGTACCAGCTGTACCCGGCGAACACCTCGTCGGCGCCCTGCCCGGACTGCACGACCGTGACCGACTTCGACACCTCCTGCGACAGGAGGTAGAACGCCACGCAGTCGTGGCTGACCATCGGTTCGGCCATCGCCGTGATGGCCTCGTCCACGGCGGGCAGCATCCGCGCGGGGTCGACGAGGATCTGCTGGTGGTCGGTGCCGAAGTGCTCCGCGACGAGGTCGGAGTACTCGAACTCGTCGCCCGCCTCGCCCGCCGCGGCGTGGAACCCGACGCTGAACGTCTTGAGGCCGGTCTGGCCCTCGGCGGCGAGCAGGGCGACGACCAGCGATGAGTCGAGCCCGCCGGAGAGCAGCACGCCGACGGGGACGTCGGCCACCATGCGCCTGCGCACCGCGACCTTGAGCGACTCCAGCACCGCGTCGCGCCAGTCGCGTGCGGTCATCCCGGCGTGCTCGGGACGGCGGGTGTGCTCCGGGCGCCAGTAGACGTGGTCGGTGCTCGTGCCGTCGGGCCGGATCGTCCGCACGGTGGCCGGGGGGAGCTTGCGCACGCCGCTGAGGATGGTGCGCGGAGCCGGCACGACCGAGTGGAAGCTCATGTAGTGGTGCAGGGCGACCGGGTCGATCGAGGTGTCGATGCCGCCGCCCTCGAGCAGCGCGGGAAGCGAGGACGCGAACCGCAGCCGTCCCGAGCCCTCGGTGAGGTAGAGCGGCTTGATGCCCAGCCGGTCGCGGCCCAGCGTCAGCACGCCGGTGTCGCGGTCGGCCACGGCGAAGGCGAACATGCCCAGGAAGCGTTCGACGCACGCCGGGCCCCAGTGCTTGAACGCCTTGAGCAGGACCTCGGTGTCGGACGTGGAGAAGAAGCGGTACCCGGCGCCCTCCAGCTCCTTGCGCAGCTCCCGGTAGTTGTAGATGAGCCCGTTGAACACGGCGGCCAGCCCGAGCTCGGGGTCGACCATCGGCTGGGCCCCGCGCTCGGAGAGGTCGATGATCTTCAGCCGGCGGTGGCCGAGCGCGATCGCACCGGTCGAGTACACCCCCGACCCGTCGGGCCCACGGCGGTGCATCTCGGCGGTGATCCGGGCGACGGCTTCCACATCGGGATCACCGCCGTCGAACCGGATCTCACCGGCGATACCGCACATGCGCGCGTCCTCTCGCTCGTCGGCGCCCGGAGCGTCCGGACGTCGAAGGTTGAGTGGACGATGCGGTGGCCCGCCTGCGCAACCCACGGTTTGTTTCCAGTGTGTGACCAGAATCTCTCTGGACGCACCATGATGGACTTGCGCCATGAAACAACCGACTCTCGGCGTCACGTTCCGTCCGCAGTCACCGCCCGAACGTCTCCGTGAGGTGGCACTCGCCGCCGAGGCCGCCGGAGTCAGCGAGCTGTGGCTCTGGGAGGACTGCTTCCTGGAGGGCGGGCTCACCGCGGCCACCGCGGCGCTCGCCTGGACCGAGCGGCTGCACGTCGGGATCGGCTTGCTGCCCGTCCCGCTGCGCAACCCGGCCGTGACCGCGATGGAGATCGCCACGCTCGCCCGGCTGTTCCCCGGCCGGTTCATGCCCGGGCTCGGGCACGGCGTCCTGGACTGGATGGCCCAGGTGGGGGCCAGGGCCGCGTCGCCGATGACCCTCCTGCGCGAGCACAGCAGCGCCGTCTACCACCTGCTGCACGGCCGGACCCTCGACGTCGACGGCCGCTTCGTGCACCTGGAGCAGGTGACGCTCGAGTACCCACCCTATGTCGTGCCGCCGCTGCTGATCGGCGGCAGGGGACCGAAGACCCTGCGGCTGGCAGGCGACGTCGCCGACGGCGTCATCCTCGACTGCATCACCTCGGCGAGCCAGGTCCGCGACGCTCGGAGGCACGTGGCGGAGGGCCGGTCAGCGGGCGGCCGGACCGGGCCGTTTCGCACCGTCGTGTACATCGAGCTGGACACCGCCTCCGCCGGGTTGCAGGGGCAGGTCGCCGACTGGGCGGGGCAGCTCGGAGCCGTGGGTGCCGACAGCGTGGTGTTCCAGGCGACGGGGGAGAACCCCGACCCCAGGCCTCTGTTGGAGGCCTGCGGCTCCCACATCAGCCGGTAGCTCCGCGCCGTAGTGCTCGGGCAGCGCCGCGGGGCCCGCGAGTCGCCCGTTCCGCGCGCGCGAGTCGCCCGTTCCGGGTGCGCGAGTCGCCCGTTCCCGGTAGCTGTCAGCGCAGTACCCAGGTGTCCTTCGCCCCGCCGCCACGTGAGGAGTTGACGATCATGCTGCCGGCGGGGGCGACCCGGCTGAGCGCCGCCGGCAGCACGTCGACCTGGGTGCGGTCGCCCAGCCGGGACTGCAGCACGAACGCCCGGAGGTCCACGGCGCGCGGCTCCAGCCCGCCGCCGGAGAACGTCGGGTGGGTGGACAGCCGCACCAGGTCCTGTGCCACCCAGCCGGCGGGGTCGGCGCGCACGGCGTCGGCCAAATCCGCGAGCTCCGCACGGTCGGCGTGCGGCCCGATGACGATGCCCTGCCCCCCGTAGCCGTCCACGGGCTTGAGCACGAGCTCGTCGAGCCGGTCGAGCACCTCGGCGCGGCTGTCCGCGTCGACGCACGGGTAGGTGGGGACGTTGTCGAGCAGGACGTCCTCGCCCAGGTAGTAGGAGATCATCTGCGGCACGTACGCGTAGACGAGCTTGTCGTCGGCCACGCCGTTGCCCATGGCGTTGAGCAGCGCGACGTCGCCCCGCGCCACCGCGTTGCACAGTGCTCGTCCGATCGGGCGCATGTCGGCGCCCTTCGCGCCCAGCAGGGCGCGCTCGTCGAGACGGCGGTAGAGGGCGGAGAGCCGCTGCCGGGCGCCGGAGCCCACGAGGTAGACGCCGTCCTCGGTGACCTGCAGGTCCCGCGGCGTCACCAGCGGGATGCCCATCCGCTCGGCGAGGAGCCGGTGCTCGAAGTACGCCGAGTCCGCCGGCCCGGCTGAGAGCAGGGCGACCTCGCCGAGAGCGGGGTCGTCGGACCCGGTGGCCGAGAGCAGGGCCGAGTGCAGCTGCCCGGGCACCGGCTCCAGCCCCACGACGCCTGCCGGTGGCTCCAGGTCGGGCATCACACTGCGGACGAGGCGCCTGCTCGTGATCGAGTAGCCGATGCCGGAGGGCACCCGCAGGTTGTCCTCCAGCACGAGCCAGTGGTCGGCCCGGTCCCGGACGAGGTCGATGCCGGCCACCGCGATGCGCACGGCGTCGGCGGGGAAGAGCTTCCCGAGGCGGCTGCGGCCCGGCGCGTCGCGCACGACCTGGGCCGGGATCACCCCGTCGGTGACGATCTGCTGCTTGCCGTAGACGTCGCGGACGAACTCCTCCAGCGCGCGCACCCGCTGCGTGAGCCCGGCGGTGAGTCCGGACCAGTCCTCGGCCGTGACGATGCGCGGGATGAGGTCCAGCGGGAAGAGCCGGTCCGGTTCCCCGTCGCCCACCCGGAACGTGACGCCACGGGCGCGCTGCTCGGTGCGTAACGCCGACTCGGCTGCCGTGAGGCCACGCGGCCCGAGCCGGTCCAGCGCCCGGAACATCCAGCCGTAGTGGGGCAGCACCGTGCCACCCGCGCTGACGGCCTCGTCGAACGCGCGGGTCTCGGACCCGTCGGCGTGGTAGCCGACGAGCAGCTGGGGGGTGCTGGGG
>NZ_JAAXKY010000246.1 GCF_012911925.1 Pseudonocardia xinjiangensis | reverse complement strand
GTTCGGCCACGGCGAAGGGCTCGGCTGCTGCAAAGGGCTCCGCTGCTGCACAGGGCGGGGCCGCTGTGAAGGGCGGGCGTGACGCCGGGGAGAAGACCCCCGCCACGAGCTCCGCCACCACCACGGGCGCCTCCGACAAGCCCGCCGCCGGCAGCACCTCCCAGGCGGCGAAGCCCAGCCCGACGAGCGGCGGGGGCAGCTCCACGGCGCTGCGCGGCGCCGCCGGGGCCGTCGTCAAGAACATGAACGCCTCGCTGGCCGTGCCCACCGCCACGAGCGTGCGTGCGGTGCCGGCGAAGCTGCTCGCCGACAACCGCGTGGTGATCAACAACCAGCTCACACGCACCCGCGGCGGCAAGATCTCGTTCACCCACCTCATCGGGTACGCGGTGGTCAAGGCGCTGGCCGACTTCCCGGTGATGAACCGGCACTTCGTGGAGGAGGACGGCAAGCCCACGGTCGTCCAGCCCGACCACGTCAACCTCGGGCTCGCGATCGACCTCGCGGGCAAGAACGGCCAGCGCTCGCTCGTCGTCGTCTCGATCAAGGGCTGCGAGGCGATGAACTTCGCCCAGTTCTGGTCGGCCTACGAGGACATCGTGCGCAAGGCGCGGGGCGGCAACCTGCAGTCGGAGGACTTCGCCGGCACCACGATCAGCCTCACCAACCCCGGCACGCTCGGCACCAACCACTCGGTGCCGCGGCTCATGACGGGCCAGGGCGCGATCATCGGCGTCGGGGCCATGGAGTACCCGGCGGAGTTCCAGGGTGCCAGCGAGGAACGGCTCGCCGAGATCGGCATCAGCAAGATCATCACGCTGACCTCGACGTACGACCACCGCATCATCCAGGGCGCCGAGTCCGGCGACTTCCTGCGCCGCGTCCACGCCCTGCTGCTTGGCGAGGACGGCTTCTACGACGGGATCTTCCGCTCCCTGCGGGTGCCCTACGAGCCGATCCGCTGGGTGCAGGACATTCCCGACGGCGCCGTCGACAAGACCGCCCGCGTCATCGAGCTGATCGACGCCTACCGCACGCGCGGCCACCTCATGGCCGACACCGACCCGCTGAACTACCGCCAGCGCCGCCACCCCGACCTCGACGTGCTCTCCCACGGCCTCACGCTGTGGGACCTCGACCGCGAGTTCGCCGTCGGCGGTTTCGGCGGCAAGGAGCGGATGAAGCTGCGCGACGTGCTCGGCCTGCTGCGTGACTCGTACTGCCGCACCATCGGCACCGAGTACATGCACATCGCCGACCCCGAGCAGCGCACCTGGCTGCAGGAGCGCATCGAGGTCCCGCACCAGAAGCCCAACCCGGCCGAGCAGAAGTACGTGCTGAGCAAGCTCAACGCGGCCGAGGCGTTCGAGACGTTCCTGCAGACCAAGTACGTCGGGCAGAAGCGGTTCTCCCTGGAGGGCGGCGAGACCGTCATCCCGCTGCTGGACGCCGTGCTGGACAAGGCCGCCGAGCACGAGCTCGACGAGGTGGTCATCGGGATGCCGCACCGTGGCCGGCTCAACGTGCTGGCCAACATCGTCGGCAAGCCGATCAGCCAGATCTTCCGCGAGTTCGAGGGCAACCTCGATCCGGGCCAGGCCCACGGATCGGGCGACGTGAAGTACCACCTCGGAGCCGAGGGCAAGTACTTCCGGATGTTCGGCGACGGCGAGACGGTCGTCTCGCTGGCGTCCAACCCGTCGCACCTCGAGGCCGTCGACCCGGTGCTGGAGGGCATCGTCCGCGCCAAGCAGGACCTGCTCGACAAGGGCGAGGGCGGGTTCACCGTGCTCCCGCTGATGCTCCACGGCGACGCCGCGTTCGCCGGCCAGGGCGTGGTGGCCGAGACGCTGAACCTCGCGAAGCTGCGCGGCTACCGCACCGGCGGCACCGTGCACGTGGTGGTCAACAACCAGGTCGGGTTCACCACCGCGCCGGAGCACGCCCGCTCGTCGCAGTACTCCACCGACGTGGCGAAGATGATCGACGCCCCCGTCTTCCACGTGAACGGCGACGACCCCGAGGCGTGCGTCTGGGTGGCCAAGCTGGCGGTCGAGTACCGCGAGCGGTGGAACAACGACGTCGTGATCGACATGATCTGCTACCGCAGGCGTGGCCACAACGAGGGCGACGACCCTTCGATGACGCAGCCGGCGATGTACGACGTGATCGACGCCAAGCGCAGCGTCCGCAAGATCTACACGGAGTCGCTGATCGGCCGCGGCGACATCTCGATGGAGGAGGCCGAGCACGCGCTGCGCGACTTCTCCAACCAGCTCGAGCACGTCTTCAACGAGGTCCGGGAGCTGGAGAAGACACCGGCGACGCCGAGCCCGTCGGTCGAGCAGGAGCAGTCGGTGCCCGTCGACCTCGACACCTCGGTGTCGGTGGAGGTCGTGCACCGCCTCGGCGACGTGCACGTGGAGCTGCCTGAGGGCTTCACGGTGCACCAGCGGGTCAAGCCGGTGCTGCAGCGGCGCTACCAGATGTCGCGCGAGGGCGGCATCGACTGGGCGTTCGGCGAGCTGATCGCGCTGGGCTCGCTCGCGATGGACGGCAAGCTCATCCGGTTGTCGGGCCAGGACACCCGCCGCGGCACGTTCGTGCAGCGCCACTCCGTGGTGATCGACCGCAAGACGGGTGAGGAGTACTACCCGCTCCGCAACCTCGCCGAGGACCAGGATCGCTTCCTGCCCTACGACTCGGCGCTGTCGGAGTTCGCGGCCGTCGGGTTCGAGTACGGCTACTCGGTGGCCAACCCCAACGCCTTCGTGGCGTGGGAGGCGCAGTTCGGCGACTTCGTCAACGGCGCCCAGTCGATCATCGACGAGTTCATCTCTTCCGGTGAGGCGAAGTGGGGCCAGACGGCCGACCTCGTGATGCTGCTGCCGCACGGGCTGGAGGGCCAGGGGCCCGACCACTCCTCGGGCCGCATCGAGCGGTTCCTGCAGCTGTGCGCGGAGGGATCGATGACGGTGGCGCTCCCCTCGGAGCCCGCCAACTACTTCCACCTGTTGCGCCGGCACGCGATGGACGGGGTGCGCCGCCCGCTGATCGTCTTCACGCCGAAGTCGATGCTGCGCAACCGGGCCGTCGTGAGCCCGGTGTCCGACTTCACCGGCGGCCGGTTCCGCTCGGTGATCGACGACCCGCGCTTCCGCGAGACCGACGGTCCCGCCTCCGGCGTCCGCAAGCTGTTGCTGTGCAGCGGCAAGATCTACTACGAGCTCGCGGCCGCCCGCGACAAGCAGGAGATCGACGACACCGCGATCGTGCGCATCGAGCAGCTCTACCCGGTGCCGGACCGCCAGCTCGCCGCGGTGCTCGAGCGCTACCCCAACGCGGAGGACATCCGCTGGGTGCAGGAGGAGCCGGCCAACCAGGGCGCCTGGCCGTTCTTCGGGCTGGTGCTGCCGGAGATGCTGCCCCGGCTCGTCGGGTTCCGGCGGGTCTCGCGGCGGCGGATGGCGGCTCCCGCGCCGGGTTCGTCCAAGGTGCACGAGGTCGAGCAGAAGGCACTGATCGACACGGCGCTCAGCGACCGGTAACTCGTCGGGATCGGTGCGAGCCGCACACCGGCGCCCTCACCGGGGCGCCCGGGTGCGGCTCGCACCGTCTGGCGCCGCGCTAGCCTGTCTGGCGTGTATTTCACCGACCGCGGCATCGAGGAGCTCACCGAGCGCCGAGGCGAGGAGCAGGTCAGCGTCGAGTGGCTGGCCGACCGGCTCCGGGCCTTCGTCGACCAGAACCCGGCGTTCGAGGACGCGGTGGAACGGCTGGCGAGCTTCCTCGCCCGTGACGACTCCGACGACCTCGAGGACTGAGCGGGGTCAGTAGCCGGGTGGCGTGATCGAGACGACGAACTCGGCCTGCTCGCGGTAGGGGTTGACGTAGCGGTGCGGCAGGCGGGAGTCGAAGTAGCAGCTGTCGCCCACGTCGAGCGCGCGCTCGGCGCCTGCCACCTCGACCACGAGCCTGCCGGCGGTGACGAGCGCGCACTCCTCGCTGGGGTGCGACCAGGGTTCCGCCGCTGACGCCCCGCCCGGCGAGAGCACGCCGTGCAGCACCTCCAGGCGGCCGCGTCCCGGCGAGACGCGGGAGTAGGCGATGCCACCGCCAGGGGACTGCACGTGGATCCGGGCGTCGCTCCGTACCACCGCGACGTCCGCGGGTTCGGACTCCTCGAAGAGGCTGAACAGCGGTACGTCGAGCGCGCGGGCGATCTTGCGGACGGTCACGAGGCTGGGGTCGGCCAGCTCTCGCTCGACCTGGCTGATCAACGCGGTGGACACCGCGGCCCGGCGCGCGAGCTCGGTGACGGTGATGCCACGCGCGGTGCGCAGTGCACGGATCCGGGTGCCTACCACCGCGTCATCCTGCCAGCGCTGCTCCTTCCGGCCGCACCGGCAGCCCTGTCACCAGGCGAGGATCACTACGCAGTGGCGACGGCGGGGCGGACGAGCCCGTGGCCCGTGGCCTGCTCGAACGCCCGGCCGATCCGCAGCAGCCCGTTCTCGCCGCGGCGCGGACCGATGATCTGGACGCCGACCGGCAGGCCGTCGGACGTGAACCCCGCCGGCACCGACAGCGCCGGGGAGCCCGTGACGGAGATCAGGTAGGCCGAGGCCATCCACTCCAGGTAGTCGCGCATGGGCACGCCGGCCACCTCGGTCGGGTACTCCCACCCGACCGGGAACGGCGGCACCTGGCTCACCGGCGCGAGGAGCGCGTCGTAGCGGCCGAAGAACTCCCGCACGCGCTCCTGCACCGCGGCCTGCAGGGCGAAGCCGCGGCCGACATCGGTCCCGGTGAGCTTCCGACCGGCGAGGATGTTGTCGCGCAGCGACGCCTTGAACGCGTCGGGGTGCTCGTCGAGCAGCGCGGAGTAGGTGGTGTCGAACTGCCACGCCCGCAACGTCCGGAAGGCCTCGTCGGCGCCGGTGAGATCGGGGCAGGCGGGTTCGACCACGCATCCCAGCTCCTCGAAGACGCCCCCGGCCCGCTCGATCACCGCCCGGACCGCCGGGTCGACCGGCACCGCGCCACCGAGGTCGGGCGCCAGTGCGACACGCAGTCCGCGGACGTCGGTGGCCGGCTCGGCGGCGAACGCCGACCCGGGAGTGTCGAGAGCTGCCGGGGCGCGGGGATCGGGTCCGGCCAGCACGCCGAGCAGGAGTGCGACATCGGAGACCGTGCGAGCCATCGGCCCGGTGGCCGAGATGCTCGACCACGGCGCCGCGGTCGGCCACGTCGGCACCCGGCCCAGCGTGGGGCGCAGGCCGACCACGTTGCAGAACGACGCAGGGTTGCGCAGCGACCCGCCCATGTCGCTCCCGTCCGCGAGCGGCTGCATGCCGCAGGCGAGCGCCGCCGCGGCTCCCCCGCTGCTCCCCCCGGCCGAGCGGCCGAGGTCGTAGGGGTTGCGGGTCGCCCCGAAGACGGGGTTGACCGTGTGGCTTCCTGCCGCGAACTCCGGCACGTTGGTCTTGCCGATCGTGATCACGCCGGCGGCCCGCATCCGCTCCACGACCAGCGCGTCGCGCGCGGGAACGTTGTCGGCCAGCAACGGCGAGCCGAACGTGGTGCGGATCCCGGCCGTGTCGTGCACGTCCTTGTGCGCCACCGGCAGGCCGTGCAGCGGCCCGACCTCCTCGCCGTGGGCCAGCCGCTCGTCGGCGGCCGCCGCCTCGTCCGCCGCCCGATCGGCGACGAGCGTCACAACCGCGTTGATCTCCGGGTTGCAGCGCTCGATCTGCGCAAGGTGCGCGGCGAGCACCTCGCGGGCCGATACCTCCTTCTCCCGCAGCATCCGAGCGGTTTCGCGCGCGTCGGTGAAGACCATGCCGTCATCGTGCCCCTGCCGAACCCGCGCTGTCGCGGTGCTGACGGATTGCCGACAGGTTTCCCGGGTTGCGGCGACCGGTCTGGCGCACGGGTGGCGGCGAGGGCACGATCGGGCTACGTGATCAGGGACAGAGGAAGCGAGTCGTGACGACGAGGAACCGCCGTTCACCTGTCCGCGCGACACCCGTCGGGATTCTCGTTCTGCTCACGGGCACGCTGCTCGCCGTCCCGTCCGGCACGGCGCCCACACCTCCGCCCGGCGTCACCCCGTCGGTTGCGACGTCGGCCCCGGGCCCGGCCGCCACGGTGCCGGTCCGGCCCGTCGCCTCGGGCTCGCGGATCATCGGGGGCCGCCATGGCGGCACCGGATCGGTGGCTCTCGGGCTCCCGCTCGCGGACCTCACGGCTCCGGGCAGCGTCGCCCCGCCCGCGGCCCGGCCGTCCGCAGCGGCGCTTCCCGCCGTCCGCACACCGGCGCTGCCGAGGATCACCACCACGGCGAAGCCCGGCACCGCGGCGGCCGTGGCGATCGCCTTCGCGCTGGCCCAGCGCGGCCTGCCCTACGTGTGGGGCGGCGACGGCCCGCAGGCAGGCGAGGCGGGCTTCGACTGCTCCGGCCTCACCACGGCCGCCTACGACTACGCCGGCATCTCGCTGCCCCGGACCGCGCACACGCAGTACTACGAAGGGCCGCACGTGCCGGCCGGCGCCCCGCTGGAACCGGGCGACCTCGTGTTCTACGGGGTGCCCCGCCGCGTGCACCACGTCGGGCTCTATCTCGGCAACGGCCGGATGATCAACGCTCCGACGTTCGGGAAGCCGGTGCGCACAGCCTTCGTCCGCTACCCGGGCGACGACTACCTCGGCGCCACCCGCCCCGCCGCGGGCCGCGACGCGCCCGGGCTGCTGCACCAGCCGGACCTGCCGGTGCCGGTCCCGCCGGTGCCCTCCCCCGAGGTGCCGCCCGCTCCCACCGAG
>NZ_JAAXKY010000245.1 GCF_012911925.1 Pseudonocardia xinjiangensis | reverse complement strand
ATCCCGCCCAGCCCGACCACGATCACGTCATGGGCGGTCATGCCTTGATCCGTTTCATCTCGGGGTCGAAGAGGGGCTCGGCGGCCACCACCGCCGGCAGCCGCTCGCCGAAGTACTCCACCTGCACCGGGGTGCCGGGCTCCGCGGCCGACGCAGGCAGCCACGCGTAGGCGATGCTCGCGTCGATCGTGTAGCCGTAGGCCGCGCTGGTGACGTACCCGGCGGGCGCACCGGCGTGCCACACCGGCTCCTTGCCCATGACGACGTCGGCCGGGTCGTCGAGGAGCAGCGGGACGAGCCGCCGCGCCGGATTCTCCCGCCCGGCGATCGCCGCACTGCCGACGTAGGAGCCGGGACGCACCGCGAAGCCCAGCCCGGCCTCGTACGGGTCGTGCTCGGTGGTCATGTCGGTGCCGGAGCTGCGGTAGCCCTTCTCCAGCCGCAGCGAGTTGAAGGCGCTGCGCCCCGCGGCGATCACGCCGTGGCGCTGCCCGGCGTCCCACAGCACGTCCCACAGCCGCAGCCCCAGCTCGGCGCTGGCGTACAGCTCCCAGCCCAGCTCACCGACGTACGACAGCCGCATGGCCGTGACGGGCACGCCGCCGACGTGGATCCGGCGGGCCCGGAAGTAGCCGAACCCGGCGTGGGACACGTCGTCGCGGGTGACCGAGGCGAGCACGTCGCGGGCCCGCGGCCCCCACAGCCCGATGCAGCAGGTGGCGCCGGTGATGTCGCGGATGACGACGTCGTCGCCCGCCGCGCGGGTGAGCCGGTCGAGATCCAGGTTGCCGTTGGCGCCCACCTGGAACCGCTGCTCGCCCAGCCGCGCGACGGTGAGGTCGCTGCGCACGCCGCCGGACGGTTCCAGCAGCAGGGTGTAGGTGACCGCGCCCGGCTTCTTGTCCAGGTTGTTGGTGGTGAGCCGCTGCAACAGATCCAGCGCGCCGGGGCCGGTGACCTCCAGGCGCTTGAGCGGGGTCATGTCGTACATCGCCACCCGGTCGCGCGTGACCAGTGCCTCGGCCCCCGCGATCGGCGACCAGAACCGCCTCGCCCACTCCCCGCGACGCGGGATCCGTCCGACCTCGGGCAGCTCGGCGTTGGCCTCGAACCAGTGCGGTCGCTCCCAGCCCGCACCCTCCAGGAACACGGCCCCGAGCTCCACCTGGCGCGGGTGGAAGGGGCTCACCCGCAGCGGCCGCGGCTGCGCGGGCGGCTCCAGCGGATGCAGGATGTCGTAGACCTCCACGAAGTTCCGCGCGCTGCGCGTCTCCACATAGGACGGTGCGAGCTGCGCCTCCTCGAACCGGTTGAGGTCGCACTCGTGCACGTCGACGCCGGGTTCGCCGTCGACCAGCCAGCGCGCGAGCGCCTGCCCGACGCCGCAGGAGTGGGTCACCCAGACGGCCTCGGCCACCCAGAAACCGGCCAGCCCGGGGTGCTCGCCGATGAGCGGCATCCCGTCGGGGGTGAAGGAGAAGATACCGTTGAAACCGGTGTCGATCCCCGCGTCCCGCAGCGCCGGTAGCAGCTCGCGGGCATCGGACCAGGACGGCGCGAAGTCCTCGGGGGTGAAGTCGAGGACGCTGGGCATGCCCTCCACCGGCAGGGCGTCGAGGTCGACGGGCAGCGGGCGGTGCGCGTAGGAGCCGATGCCGACGCGGTCGACGTGCTCACGGAAGTACAGGTCGCGGTCCTGGTGACGCAGGATCGGCGCGCTCGCCTCGGCGAGATCGGTGTTGCGTCCGGCCAGCGCGGCCACCGGCGTGGTCGTCACGTACTGGTGGGCCATCGGCAGCAGCGGGATCGTCAGGTCGACCAGTGCGCCCGTCTGCGGCCCCCAGAAACCGGTGGCGGAGACGACGAGATCGGCCGGCACGTCACCGTGGTCGGTGCGGACGCCGGTGACGCGGCCCCTCTCCGACAGCACGTCGAGCACCCGGTGGTTGCCGAGGACGCGCGCACCGCGGTCCGTGGCCCTGGCGAGCTGCGCGGCGACGGCCCGTGGCGCCTTGGCCAGCCCGTCGGTAGGTGTGTGGAACCCGCCCAGCACCCGGTCGGCGCCGATCAGCGGGTGCAGGGCCGCACACTCGTCCGGGTCGACGAGCCGCGACTCGATGCCCCAGCTCGTGGCCAGGCCGTGCCGGCGGCGCAGGTCGGTGAGCCGCTCCGGTGTCGTTGCGACCTCCAGGCCGCCGACGGCGTTGAAGCACCACGGCCCGTCCAGCGCGGACAGCTTCTCCACCGTGTAGCGGGCAAAGCCGGCCATGGTCTTCGACGGGTTGGTCTGGAACACCAGACCCGGAGCGTGGGACGACGACCCGCCCGGGAGCGGCAACGCGCCCCGGTCGAGCACGGTGACGTCGGTCCAGCCGCGGGCGGTGAGCTCGTCGGCGACAGCCGCACCCACCACCCCGGCCCCGATGACGACGACCCGGGGGCCGCTCACGACGCTGCTTCGAGTGCGTCTGACGCGGATAGGACGACGTAGACGGCATCGGCCTCGACGACCACCCGGTGCGTGCGGACCGGCTCGCGCGCGAGCAGGCCGTCGGGCTCACCGGTGCGCAGGTCGAAGATCGCGGCGTGCAAGGGGCATTCGACCTCGCAGCCCTCGAGCCAGCCGTCGGCGAGCGAGGCGTCCTGATGGGTGCACGTGTCGTCGATGGCGTAGAGCTCGCCGTCCGCGGTGTGGAACACCGAGACCGGCGGGCTGAGTGGGAGGCGGCGGGCGCTACCGCGAGGAAGTTCGTCGAGCGCGCAGACGTGGATCATGCTGTTCTCCGGAGCGCTGTGCGGAACGTGGTGCACGACTCGCAACAGAGTTCGCCCCAGATCGGCCGCCGTCAAGACCCGAATCGACCCGGAAAAGCGACCGTAACCTGGGCCTCGAGCCAGCCCGGGTGGCAATCAGCGGTCGACGGGCTCCCCGACCGGCAACGGCTTGGTGGCCCCCGAGACGAGAAGCCCCAGCGCCAACGCCCCGAGCACGACCAACAGCCCGCGCAGGATGCCGATGTGCTCGCCGAGCAGCCCGATCAGCGGCGGTCCTGCCAGGAACGCCGTGTAGCCGATCGAGCTGACCACCGAGACGCGGGCGGCGGCTCGGGCCGGGTCGTCCGCCGCGGCGCTCATCCCGACGGGGAAGCCCAGTGATGCTCCGACCCCCCAGAGCAGGGCACCACAGAGCGCGACCGGCGTGGACCCGCCGAACACCACCAGCAGCAGGCCGAGCAGCGCGAACACCGCGGTGGCGCGCAGCACGACGACCCGCCCGAACCGTTCCAGCACCGGGACCCCCACCCAGCGCGCGGCCGTCATCGCACTGACGAAGAGCCCGAACGCCACGGCTCCGAGCGCCTCGCTCGTGCCGTAGCCCTTCACCAGCGCCAGCGCGATCCAGTCGTTGGCCGAGCCCTCCGTGAACGCGAACCCGAGCACCAGCAGGCCGATCAGCAGCGTGCGCGGCTCGCGCCAGGCCGCGAGCACCCCGGAACCCGCGGCCTTCTCCTCCTCGGTGGACACCGGGACGGGCAGGAAACGGCGGGTCGCGACGGTGACCACGACGGGGATCAGCAGGGCGACCACGATCAGCTGGACCTCGATCGGCACGCCCGTGGCGGCCGACGCGGCACCCACCCCGGCGCCTGCCACCGTGCCGAGGCTGAACGCCGCGTGCAGCCGGGGCATGAGCGGACGACCGAGCCTGCGCTCGACGTCGGCGCCCTCGACGTTCATCGCGACGTCCCAGACCCCGACGCCCAGACCGGTGAAGACCAGCCCGATCGCCGCCGGCGCGACCACCCCGGCGAACAGGCCCACGATCAGCAGGGCCAGCCCGAGGCTGACCGTCAGCGAGCCCGCGAGCACGGCGCGAGCCGGTCCGAGCTTGTGCACGATCGGCCCGGAGAGCGGGAGCCCGGCGACGGCACCACCGGACACGCACAGCAGCAGCAGTCCGAGCTGGCCGAGGGACAGGCCCAGCACCCCTTGGATGGACGGCGTGCGGGAGATGAACGAGGCGAACGCGAGGCCGTTCATCCCGAACGCGATGACGGCGGCCGTGCGGGCACGGAGGGTCTCGGCGGCGGGTAGAACCCCGGTCGTCGTCACATGCGCTCCTCGTCGAATCGATTCGATCGCCGTTGACGGTACGCGTCCGACCCGGCCGGGCTCAACCCGTAATCGGGCGGCACCGCTACCGTTCGTGCGTGTCCACCCGCCCGACGCTCGCAGCCGTCGCGGCGCATGCCGGGGTCTCGCCCTCGACGGCGTCGCTGGCGTTCTCCGGCAGCCCACGGGTCACGCCCGGCACGCGGGAGCGGGTGCTCTCGGCCGCGGCCGAGCTCGGCTACGCCGGACCCGACCCCCTCGCGGCCTCGCTGCGTCGCGGCCGCAGCGGGGTGATCGGCGCGTTCGTCGGGGAGCGGTTGCTCTACGCCTTCCGCGACCCCGTGGCCATCCAGCTCCTCGACGGGATCACCGAGGTGCTCGGATCGCACGGCGTCGGGCTGCTGCTGCTCGCCGGCGACACCGGGCGCCCCTCCACCGAACAGATCGGCCGCATCCCCCTCGACGCCGCGATCTTCGCCACCTGCGGCCTCGAGGACGACCCGGCGCTCGACCAGCTCCGCTCCCGCGGGGTGCCCATCGTCGTCGTCGAGGGCCCGGTGGTGGACGGCGTCGTGCTCGTCGACATCGACGACCGGCGCGGCACCCGTGATCTCGCCCGGCATCTGCACGACCTCGGCCACCGCCGGGTCGAGATCCTCGCGATGCCGTTGCGGCTCGACGGGCGCCGCGGCTTCATCGACGCCGCCAGGCGGTCCCGCGCCCACTACCGCGACGTGCGCCACCGGCTGGAGGGTGTGGAGGACGTCTTCGGGCCGGTGCCCGCGTTCGAGACCGCCAGCAACGCCGTCGCCGAGGGCGCCGCCGCCGCACGGGTGCTGCTCGACGTGCCGGCCCACCGCCGCGCCACCGCCGTGATCGCCCAGAGCGACGTCCTCGCCGCCGGCGTGCTGCAGGCCGCGGCGGCCCTGGGGCTGCGGGTGCCGGAGGACGTCAGCGTCGCGGGGTTCGACGGGGCGGACCTGTCCTGGCTGGGCGCCACCCGCCTCACCACGGTGGTGCAGCCGAGCGACGAGAAGGGCCGCGCCGCCGCCGAGGCCGCGATGGAGCTCGTCGCGGGCGGCCACCCCCCGGACCTGCTGCTGCCCGTCACGCTGCGGATCGGCACCACGAGCGGGCCGCCACCGTCCTGAGGGGTCGGGCCGTCAGCGCGGGAACGTGCCCAGCCCGCTCACGTCGTAGCCGTCGGGGTAGCTGCGGATGTTCGCCGACTGCCGGACGAACCACGGCTCCTCCCGCGGCGGCATGAACCGCACGACCCGCCCGCGCAGCCAGACCATCCGCCGCGCCAGCGCCTGCTCGAACACGGAGATCCGCGGGTAGCGCAGCGCGGCCCGCAGCCGGTCGTCCATCAGCCCGTAGGAGAACCGCCGGACCAGCCGCGCCGGTGCCCGGTCGTTGGGCGGGAACGTCCCGAGCAGCGCCAGCGTGCTGTCGGCGACCGCCCGGGCGGCGGGGTCGTAGGCGAAGTGCTCGGCCTCGTAGGCGTCGAGATGTGCGGCGAACTCCTCGTGGCCTGACGGGATGCCGGTGATGCCCATGTGCCGGCCGAGCCGACGGTAGTAGTGGGCCGCGGCGACCTTCTCGTGCTCCGAGAGGCGGCGCCAGCCGAACTCGTCGATCCAGCGGATCGGCACCGTGACGAACGTCGAGAGCACGTAGAGCATGTCGGCGTTCGAGATGTCGTACGCGCCGTGCATCTGGTTCATCCGACGGATCCCGGTCCGGCCCTCCGGGGCGGCGAACCCGTGCTCGAGTACGGCGTCGAGGATGAGGCAGGTGTCGTCGTAGCGCTTCTGCACCCGCTCGGTGAGCTCGCCGGTCGACGCCAGCAGCGCGCCGATGGTCGGCACCGCATAGGTCCGGAACAGCGCGAACGACAACGACTGGGTGTAGTCCCAAGGGAACTCGTGGCTGACGCTGATGCGGTAGATCTCGAGGTGGTCTGCCTCCGGGTCGAGCTGTTCGATCCGGCGCAGCCAGTCGTACCGCTTCATGCGTGCACCGTAGGGCTGCGCCGGCTCCGCGGAAAGG
This sequence comes from Pseudonocardia xinjiangensis, assembly GCF_012911925.1. Lineage (GTDB taxonomy): Bacteria > Actinomycetota > Actinomycetes > Mycobacteriales > Pseudonocardiaceae > Pseudonocardia > Pseudonocardia xinjiangensis. The sequence continues at coordinate 660 of NZ_JAAXKY010000245.1, read as the reverse complement.
ATCACGCAGACCGCCACCCACTATCCTTCGCTGGCATGTCGTCCCCCGTCGATGCGTCCTCCCCCGCCGCCCCGCGCGGGCGTCGTGAGGAACGCACGGCCACGAGCCGCGCACGCATCCTGGACGCGGCGGTCGCGTGTCTCGTCGAGTCGGGGTACGCCGGCGCCACCACCCTGCAGATCCAGGCCCGCGCCGGGGTCTCGCGCGGCCGGCTGCTGCACCACTTCCCCTCCCGCGAACAGCTCCTCGTCGCCGCGTCCCGGCACCTGGCCACCGAACGGCTCCGGCGCAACGGCGAGCGGATCGAGAGCCTCGCCGGCGGGCTGTCGGGAGCCGAGCGGCTGGACCGCGCCATCGAGCTGATGTGGGAGACCTTCTCCGAGCCGCACTTCTGGGCCGCCGTCGAGCTGTGGACCGCGGCCCGCACCAACGCGGAGCTGCGCGCCGCTCTCCTCCCCCAGGAACGTGAGATCGGTGCCGCCATCCGCGGCGGGCTGGACCGGTTCTTCGGCACGGCGCTGACCGGGCACCCGCGCTATCCGGACGTCCGCGACCTGCTCTTCACCAGCATGCGCGGCGTCGGGCTCGCGTACGCGATGGAACATCGCGACCCCCGCACCGACCCCCACCTGGCCCTCTGGAAGCGGACGGCCCACACCC
>NZ_JAAXKY010000244.1 GCF_012911925.1 Pseudonocardia xinjiangensis | reverse complement strand
GGGTACCCGGCCGCGCCGCCGGCGCCGTCCTATCCCCCGCCCCCCGTGGGCGGAGGCTACGGTCCGCCGCTCGGCGGTCCCGGCGGCGCACCGCCGCCCCCGGCGCCCGGTGGCTACCCGGCTCCCGGCGGCCCGCCTCCCGGCGGACCGGGTGGCTACCCGGCTCCCGGCGGCCCGCCCGCCGGCGGCGGCTACCCCGCTCCGTCCGGTCCGGGCGTGCCCCCCACGGTGCCGCCCGCACCGCGCTCGAGCGCGACGACGGTCGGTGAGTACGTCGAGGACGTGGAGCGCGGCACCACCGCAGGTCACGACGGTCCCCGGTACCCGGGCGACCCGCAGCAGGGGCAGTCGCGATGACCGCCCCGATTCCGCCGACCGGCACCGCGGGCGCATTTCCGCCGCCGGCCGGAGTGCACCCCGACGCCGGACGCCACGCATCGGGCACCACCGGGGTCGGCTCGCCGGCACCCGACGTGGCCGGTGTGCCCGTCGGTGAGCTGGTCGGCAACGTCACCCGCGACCTGTCGACGCTCATGCGTCAGGAGCTGGCGCTCGCCCAGGCCGAGCTCAAGCAGGAGGCCACGAAGACCGGCAAGGCGGCCGGAGCCTTCAGCGGTGCCGCTCTGGCGGGCTACTTCGTCCTGCTGTTCCTGTCGATCGCCGCCTGGGCCGGTCTGTCGAACGTGATGGACGCCGGCTGGGCCGGGCTCATCGTCGCGGCGGTGTGGGCGGTGATCGCCGCGGTGCTCTACACGACCGGGCGCAGCAAGTTCCGTGAGGTGCACCCCAAGCCGGAACGCACCGTCGACACCCTCAGCAACGTTCCCGACGCCCTCAAGGGCCACCGAGGAGACACGCCGTGACCGAGAACTACGGAACCCGCGAGAACTACGGGCTGAGCGGACAGCCGGCCCCCGGCACCGGCGCGGCCGTCAACACCGACGACCCCGACCAGATCCGCCGGGAGATCGAGCGCACGCAGGCGAACCTGAGCACGAACGTCGACGCTCTGACCGAGAAGGTGACACCGGGGCGCATCGTCGAACGTCGCGTCGAGCGGGTCCGCGGCACCGCGAGCCGCTGGAAGGACAAGGTGATGGGCAGCAACCCCCTTCAGTCGAGCACCGGGAGCAGCTGGGGAGGGCAGGGCGGCGGCATGCGCGACACCGCGGGCCAGGTGGCCGGCTCGGTCTCCGGCAGCGCGTCCACGGCGGCGTCGAGCGTCTCGGACACGGCCTCGTCGGCGGCGTCGAGCGTCTCCGACGCGGCGTCGACGGCAGCGGGCGCCGTGGCGGACGCGCCACACGCGCTGCGCCAGCAGACCCAGGGCAACCCGCTCGCCGCGGGGCTCATCGCCTTCGGCGCCGGGTGGCTGATCTCGTCGCTGCTCCCGGCCAGCAGGCGCGAGCAGGAACTGGCGAGCCAGGCCAAGGACCGGGCGGGACAGCCCGTTGCGGAGGCGGCCAAGCAGGTGGCGGCCGAGATGAAGGACAACCTCGCGCAGCCCGCGCAGGAGGCCGTCGAGTCGGTGCGCTCCACCGCCACCGACGCCGGCCGGACCGTCGCCGAGGAAGGCCGCGCCGCGGCCGAACAGGTGCAGGGTCAGGCCCAGGACTCGGTCGGCAACGTGCGGCAGAACGCGTCACCGAGCTGACGGGTACGCCCGCGCAGCGCCACGTCGCTACCCCTCGACGGGCCCCGTTCCCACCCGGGAACGGGGCCCGTCGTCGGGTCCGCGCGCCGGGGTCCGGGGGTTTGGCGGACCACCTTCGCCTCGTCCGTCGCGGAGGTACAGAAGTGCGCCAAGGGGTGCCGCTGGTATGCCGAGCATGCCGAGCATGCCGAGCCGATCCTGGCCGAGGTCCCCCGCGAGGTGCCGAGCGGGCAGGGAACGAGGATCTTCACCCGCTACGAGCCGGTGGGACCGGTACTGGCGGTCATGCCGTGGAACTGCCCGTACTGGCAGGTGTTCCGGTTCGCCGCCCCCGCGCTCATGGCGGGCAACGTCGGACTGCTCAAGCACTCCTCGAACGTTCCCCAGGTGGCGCTGGCGATCGAGGACGTCCTGCGGCGGGCCGGCCTGCCCGACGGCATGTTCCAGACGCTCCTCGTGGGCTCGGCGGCGATCGAGGCGATCATCGAGGACCCCCGGGTCCGGGCCGTGACGCTCACCGGCAGCGAGGGCGCGGGCCGGCAGGTCGGCGCGGTGGCGGGTCGCGCCATCAAGCCCAGCGTGCTCGCCGACATCCCGGAGGGGTCCCCGGGGCATCGGGAGGAGTTCTTCGGGCCGGTCGCGCTGCTCTGGCGGGCCCGTGACGCCGACGAGGCCATCCGCATCGCCAACGACTCCTCGTTCGGCCTCGGGGGCAGCGCGTGGACCCGGGACCCGGCCGAGCAGGAGCGGTTCGTCACCGAGGTCGAGACCGGGATGATCTACATCAACAAGTTCACGGAGTCGACGCCGGAGATCCCCTTCGGCGGGGTGAGGGACTCCGGCTACGGCCGCGAGCTCGCCGAGTTCGGCCCGCGCGCGTTCGTCAACGCGAAGACGGTGTGGATCGCAGGCGACGAGCAGTCCGGCGGCGGCGTGGAGTAGGCCGGACCGCTCCCCCGTCCCGGGCTGTTCTTCTCGTCACACTGGGGGTGCATGTCGGCGTCGCCCGGGATGCGCCCGAAGCCACCGGTGACCGAGGATCGTCCCCGATGAGATCGCGCGGGTGGGCACGCTGGGCACTGCTGGTTGCGCTCACCGCGGCGGTGACCGCCGGGATGGCGGTGGCGGCGGTGCCGTCCCCCGCCTTGTTCGCCGGGCTGATCGTCGCCACCGGGCTCGCGTTGGCCGGCTGGGCACCCGCCCGGGTCTCGCGCTCGGCCACCACGCTGGCCCAGGCGGTGATCGGGGTGGTCATCGGCGTGCTCGCGCAGCCCTCCACGCTCACCGGGCTCGCCGCCGACTGGCTGCCGGTGCTGCTGGTGAGCGTGGGCACGCTCGCCCTCAGCATGGGGGCCGGCCTGCTCCTCGGGCTGCGTCCCGGGGTAACGCCGCTGACCGGGATGCTCGCGCTCACCGCGGGTGGCGCGTCCGGACTGGTCGCGATCAGCCGCGATCTCGGCGGTGACGACCGGGTCGTGGCCGTCGTGCAGTACCTGAGGGTCGGCCTGGTCACCGCGTCGATGCCGATCGTGGCGGCGCTGGTGTTCGGGGCGTCCGCCAGGACGGCGGCGGGCCCGGACACCGGGGGGCCGCCGTGGTTCGTCGACGTCGGGTTCCTGGTGCTCTGCGCCGCTGCCGGGCTCGCACTGGCCCACGTCACGCGGGTTCCGGCCGGCGGGCTGCTGGGCCCGATGGCGGTGGCGATCGCCCTGAACCTGGCGGGGTGGTCGTTCGGGGCGACCCCGCCCACGCTGGTCGTCGAGGTCGCGTACGCCGTGATCGGGTGGCAGGCGGGTGTGCGGTTCACCCGGGAGAGCCTGCGCATGGTCGTCGGGGTGCTGCCGCTGGCCACCGCCCTGATCGTCGCCGTGATCGTCGCCTGCGCGGGCCTCGGGCTGCTCCTGGCGCACCTCACCGGAGCCACCCCGCTGGAGGCCTACCTCGCGACCACGCCGGGCGGGGTCTACGCGGTGCTGGCCACGGCGGTGTCCGCGGGTGCGGACGCGACCTTCGTGGTGGCCGTGCAGGTGCTGCGGCTGATCGCCATGCTGCTGGTGGCCCCGGCGCTGGCCCGGCTGGTGGGCCGGCGCGGCGAGGCGCAGTCCCCCTGACGCCACCACCGCACCACCGTCCGAAATCGCTGGACGAACACCCCGTACGTGCGGTCAGGTCTGCGCCATGAGCACCTCGGAGATCTTCTGGCAGGCGCACGACGGCCTGCCCCGGCAGGCACCGGGGTCGGCGGCCACCGCCCGCCTGCTGCTGCGGTTGGCCGCTCCGGTGGCGCACCGGCCACGCGTGGTCGACATCGGCTGCGGCACCGGCCCGGCGAGCCTGCTGCTGGCCGAGGAGACCGGCGCCGAGGTCGTGGCCGTCGACCTCCACGAACCGTTCCTCGAGCGACTGCGGGCCGACGCGGCGGCAGCGGGCCTCGCCGACCGGGTGCGTCCCCTCGTCGCCCCGATGCAGGACCTGCCGCTGCCGGACGGCTCGGCCGACCTCCTGTGGGCCGAGGGATCGGCCTACAACATGGGCTTCGACGAGGCACTGGCCGCGTGGCGGCGGCTGCTCGCGCCCGGCGGCGTGCTGGTGCTCACCGAGTGCGAGTGGACCACCGCCGACCCCGCCGCCGGGGCCCGCGCGTTCTGGGACGCGGACTACCCCGGCATGCGCCGCACCGACGCCAACGTCCGAGCCGCCCAGGAGGCCGGCTGGACCGTTGCGGCCACGTACCTGCTGCCCGACTCCGACTGGGCGGCCTACTACGACCCGCTCGCCGCGCGGGTCGAGGCGCTGCGGAGCCAGGGGGTCGACCCGGCGGTCCTGCACGAGGCGGCGGGGTGGGAGATCGACGTCCGGCGCACGTACGGCGCCGACTACGGCTACACGGCCTACGTCCTGCGTCCCCGCTGACACCCCTCCCCGGTTGCGGCCCTCCCGCTCCACCCCGCCCGGAATGTCGGGGGCGCCCGCTACCGTCCCGGGCATGACGACCGTTACCACCGGAATCGCCACGCTGAGCGCCATCGCCCTCGACTGCCGTGACCCACGGGCCCTGGCCGAGTTCTACAGCGCCCTGTCCGGCGCTCCCATCGAGCGGTCCGACGACGACTGGGTGCAGCTCGCCGCCCAGGGCGGCGTCGCGCTCGCCTTCCAGCTGGCCCCCGGCCACGTGCCGCCGCAGTGGCCGGGCGACGAGCTGCCGCAGCAGATCCACCTCGACTTCGACGTGCCCGATCTCGATGCGGCCGAGCCGCAGGTGCTGGCGATCGGTGCCCACAAGCACGAGCACCAGCCGGGCAAGTACTTCCGGGTCTACCTCGACCCCGCCGGCCACCCGTTCTGTCTCTGCCTCGCCGGCGTCACCGAGTAGGGCTGCCGCTACCCGGCCAGGCGCATCGTCGTGTCGGTGCCGCGGGGCACGCGGCGCTGCTCACGGCCCCGTCCCACGAGCCGGGCCATCAACCGCAGGGTCCGCTTCGGCAGCTCCAGCGTCGCGACCACGGCCCGGTAGACCAGGCCGGGGGTGGAGAGGGTCCGTCCGCGGGCGAGGTCGGCGAGGCAGCGGTCCACCGCCATCTGCGGGTCCAGCCACAGCGCGGAGCGGCCCTGCTTCACGTGGCCGGGCTCGTCGGAGCGCAGGCGCCCGGGGCACAGGGCGATCACCTGCACTCCGGTCCCCGGCAGGGTGGCGGCCACGGTGTCGGTGAACGCGAGCACCCACGCCTTCGTCGCGCCGTACGCCGACCCGCGGGCCGCGAGGTAGCCGGCGAAGCTGGCGACGTTCACCACGCCACCGTCGCCGCGCCTGATCATGGCCGGCACCACGGCGCGGGTCAGCCGGAGCACCGCGGTGACGTTGAGGTCGATCTCCTCCTGGAGGTCGTCCACGTCCACGTCCACGAACTCGCCGTCGCTCTCCACCCCGGCGTTGTTCACGAGGAGGTCCACGGGCCGGGTCCCGTCGGTGAGCCGGCGTTCCACGGCAACCAGCCCCGCCGGTTCGGTGAGGTCCGCGGCCAGCACCTCCACCGACACCCCGTGGTCGCGGCGATGCGCCGCGGCCACCTGCTCGAGGCGGTGGCGGTCCCTGGCGACCAGCACCAGGTCATAGCCGTCCGCGGCCAGGCGACAGGCGAAGGCCGCGCCCAGTCCGGCGCTACCCCCCGTGACGAGTGCAGTGGGCATGACCCCGAACGTACGAACGGTTTCTGAGGCCGAGCTGAGGATCGCGCCCGAAAAGTCCCGGTCGGAGGCCGAGGTGTGTGGGATCACCCCCCACGGGGTAGGCCTGGGAAGCATCGATGCTGGGCGCATCTGACGAACGGAGGGTCACCATGGGTACGGACGACAAGATCGACAACAAGGCCGAGGAGCTCAAGGGCAAGGCCAAGGAGAAGGTCGGCAAGGCCACCGACGATCCGGGCCTCGAGGCCGAGGGCCACGGCGACCAGGCGAAGGGCAACCTCAAGCAGGCCGGCGAGAAGGTCAAGGACGCCTTCAAGAGCTGACCCCTCCGCAGGCAGTGCTCACTGCCGCAGGGCCCGGCCACTCCCTCGAGTGGCCGGGCCCGCGCCATGTGCAGGCGCCGGCGTACGCAGTGCCGCGGTCGCCCGGCGCGCTCCGGCCTATCGCACCCGGGCCGAGCGCACGGACGCAAGCCGGTCCCGAGCCCGCTCCGCCGCGTTGGGTTCGCTCCCGTCGAGCAGCTCCAGCGCGTCGTCCACGGCAGCCCGTAGCGTTCCGCACTCCGCCGCGCGCTCGGCCAGCTGGCTGTGCATCGTCCACAGGTCGACGAACACGGTGACCTTGGACCGCAGCACCCACGGGTCGAACGGCTTGGTGATGTAGTCGACCGCACCGGCCTGGTACCCGCGGAACGCCAGGTGCGGGTCGTAGTCGACGGCCGTGAGGAACAGGATCGGGATGTGGCGCGTGCGCTCGCGCTGCTTGACGTGGCCCGCGGTCTCGAAGCCGTCCATGCCGGGCATGTGGGCGTCGAGCAGGATCACCGCGTAGTCCTCCACCAGCAGCCGCTTCAGGGCGTCCTCACCGCTGGTGACCGACACGATCTCGATGGGCAGCCCTTCGAGGATCGCCTGCAACGCCAGCAGGTTGTCGCGCCGGTCGTCCACGGCCAGCACCCTGGCCACCTGCCTCACGCTCATTCCACCGACCCCCCAGCTCTGCCCCGCC
>NZ_JAAXKY010000243.1 GCF_012911925.1 Pseudonocardia xinjiangensis | reverse complement strand
CCGCCGCCCCGTCCCGGCGGCGCCCTGACCCCGCGGTAGCCCGGCGGAGCGGAAGCTCGGCGGGCCGCCCGGCGTTCCACGATCGTGCGCACTGACGTCGTTGTGATCGGAGCCGGCCAGGCCGGGTTGGCGGCGGCGTACGGGCTGCGCCGGGCCGGGCTCGAGCCGGGTGCGGGTTTCGTGGTGCTCGACGGCGAGGACGGCCCCGGTGGGGCGTGGCGCCACCGTTGGCCGACCCTGCGCGTCGACACGACCCACCGCATCAACGACCTGCCCGGCCTGCCGTTCGCGCCCACCGACCCGTCGCGGCCGGCGGCCGAGGTGGTGCCTGCGTACTTCGACGAGTACGAGCGCACCTTCGACCTGCAGGTACACCGTCCGGTGCGCGTCACGGCCGTCCGGGACGCCGCGCCCGACCTGCTCGTCGAGACCGGCTCCGGCACGTGGACCACCCGCGCGCTCATCAACGCGACCGGCACCTGGACCCACCCCTTCCGTCCCCGCTACCCCGGCCAGGAGCGTTTCCTCGGGCGCCAGCTGCATCCGGCCGAGTACCGCGGGCCTGCCGAGTTCGCCGGACTGCGGGTCGTGGTGGTCGGCGGCGGGACGTCCGCCGTGCAGCTGCTGATGGAGATCGCCGGCGTCGCGGCGGCCACGACGTGGGTGACGAGGCGGCCCCCGCACTTCCACGAGGGACCGTTCGACGAGGACGCGGGACGCGCGGCGGTGGCGCGCGTGGAGGAGCGGGTGCGGGCCGGCTTGCCCCCGCAGAGCGTCGTCGGCGTGACCGGGCTGATGCTCACCCCGCAGGTGCGGGCCGCCCAGGAGTCGGGGGTGCTGCACCGGCTGCCCATGTTCGAGCGGATCACCCCGGACGGGGTGGCGTGGGCCGACGGCTCCACCGTGGCGGCCGACGTGATCCTGTGGGCCACCGGGTGGCGGGCCGCGCTCGGGCACCTCACCCCGCTGCGCCTGCGCGGACCGGGGGGCGGCATCGCGGTCGACGGCACCCGCGTGCGGGCCGACCCGCGGATCCACCTGGTCGGCTACGGCCCCAGCGCGAGCACGATCGGGGCCAACCGGGCTGGCCGCGCGGCCGCCCGCGAGGTGGTGGCGCTGCTGCGGGAGCCGCTCAGCGCATGAACACACCATCCGACTCAGCTGAGCCGCGGCGTGAGTTGTCGACGCTCGGTCGCGCACGTCGCCGCTAGACCGCGTATCTCGCGAGCCACCGGCTACAAGTGGCTGTCGCAGCCGACCGCGCCCATCTGCGCGACCCCCTTACGCAGCGAGGTGCAGGAGTGGTCGTCGGCGGGGTCTTCGCTGCGGGTCGATCCAGGCCGGGGGGATCAGTTCGGGGAGCCCATCGCGGATACGGACTTCCCACTCGGAGTGGTGCTGCAGGCGGTGGCACGCCCGGCAGAGCATGACGCAGTTGTGCAGGGCGGTGTCGCCACCGTCCTGCCAGGCTGTGATGTGGTGGACCTCGCACCACGACGGCGGCCGACCGCATCCGGCGCACCCCCGGTCACGGGCGGCGATCGCGCGGCGCAGCCCGTCAGGGATGGTGCGGGTGACCCGCCCGACGTCGAGCGGCTGACCCTTCCCGTTCAACACGACAGGCACGACCCTGGCGTCACAGGCCAGCATCCGCAGTGACTCCGGGCTCAGGGTGCCGCCGAAGTCGAGGCAGGCGGCGCGGGCCCGGTTCTCCAGGTCCTCCAGCCGGATCAACACGGTGAGATGTGGGCGGCGCCCGCCGCATTCGGGCACGTCGCCGTGGTCGAGCACGTACCCGCACACATCAGCCAGCGCCTCGGCTTGGCGTTGCGCGGTACTGCGGTGCTCATCGCTGGTGACGGGTCGGGCGTGGGCGTCGATCACGGTGGCGATGGCATCGAACATGGCCGCGTCGTCGAACTGGCCTTTGAGGGCGCCGCCGGGCTTGCCGCGGTGGCGCATCAGGTGCAACTCGTTCACGGGGGCGGGTGGCCGGTCGTCAGGCTCGGCGCCGTCCTCGTCGAGGGCCTCGACCAGCGCGGTACCCCAGGTCTGCAGCTCCGACGGGGTGTAGACGGCGGCTTTGTCGGCGAGTTGGGCTTCCGCACCGGCCCACACCTCGGGCGTAAGCCTTTCCGCGGCCGGGCTCGCGAGCACCCGGGCGATCACTGCGACGTGCCGCAGCCCGGTGTGCCCGGCGGCGAACACCGCCGCAGTGGCAGGCAGCCGGGCGGGCAACACGGTGCCGTCGAGCCCGACCCGCGGGCAGGCCTGGTCGGCGGCGACCACCCGCTGGCGGGCTTCGAACCGTTCCCACCCGAGCAGATCCCCCAACGCGGCCGGAGTCGACTTGTAGCCCCGCTCCGCGAACGTGCCCCGCCGCTCCAGAGCCGCCACGGTGGCAACGACGACCCGGTCCAACCGCCTGCTCGTGCCCTCGCACAAGGTGAGCACAGACAGCAGGTCGTCATCGGTGGCGCCGGTCTCAGCGGCCGCGGACAGCGCGTCGATCACCTCGACCAGGAGGCGGTGGGTGGTGGTGAGCGGGCTGTCCGACACCCCTCCATCGTACTCGAACACATGTTCGAACTGATGTCCTTCGTCGCAGGTCAACGACCGTTCGGCGCTCGTGGTGGTGGCGTGCCGGACTCGCCGATCGCCCCACGCGGTCCCGGCCCGCCACGGACTTGCCCGGCCGGTCTGGCTCGACCGCCCCACCGGCAGGCACGGTGATCCGCCGCGGCGAACGCCCCCGCCCGGGCGAGCTGGCGCACGTGGAGGTGAAGACGCTCGGCTGCGCGACGGCAGGCGCCGGCGAGTGCACGGCCGCGACAGCGACCAGTCCCGCCAGACCCGCACCAGCCCACGGGTCGGGTTCACCTCCGTCCACGCCGCCATCGACGACCACACCCGCCCGGCCTACGCCGAGATCCACCCCGACGAGAAAGCCCACCGCGGCCACCCACCCATCAGCCGCGTCAACAACCCGCCTGGGCACTACACCTAGCCGCCGTCCTGCTCAGCCTCGGTCTACTCCTGGTGCCGCCGAACCTGCCCGGACGTCCTCCTCGATCCACCTAGCCTGGCCACCGATCGTGGTCCACTCCGGCTTGATCCAGCCCTCGTTGCGCCACCGCTGGATCGTGCGCGAGGACACCCGCAGCCGCTTCACAAGCTCAGAGGTCGTCAGCAGTCGGCCGCGCGGCTTGGCTGCGACGCTCCGAAGGCGCGTCTGGCCATCGCGCCGGCCAAGAGCCCTGGGCCGGCGGCGTACCGGATGATCGGCGGTCGTACCCGGAGAGGCGTGATTGACTGACTGGCCGACCGTCGGGTGCCGGGTTCGGATTGGTCGACGATCCATGCGACGCGCCCAACTGCTCTGTCTTGCGCTGCTCGCGCTCGCCGTCGTCATGGTTTACCGCCTGTACGCAGCGGGTCGCCCCGCGAAAACCGCGGGAGCCGCTCACCGCATGATGCCGGTGTGGCCGAGCGAGTAGCGGCCTGGCTGCGGCCACACGCACAGCCCGTGCGGCCCCGCGCCCACGTCGAACCTGTGGATGAGGCGCCCGTCGGTGGTGTCGAGGACGTAGACCGCGCTGTCGTAGCGCCCCGACAGCCACAGCTGGGTGCCGTCGGCGGTGATGTTGCCCATGTCGGGGCTGCCGCCCCCCGGGATCGGCCACGTCGTGAGCACGGCGCCGGTGTAGGCGTCCAGCACGCTCACGCTGCCCGCGTGCCGGTTGGTGACGAAGAGCCGCTTGGCGTCGCGGGACAGGTAGAGCCCGTGCGCGCCGTGCCCGGTGGGGATCTGGCGCAGCACGGTGGTGGCCGCGCCGTCGAGCACCCAGAGCCCGTTCTGCTCGCTGTCCGCGATGTAGAACACCGAGCCGTCCGGGGCGAGCTTGACGTCCTGCGGCCCCATCGTCGTGTTCCGCACCGGCATGTCGATCATGCGCAGCAGGCGGTGTGACGCCACGTCGACCACCGCGACCCGGCCGGCGAACTCGCAGCTGAACACGGCCGTGCGCCCGTCGGCGGTGAAGTCGGCGTGGTCGATGCCCGCGCAGTCGGGCGTCGGCAGGACGTCCTGCTGCTGCCAGGTGTGCGGGTCGTAGAACACCAGCTCCCGCCGTGCCTCGGCCACGGAGATGGCCGAGCGCCCGTCCGGCGTGAAGTACATGTTGTACGGGTCGGTCACCGGGATGCTCGGGCCCGGCTCACCGGTCGTCGGGTCGAAGGGAGTCACCCGGTACCCGGTGTCGTCGGTGGCGTACAGCGTGGTCATGTCGTAGGACGGCACCACGTGCTGCAGCTCGCCCCCCAGGCGGTGCCGGCCGACCACGGTGAAGGTGGCGGGGTCGATCACCCAGACCTCACCCGTCTTCGTGTGGGGCACGTACACCCGGGGCACGGCGGCCTTCGCGGGTTCGGAGAGCATCGTCGGCCCGGTGGCGGCGTAGACGTTGCGCGGATCGGTCACGGGCGGCATCCCGGGGAGCCCGTCGACCGACGGCGGAGCTGCGGGTGGCGGGGGTGTCGCGGGCGCCGACCCGGCGCAGGCCGCCAGCGCGGCGAGCACGGCCAGCAGTGCGGCGAGGTGCGGGATCCGGACGCGAGGCGGACCACCGGCCCCACGGGCGGCCAGGACCTCCCCTGGCCACCACGCGCCCGTCACACCCGCCATCCGCGCACAGTACGGGTCCCTGACCAGGCCCTTCCAGATTTGCCGTAGTCGGCCGACCTGTTCGAGTTGCCCGAGGACCCGACGGGGAGAGAACGGCAGGTCCGGACATAGCCCCGATTCTTCCCCTTGGGTGCGGTTCTTGGACGCAATTCATTCCGCAACTGCGGAGCATATGGTGGGAGTTCCGCGGCGAGTTCGCGCCGCGGCAGGAACGAGCCGGAGGATCTGATGAGGTCGTGGCGAGTGGTGGGTGCCCTGGCGGCGGCCGGAGTGGCACTGGCGGCATGTTCGAGCCCGAGTACCAACCCGAGCACCAGCCCGGGCACGGCAGGCCCGACCCCCGGTGCCGCCGCCGGGCAACCGGTGCGCGTGCTCTACGCGGGCTCACTGGTGAACCTGATGGAGCACGACATCGGACCGAAGTTCACCGCCGCCGAGGGCTACCGGTTCCAGGGTGAGGGCGGCGGGTCCGACGCGCTGGCCAACGAGATCAAGGGCAAGGTCAAGCAGGCCGACGTGTTCATCAGCGCGAGCCCGCAGACCAACTCGACGCTTCAAGGGGCGGCGGGTGGCAACGCGGAGTCGTGGTTCGCGACGTTCGCGTCGTCCCCGCTCGTGATCGGGTACAGCCCGAAGAGCCGCTTCGCCGCGGACCTCACGTCGAAACCGTGGCAGCAGGTGCTGGCCGAGCCGGGGTTCCGGTTGGGCCGCACCGACCCCACCACGGACCCGAAGGGGAAGCTGGCGGTGCAGGCGCTCAATCAGGTGGGGCTGACGAGCCTGGCCTCGGACCAGTCGGGGGTGTTTCCCGAGACGGAGCTCATCGGGCGGTTGCAGTCCGGTCAGCTCGACGCCGGGTTCTTCTACTCGGCCGAGGCCGCCCCGGACAAGATCCCGACGATCACGATCCCCCCGGTGTCGCTGGGGGCCGCCTACACGGTCACCGTGCTCAACCAGGCGCCGAACCGAGCCGGAGCGGTCGCGTTCGTCAACTACCTGCTCGGCCACGACGGCTCCTCGACGCTCACAGCCGACGGGTTCCAGGTGACGTCGCCGCCTGCCGTGTCCGGCGACAAGGGCGCGGTCCCCGCAGGGCTCCACCCGCTGATCCCGGCCCCCTGAGGCGCGGCGTCACGCCCTGGCCGCGACCGCGGGCTCCGGACTCCCGGGGCGCGCGGGCACCGGCCACACGATGAGCCGTGCCGGGGGGAGCCGCACCCGGCACCGCGTGGCACCGGTCGCCGTCCCGTCGTCGGCGGTGACGACGGTGAGCTCGCACCCTCCGTCGAGGACCACCAGCAACTCAACGACCGCGCCCATGTGGACGACGTCGACGATCGTTGCCGGGTGGTCCTCGCCGGTGTGGGGCGGTGCCGGGTCGAGCTCCACGTGTTCCGGCCGGATGCACCACGCCACCTCGGACCCGGCCGGAGCCCCGACGGGACCGGCCGCGATGAGCGAGCCGGCGGCCTCGAGCGTGTCGCTCTCGCGCATCCGTCCCGCGTGCAGGTTGCGGATGCCCAGCAGGCGCGCGGCCGCCGGCCCCGCCGGACGGGAGAAGACCTCGGGCTGACCGCCACCCTGCAACAGTGCTCCGTCGGCGACGAGCAGCACCTCGTCGGCGAGCAGCGCGGCCTCCTCGGGGTCGTGGGTGACGAGCACCGTGGTGACCGCCGTGTCACGCTGCACGCGCCGCAGCTCCCGCCGGAGCTCGTCGCGCACCGGCGTGTCCAGCCCTGTGAAGGGTTCGTCGAGCAGCAGCAGCCGCGGTTGCCGGGCCAGCGCCCTCGCCAGCGCCACCCGGCGGCGCTGGCCTCCGGACAGCTGGTGGGGCAGCCGGTCCTCCAGACCGTCGAGCTGCAGGCGGGTGAGCCAATGGGCGGCCACCGCCGGATCGGTGCCGACGCCGAAGGTCACCTGCCGCCACACGGGCAGGTGCGGGAGCAGGCAGGAGTCCTGCGGCACGTAGCCGACGTCGCGGGACTCGGGGTCGAGCCCCGTCAGGTCGAGCCCACCGAGCCGCACGCTCCCCCCGTCCAGCGGCGCCAGTCCGGCCAGCAGCTTGAGCAGCAACGACTTCCCCGCTCCGGACGGCCCGAGCACGGCCAGGTGACGGCCCTGAGCGGTGTGGCCGAGCCGGAGCCGGAACGCGCCCAGTCGGGCGTCGA
>NZ_JAAXKY010000242.1 GCF_012911925.1 Pseudonocardia xinjiangensis | reverse complement strand
AGGTCCTGCGGCTGGGTGGGCGGGGGCGGCGCCTGCTGCGCCTGGTCCTGCCCCGGGCTGAGGTCCTGCTCGGCGGGGGTGTTCGCCGTGTCGGGCGCGGGGCCCTGGGCCTCCTGGACGTACGGGGGCGCGATCGTCCGGCCGTCGGTCAGCGGCGTGGGGTCGAAGGTCGTCCAGCCGACGCCGGGGAACCAGGCCTCGACCCAGGCGTGCGCGTCGGAGGTGCTGATCGAGCGGTACTGGCCGTTGTCGACGCCTGCTGTGAAGCCGACGGCCACCCGCGACGGGACGCCGACGGTCCGCAGCATCACCGCCATGGCGGACGCGAACTGCTCGCAGTACCCGGATCGGCCGACAGTGAGGAACTCGACGAGCGCGTCGTCGCCCGATCCCGGTGCCGTCCGGAGGCTGTAGGTGAACCGGCTGTCGGGCCCGGCGAAGTAGTCCTGCAGCGCCATGGCCCGGTCGAAGTTGCCGGTGCGGCCCGCCACCACCTGCTGGGCGATCTCGGTCACCCGGGGGTCGACGCCGGTGACGTCGAGGTACTCCGGCCCGACGCCGGACGATCCCGAGGACTGCCGGAGCTGGGCGACCGTGGGAACCGGCAGCAACGTCTGCTCGCGCCAGCCACCCTCCTCGCGGGGCCGTCCGGTGTAGCCGGTGCCGCTGCTGCGGTCGTAGAGCCACGCGTTCTCCGGCAGGCCGCCGACGTCGAGCGGCTCGCCGTAGAGCGGGAGCCAGTAGTCGCGGAAGGCGACGTTCTCGATCTCGACATTCGCCAGGTCGCCGGGGACGGCGGGCTGGGTCTGGACGGGGCCGGGCAGCGCGACACCCGGGTCCGGCCGGGTGGCCTGCCAGCCGGCGTCCGGCACGTACTGGCGCAGCGTGAGCGCCCGCAGGTAGGTGGGCCGGGTGAGCCCGCGGACCCGGAACAGCTCGGTGGGGCTCTGCTGGTCGAGCTGCCCGCGCAGCGCCGTGAACGGGCTGAGGCCGATCGAGCCGCCGGACCCGCCCGCGCCGCTGCCGGTGTCGAACCGGCCCGCGGTGCCGACGAAGTTCGCGCCCGCTCCGACGCCGATCGCGAGGACCACGGCCACCGCGACGATCGCGACGCTGCCGGGGAGCCTGCGCCCGAACCCGGAGCCGGCGACGAGGAGGAGCCCGAAACCGGCCGCGGCCGCGGCCATCGCCCACCACGGCAGGAGGTTGTCGGCCAGCGCTGCCGGCACGGCGAACACGGCCAGCAGCGGCACGCCGGCCGCGGCGGGCGCCCCCGCGCTCACCGCGGCGAGGTGCACGCCGATGGCGAGCAGCCCGAAGGCGGCCGTGATCAGGAACAGGATCTCCGGGGTGCCCGGCACCGGTGCGGTGCCGGTGTCGATCTGCTGACCGGCCCCGGACACGAGTGCGCCGAACTCCCCGAGCGCCGCGGGCCCGGGCAGCACGCCGAGGATCCCGTTGTCGGCGAACTGCACGGTGAGCAGGACGAGAACAGCCACGGCCTGGCCGGCGGCGACGACCACTGCGCCCAGGCGGTGCAGCAGCAGGCCGACGACGACGACGGCGACCACGGCGGCAGCGGCGTGGCCGAACCAGGCGCCGCCCTGGACGATGGCTGTGACCGGGCCACCCGCGAGCAGCACGGCCAGCCCGGACCCCAGCGCGGCGATCCAGGGCAGGCCCCGGCCCGTGGCCCCGGGGGGCGGCGCGGCGGGGGCGGCCGATGGCGGAGCGGCCGGCGGCCCCTGCACCGAAGTGCTCACGTCATCTCTCCTCGCGTGCGATGGCCGCCGGGGCGGTGGCGGGGCCGGTCACCCCGCGGTCCGGTGCGCCGGCCGTCATGACGATCCCGGCCGCAGTGCGGCGGGTGCCGCCCCGGCCACGAGGTCGTTCCACACGCGGTCGGGCGTTGACCCGGCGACGGCGACGGTGACGTGCCACCCGGCCCGGCGCAGGGCGTCGGCGTTGGCGGCGGTGTCTCCGTCGCCGCCCCGCCTGCCGCGCAGAGCCGGGTCCCACGTGCTGGTGTCCAGCAGCACGGCGTTGCCTCCGCCGGTGCGGCGTCCGAGCAGGGCCTCGACCTGGCCGGGAGCGAGCGCACCGAGCACGGCCAGCACGTCGGTGCCCGATCGGAGCTCCGGCCCGCCGAGGTCGGGACGGGCGGAGGGCCGCAGTGCGGCGAGGGCGTCGAGCAGCGGCTCGGGACCGGAGCCGGTGCCCGGCCCGCTGACGACCACCCCGTCCTCGGTGAGGAGCTCCAGCGGCTCACCGCGGGCCAGGAGGTGGGTGCAGATGCTGGCTGTGAGGCTCACCGCGAACTCGAGGCTCGAGTCGGCCCCGCGGCCGCGGTGCGCGACGTCACGGCGGTCGAGCAGCACCGACATCCCGCCGCGCCACGGTCGTTCCTCCAGCCGCACCATCAGCTCGTCGTGGCGGGCCGTGCTCTTCCAGTGGACCCGGCGCAGCTCGTCGCCCTGCCGGTAGGGGCGGATGAGGACGTCCGACGCGCCCTGGCCCTGGTGGGCGAGAGCCGCTCCCGGCGTTCCCTCACCTGCGCCGATGGCCGGAGGCAGCCCCCGGAGCGGAACCACGAGCGGCAGCACGAGCAGCCGGTCGGCGGGGGCGAGCTCGCGCTCGAACTCCGCGAGCCCGAGCGGATCACCCGCCGTGCCGGTGAGCGGGCCCACGCGGTGCACGCCACGGAGCACCGGGCGCAGCGGGTAGGTGAGCAGGGCGCTGCCCCGGCTGGACAGCCGGTGCACCGTGAACCGTGGGGGAGCGTCGGCCTGCGGGCCGGCGGCGTCGGGTGCCGTGTCGGCCAGCCGGAGCGCCCCGAGCAGTGGGCCTCCCTGCAGCCGGAGCCCGACGGTCACCGGCGACCCCACCGGCACCCGGGCCGGGGTGAGCTCGCGCTCGACGTGGACGCGCCGGCGGGCCCGCGCCGCGAGGAACAGGGCCAGCAGCGGGAGCAGGGCGACGAACACCCCGACGCGGAGCAGGTCGCGTTCGTTGAGGGCCACCGCCGAGGCCGCGGTGGCCAGGCCACCCGCGAGCAGGCAGCGTCCCCGCGTGGTGAGGCCGGAGAACCGCCCGGCCCGCTCGCTCACGGGCCGGCTCCGCCGGCGCCACCCACCACGCCCCGGCCCACCCCGCTCAGAGTCCCGGCCGGGCCGGCCCGGGTACGGCCTGCCGGCCCAGGAGGCTACGGACGATGTCGACGGCGGTGCGGCGGGAGGCCAGGGCGTCCGGGGCCAGGAGCAGCCGGTGCGCCAGCACGGGGACGGCGACGGCCTGCACGTCGTCGGGCACCACGTAATGCCGTCCGGCCAGCGCCGCCTGCGCTCTCGCCGCCCGCACCAGCTGCAGCGTGGCCCGGGGGGAGGCGCCCAGCCGCAGCTCGGGGAGCCTGCGGGTGGTGCCGACGAGCTCGACGCAGTACTGGCGTACCTCGGGGCTCACGTGGACACGGCGCACGGCGTCGATGACCGAGCGGACGAGCCGCGCGTCGACGACCGGGCGGAGGATGTCGAGCGGGTCGGAGGCGGCGTGCTCGTCGACCATCGCCAGCTCGGCCGCGAGGTCGGGGTAGCCCACGCTGACGCGCGCGGTGAACCGGTCGCGCTGGGCCTCCGGCAGCGGGTAGGTGCCGTCCATCTCGATCGGGTTCTGGGTGGCGACGACCATGAACGGGCTCGCCAGGCCGTAGGTGGCGCCGTCGACCGTGACCTGGTGCTCGGCCATGCACTCGAGCAGTGCCGACTGGGTCTTCGGCGAGGCCCTGTTGATCTCGTCGGCGATGACGATGTTGGCGAACACCGGACCGGGACGGAACTCGAACTCGGTGGTCTGCCGGTTGTAGATCGACATGCCGGTGATGTCGCCCGGCAGCAGGTCGGGGGTGAACTGGACGCGGCTGACCGAGCAGTCGATGGACCGGGCGAGCGCCTTGGCCAGCGAGGTCTTGCCGACCCCCGGCACGTCCTCCACCAGCAGGTGCCCCTCGGCGAGCAAGGTGACCAGCGCGACGCGTACCACCTCGGGCTTGCCCACGATCACCCGCTGGATGTTGGCCGCGATCCGGCCACACAGATCGGCGACGTCGGCGAGGCCTGCGCCGTCACCCTCCATGCCGGTGCGGCTGCTCGTCGCGGTCACCCGACCTCCTCGCGCTCGTCGTGTCGGTCCCGATGCGTCGAGACGGGATCAGTGTGTCAAACGGCCGTAGGCAACTTTGCCCGATGGGGTACTCCACTGATCCCCCACTGTGCCCCACCCGCGACACGCGTGGCCCCGACAGCACCCCTTCGGCGGTCCCGTGCACCCCCACTGGCGCAGTCCGAGCGTGATTTCGCTCCGAATTCTCACCCTGCGTGATCGGAACGACGGGTGCTCCCGCGGTGGCCGGTCGGTGCCCCCCACCTTCCCCCACCGCATCTGACCTGGGCTTTTGTGACGCAGATCGGGAAAGCGGCCGGATCGTTCCGGTTGACGGTGGGGCAGAGTGGGGTAATGTGGTGATCGCTGGGGCACAACGGGGCCACTGGGTGGAGGTGGGCCGATGTTCCTCGGTACCTACACCCCGAAGCTGGACGACAAAGGGCGGCTCACGTTGCCCGCGAAATTCCGCGACGAGCTGCGAGGCGGGCTGATGATCACGAAGGGGCAGGACCACTGCCTGTACGTGTTCACCCGCGAAGCCTTCGCGGAGCTGGCCGGCAAGGTGGCATCGGCGCCGCTCACCAGCGAGTCGGCGCGGGTCTTCCAGCGCAACCTGTTCTCCGGCACCGACGAGCAGAACCCCGATGGTCAGGGACGCATCGCCATCACCCCCGAGCTGCGCCGCTACGCCGGGCTCAGCAAGGACTGCGTGGTGATCGGCGCCTTCACCCGCGCCGAGATCTGGGACGCCGAGGCCTGGCAGCGGTACCAGGACGAGCACGAGGACACCTACGCCAAGGCTCAGGAGGAGGTGCTTCCCGGACTCATCTGATCCGGGAACGACGCGGGTGCGGATCGACACGGCGGTGTCCCCACCCGGCAGCCCTGGCGCACCTTCCCCGGTGCCAGGTCTGCCGGGTGGGGACATCGCCGGTGGCCCGGCTGGGGAGCCCGGGCCTTGCGGGGGCTCGACGACACGGGGCAGGGAGGTGTGCGGTGGGGCAGCACGACCACGAGAACGGGCCGGCTGGGGCCAGGCACGTCCCCGTGGCCCTGCCCCGGGTCGCCGAGCTGCTCCGCCCCGCACTCGCCGACCGCCCGGCGGTCATGGTGGACGCGACGCTCGGTCTCGGCGGGCACGCCGCCGCGCTGCTCGCGGAGCACCCGCAGCTCACCCTGGTCGGGTTGGACCGGGACCCGGAGGCGCTGGCCCTGGCCGGGCGCCGGCTGATCGCCCACGGCGACCGGGTCCACCTCGTGCACGCGGTCTACGACCGCATCGCCGACGTTCTCGCGGAGCTGGGGCTGCCCCGGGTCGACGGTGTGCTGTTCGACCTCGGCGTGTCCTCCCTCCAGCTCGACGCCGACGAGCGCGGCTTCTCCTACGCCCGCGACGCGGACCTCGACATGCGGATGGACCCGACCGTGGGCCCCACCGCGGCGGACATCCTCAACTCCTACCCGGTGCCGCAGCTCGCGCGGGTCCTGCGCGAGTACGGCGAGGAGCGCTTCGCGGGGCGGATCGCGGCCGCCGTCGGCCGCCGTCGCGCCCACGCCCCGCTGCTGCGCAGCGCCGAGCTGGTCGAGCTGCTCTACGAGGCCGTCCCCGCCGCATCCCGGCGCACCGGTGGCCACCCTGCCAAGCGGACGTTCCAGGCGTTGCGGATCGAGGTGAACGGCGAGCTGGACGCGCTGCAGACGGCGGTCCCCGCCGCTCTGGAGTCCCTCGCCATCGGCGGCCGGATCGTGGTGCTCGCCTACCACTCGCTGGAGGACCGCATCGTCAAGCGCGAGCTGGCGGTGCGGTCGACCTCCCGGACACCGGTGGATCTGCCGGTCGAGCTGCCCGGGCACGGGCCGGAGCTACGACTGCTGACCCGCGGTGCCGAGCAGGCCGGTGAGGACGAGATCGGCGACAACCCGAGGGCGGCATCCGTGCGTCTGCGGGCCGCCGAGCGCATCCGGGAGGTGGCGTCCTAAGTGGAGGGTTGAGCAGCTCCGCGGCAGGGAACGGGAGATCACGGTCGCCGGGCTCGGGCAGGGCGAACGGCGTCAGCGAGGAGGGGCCGTCATGGCAGGTGCAGACGGGGGAGCGAAGAACGTGCTCGCGAACAGATCGTCCGCCACGGGTGAGACGCAGGCCGGGGGCGAGGGATGAGCGCGCCGGTCAGTGAGCGCACGCGCACCGCGGCCCGCAACGCGGCGCGCTCCCGTACGGCGACCATCCCGGCCCAGCGCGGCGGTTCCGTCGCCGCGCCGCGTGCCTGGGAGGGAGCGCCGGCCCCGCA
This sequence comes from Pseudonocardia xinjiangensis, assembly GCF_012911925.1. GTDB lineage: Bacteria > Actinomycetota > Actinomycetes > Mycobacteriales > Pseudonocardiaceae > Pseudonocardia > Pseudonocardia xinjiangensis. The sequence goes on along the minus strand of NZ_JAAXKY010000242.1, from coordinate 561 downwards.
GAAGAGCGCGCGGTCGACGGAGAAGGCGTACGCCCGCCGGGACGACCGGGTGCGGCGCAGCGGTGCCACCCGTCCCGCGCGTACCGCGGCCACGCCGCACCGCGCACAGTTCGTGCTGCTGGTGATGGTGCTGCTCGCCGTCGGGCTGGTGGCGACGCTGTGGTTGTCCACCGCGGCCGCCGCGGGCTCCTACCACCTGCAGGACGCCCGCGACCAGGCGCTGGCGCTGAGCCAGCAGAGCGAGCGGCTGCACCGCGAGGTGGCCGACCTCGAGTCGGCACCCGAGCTGGCCCGCCGCGCCGAGGCACTCGGCATGGTGCCCGTGCAGGACTCCGCGCGTCTGGTGGTGGCCCCGGACGGCTCCGTCACCGTGGTCGGTCAGCCGAAGGCCGCCACCCCGCCGGCCAGGCCCGTCGCCCCCGCGCCGCCCGCAGCAGGCCCCGCGGCAGGCAACGTCTCCCCGGTGTCCCCCGTCGGCCCGGTGCCTCCCGGCGCCCCGGTGCCGCCCGATGCGGCGGCCGCGGCACTGCCGCCGGAGGACGTGACGCCGCCCGCCGGTCC
>NZ_JAAXKY010000241.1 GCF_012911925.1 Pseudonocardia xinjiangensis | reverse complement strand
GGTTCGTCCGGGGCACGCACCGCCGCGGGTGCGGTCGCTGCCGGAACGCCACGGACGGAGACGCGGCTGGCGTCGGGGTTGGTGTCGAGTGCCTCGCGCACGTGCTCGAGATGTGGCGCCTCGAGGTCGATGCGGATCTTCTCGACGCCGCCGTGCCCGTCGGCGAAGATGAACTGCCGCGGGGTGTCGTCGGGCCGGTCGTCGTGCCGGGGCCGGGGTGACAGCGTGCCGAGCATCTGCTCGTAACCGACGCCGGTGGGCACCTTCAGCAGGCGCAGTGCCTCGCTCTGCGCCTCCTCGTCGTCGGTGCGTCCGACGAAGACGGCGTTGACGAGCGACGCGAACCCCGAGACCCGCAGCAGGTCACCGGCGAGCTGGGAGGCGAACAGCGCCCGGACGTTGAACTTCCGCGAGTCGCGGGCGAGCCGGTCGATGAGCACCTTGCCGGTGGGCACCTGGGAGAGGAAGTGGGTCTCGTCGAGCGCGACGCCCTTGCGCAGGTTGCGGTCGGCGTCGTAGATCGTGCGCTGTGTGAGCCAGGACGCCAGGTTGAGCAGCTCCACGGCGAGCGACTCACCGTCGGTCCACTCCTCACGGGGGCTCCCGGGCCGCGGCAGCGTCATGCCCTGCATGGTGAGCACCGTGAGGCGGTACTCCCGGTCGGCCTGCCACGGGTCGTCGCGGGAGGTGTCGGGGAACAGCAGCGCCGCCTGGGGCAGCTCCCTGCGCTCCTCCAGGAAGTCGGCCACCACGCCGGCGTGGTCCTCGCCGTCGCGCGCGTGCCGGCGCAGCGCGTCGATCACCTGACCCGGGTGCCGGTCGGTGGCGCCACCGACCTCCCGCACCGCACGGAGCAGCACGATGCGGGTGTGCGGCAGCCGCGCGACGTCGTAGGGCAGGAGCCCGGTGAGAACGTCGAGAACGAGCCGTCGTCTGGTGGCCGCGGCGAGGGAGCGCTCACGCCGCCACGCCCGCTCGGGGTCCTCCTCGTCGAGGAAGTGCTCGGGACGCGGCTCGGCGACCACCCGGTACGGGTTGAGGATGCCGGGGTCGGCGCGGAGCAGGTTGATGTGGCGGCTGAACGGCGCGAGCTCGGGCAGGCGGGTGAGCTCCGCGAGCGGGCCCGACGGGTCGAGAACCGTCCAGCGGGCGCCGGCCCGCAGCGTCTTGTAGACGATCACCCCGGTGAGGAACGACTTGCCCGATCCCAGCCCGCCGACCACCGCGGTGAGGCCGGACGCCCTGCGCACCTCCTGCGCGAGCCACGGGTCCCAGGCCACCGGGCGGCGAGTGGCTGTGCACGTCTCACCGATCATGATGCCGCGCCGGTCGCCGACCGACGCGGTGGCCGCGGGAACGGCCGACGCCGCCCACGTGACCGAGCCCCGCCGCCGGTAGGCGGTGGACGCGAGCGGCTCACCCGGGATGAACTCGCGGGCGAAGCGGTACTGCGCCTCGGGGTGCTCGATCTGCACCTTCGGCCGGTACACGTCGAGCACCTGCTGCGCCCTGCTGACCGCCTCGGCCTCGTCCTTGCCGGACACCGCGACCCGCCACCAGCCGTAGAGGCGGGTGTTGAGCTGGGTGAGCCCGGTGGTCAGCTCGTCCTCGACCTCCAGTACGCGGTCGGCCTGCCGGGCCAGCGACATCGGCGGGTCGAGGTCGTGGTCGTGCGTGTAGTGCCGGATCTGGCTGCGCACCTTTCCCATCTGGCGCTGCAGCTCGCCCGCCACCTCCTCGGGACGCCGGACGTAGATCCGCGCCGACCACTCCACGGGGAAGGGGAGCCGGTCGGAGTGCTGCATCCACGGGTCGTCCACCTCGGGGATGCGCAGCCCGTCCATCAGCCCCACGGACAGCACGGCGACGTTCCGCGAGACGGTCTGCGTGCGTAGTCGCCCGACCACGCGAACGGTGGGCGCGTAGGGCTCCTGGTGCATGTCGATGCCGTCGGTGAACGCCGCGAGGTCCTCGGTCTCCCACCGGCTGACCCCGCCGGGCACCATCGAGAGCGTGCGCGGGGCGGGCAGGCCGAGCGCGCACGAACGGTGCATCAGCCAGGAGATGTCGTCGGCCGAGGCCGGCACGGCGTCGAGTCCGCTGCCGGCGACGAGCGAGTCGAGGTGCCCCACCTCGGTGGACAGCGCAGCGATCTCGGCGCGCACCGCCGCGGGCGCGACCCTGCCCAGGACCGGCGCCGCCCTTTCGACCCAGCGGTCGAGCACGCTCCGCCCGGAGACCTCGATGCCGAGGAAGACCTCCTTGTCCGACATCGACAGGCCCATCAGGTGCCGTTGCTCACCCTCGAGGAACCCGTCCCAGCCCAATGCGCCCGCGACGTCCGGCATCCGGCCGAGGGCGTTGTGGTCGAACGACTCGGCCCACATGTGGACGGGGTAGGGCCTGGTGGTGACCCGCAGGTGCAGCCAGCGGCCCTGCAGCTCTCCCAGCTGCGCGGCGATCTGCCGGATCAGCACCTCGCGCTGCGAGTCGCTGCGGAAGCTCCAGGCCTGCGCGGCGAGCCGGTACCAGGCCATCACCTGGGTGCCGGTACGGGTCAGATGACCCTCGATCGAGCGCAGCGCGATCTGGGGGACGTACTTCGGCAGTCCGGCCTCACCGGCCAACGCGCGACCGCGGCGACCGCCACGCTGTCTCTCGAGTGGGCTGCTGTCGCGACGGGCGTCACGTCGCGCCACGTGAACGTCCCTTTCCACGCCCGGCCGCCGCCCGGCCCTTCGTCCGCGAGGTCTGCCACGAATCGCGTTCCGCGGGCGCCTTCGGCGCCTTCGGTGTTTTCGATGCCTTGGCCTTGGCCTTGCGGGCCCGGACGACCGGCCCGACACGGACGTGGTCGGAGCGGACCTCGCCGCCGCCGACTGCCGTGCGCACCCTCGGCCCGGTGATCTCGTGACGGAAGAGCTCCACAACCTGCCCGAGGGGTCGTTCGTAGTTGATGCGCTGGCCGAGGAACCTGGTGATCACGACGGTGATCACCAGGGCCCATGCTACGGAGAAGAAGTCGAGCCCGATGCCGACCCGTCGTTGCACGAACATGACGCCGATCATGACGAGCAGGCCGAGCCCGTAGCTGACGTACCGCGCACGCCACGGGAAGGTCGCGCGAGGTGGCCCCAGCCAGACGGAGTCGACGCGGTAGATCTCGTCGTCGGTGCGAACGAGCAACTGATCACCCGACGAGGAGGCTTGCCAGGAAGTTGCCGATCTGCGGACCGTTGCCCGAGACGGCGATCCCGAGCGCCACCAGCCCGACGAGCAGTCCCACGCTTCGACGCGCCACGCCCGCGTTGTCACCACGGCCGCCGATCCACAGCAGGATGATCGCGATACCCAGCAGCACGAGCGGGACGACGTTGTCTTGGATCCACCCCTGGAGCCCGTTGGTGGTCAGCCCTTGCGCGTAGTGCGCAAGCGCCTCTGGTCCGGTCATACGGCTCCTCCTTGCGGCGTTACCCACCCGAGGCTGCCCGTACCCGACCCCCCGGGCTGGTGATACCCGAACGTGTCGACTCGGCTATCCAGCGTTGAGTAGACCATGCTGACCAGCGGGAGCATAGAGGGTCGCCCGCACGGCGGGCATCAGGTCACACAACGAACGATGTGCACCGCCGACAGGGTGACTGACCTGGGGATCGTTCGCCCTCCGACTGTCTGGACTGATCGAGTGACGCGGCCCCGAACCGACCTTCGGGCGCCACTTTCCACACCGCGACGTGTCGAATCGCGCTCACTGTTACCGGCCGGTAAGTTGACCCCTGATCGGCCCGAACGTTCCCGGTCGCGAGCCGGAGACGGCGGTCTACCCTGCTCCGCAACGGCCCGCGGCGCCACCGCCGCTGACCAGCCCTGGGAGGAAGCCCGTGGTTGTCAGACTGGTCATCGGACTGGCGATGACAGTGATCGCCGTGGCGGTGTCCGGCCGTCGCGCACTGTGGCTCTACCGGCTGATCAAGTCCGGTCAGCCGGCCCACGACCGCACGAACGCCCTCAACGAGCGCCTACGGGCCCAGCTCGTGGAGGTCTTCGGGCAGCGCAAGCTGCTGCGGTGGTCGGTCCCGGGACTGGCGCACTTCTTCACGTTCTGGGCCTTCGTGATCTTGATCACGGTGTACCTCGAGGCGTACGGAGCGCTGTTCGACCACGACTTCCACATCCCGCTGATCGGCCGGTGGCCGGTGCTCGGATTCCTCCAGGACTTCATCGCCGCCGCGGCGTTGATCTCGCTCGGGGTCTTCTCGGTGATCCGGCTGCGCAACGCGCCCGAGCGCGAGGCACGGGCGTCGCGGTTCTACGGCTCGCACACCGGGGGCGCGTGGCTGATCCTCTTCATGATCTTCAACGTGCTGTGGACGATGTTCTTCTTCCGCGGCGCGGCCTCGGCGCTGGGCGTGTTCCCCTACACCTCGGGCGCGTTCGTCTCGATCGGCGTCGGCCACCTGTTCGACGGCCTGTCCACGGGCACCCTGGAGGTGCTGGAGAGCGTCGGCCTGCTGCTGCACATCGGCGTGATGCTGGTCTTCACGGTGATCATCGCCTACAGCAAGCACCTGCACATCTTCACCGCGCCGATCAACGTCTCGGCCAAGCGCCTGCCCAAGGCGCTGGGTCCGCTGCCGGTGATGGAGTCGAACGGCAAGCCGATCGACTTCGAGGATCCGGGCGAGGACGACGTGTTCGGGCGCGGCAAGGTCGAGGACTTCACGTGGAAGGGCATGCTCGACTTCGCGACCTGCACCGAGTGCGGTCGCTGCCAGAGCCAGTGCCCGGCCTGGAACACCGGCAAGCCGCTCTCGCCGAAGCTCGTGATCATGGACCTGCGCGACCACCTGCTCGCGAAGGCGCCCTACATCATCGGCGGGAAAGACATGCCCGACGAGGGAGCCGTCTCGGTCACCGGCGGTGCCGACCAGGCCGGCGGGAACGGCCACCACGTGCCGGAGTCCGGCTTCGGCCGGGTTCCGGGCTCCGGGCCCGAGCAGGCCGCGCGGCCGCTGGTCGGCACCCTGGAGCAGGGCGGGGTGATCGATCCTGACGTCCTGTGGTCCTGCACCACGTGCGGCGCGTGCGTGGAGCAGTGCCCGGTGGACATCGAGCACGTCGACCACATCGTCGACATGCGCCGGCACCAGGTGCTCATCGAGTCGGAGTTCCCCTCCGAACTCGGCGTGCTGTTCCGCAACCTGGAGAACAAGGGCAATCCCTGGGGGCAGAACGCCAAGGACCGGCTCGACTGGACCAAGAACCTCGACTTCGAGGTGCCGGTGTTCGAGGGCGAGCTGTCCGCCGACACCGAGTACCTCTTCTGGGTCGGCTGCGCCGGCGCGTTCGACGACAACGCCAAGAAGACGGTACGGGCCACCGCCGAACTGCTGCACCGCGCGGGCGTCGGGTACGTCGTGCTCGGCCCGGAGGAGAGCTGCACCGGCGACCCGGCGCGCCGCTCGGGCAACGAGTTCCTGTTCCAGATGCTCGCCCAGCAGAACGTCGAGGTCCTCAACGCCGTGTTCGAGGGCCGGGAGCCGGGCACCCGCAAGATCGTCACGACCTGCCCGCACTGCCTCAACACCCTCGGGCGGGAGTACCCCCAGCTCGACGGGCAGTACGAGGTGGTGCACCACACGCAGCTGCTGAACAAGCTCGTGCGCGAGGGCAAGCTCGTCCCGGTCGCCGCGCCCGACGGCGCGCTGACCGACGTCACCTACCACGACCCGTGCTACCTCGGCCGGCACAACGAGATCTACGAGGAGCCTCGCGAGCTCGTCGGCGCGGCCGGGGTGAAGCTCAACGAGATGCCGCGCCACGCCGACCGTTCCTTCTGCTGCGGCGCCGGCGGTGCCCGCATGTGGATGGAGGAGAAGATCGGCAAGCGGGTCAACCTCGAACGCGTCGACGAGGCACTGGGCACCGGTGCGGAGAAGATCGCCACCGGCTGCCCGTTCTGCCGCGTGATGTTCTCCGACGGCCTGACCCAGCGGCAGAGCGAGGACAAGGGTGCGGGCGTCGAGATCCTCGACGTCTCCCAGATGCTGCTCGCCTCGGTCCGGCGGGGTGACACCGACAGCTCCGCCACCAACGGCTCCGTGGACGCGGTGGGGGCGGGCTCGCCACCCACGGCCGACACCACTCCCACCGGCGGAACCCAGGTCAACGGGCCGGGCGACGAGTCGGCGGTCACCGCCGAACCCGACGGTGACGTGTCGGTGGGCGGGTCGGGCACCGGCGGCGCGGAGCCGAAGGGGGCCCGGCCGGGCGACCCCACAGCTCAGGAGGGTCGGCCGAGCGGAGACTGACCCGGGACGACGACCGGTCTCAGCAGGGACGGAAACCGGTCACGACGTACCGGGACGGGGCGACGGCCTCGATGGTGAGATGGCCGACCTGCGGACCTGCGGGGGTCGTCGAGCCCCAGTCCATGCTGCACGCGTCGGCCTCGAGTCCCGTCGGAGTGGGCGTGGTGGGGACGTTCGCCTGGGCGTACAGGATCCGATCGGACACGCGCGCGGCGAGCGCCATCACCGCGGCCGCGCAGTCGGGCTGTCCGACCGAAGCGGCGAACGGTGCTCGGGCAGGCTCGGCCAGCAGGTTGTCGCACACTGCACCGGGGCTGCCCAGGGCGATCCGGTTGAGCATGGATGGGAGCACGCTCTGCGGACGGGGTGCGCCCTGATCTGCCTTGCTCTCCTGCTGCAACTGCGCATAGGACGCCGCCGCCTGCTGCTGCTGGCGAACGGTGGTGAAGGCGAATCCGACGCCGGTGATCAGGCACAGCACCGCACCCACCGCCGCGAGGCGCCACCAGGGCAGCTGGGCGAGCCCCGCGAGCAGCACTCCGATGCTCGCTGCCAGCGCCCAGGCCCACGGCCCGGTGCTCATCATCAGCCCGACGACGACCACCAGCCCGGCGAGGGGCAGGTCCCATCCGCGCAGCGGACCGTCGAGCCGCAGCAACCGCAGGACGACGAGCGCTCCGAGTCCGGCCAGCCAGGGGATCCACGACAGGCCGGAGAACGGCCACAGCAGGACGGCGGCCGCGGTGATCGCGAGCCCGGCCGCGCCGCGCGGAGACCGGATGAGCCGCCGCCAGTCGAAGCGGGGGCGGGCCTTCGGACCGGGAGGCGGGGGGCCCGGAGGCGGCG
>NZ_JAAXKY010000240.1 GCF_012911925.1 Pseudonocardia xinjiangensis | reverse complement strand
GGATCTGATCGAGGACGGGTGTGCGGTGCTGGCGAAGGAGGGCCGGATGATGGCGTTCCGGCATCGGGGGTTCTGGCAGCCGGCCGACACGGTCAAGGAGCGCACCGCGCTGGAGGCCGCCTACCAGAGCGGCACCCGCCCCTGGATGCTCTGGGAAGGCCCGGCCGCTGACCGCGACCCCCTGCAGGCAGCCATCGCGGCGATGAACGACGCCAACATCGAGCGATGAGATCGTGCTGAGCCTGCTGCCGGAACGCATCGACCGGATCCTGCTGCTCGGCGCCCATTGCGATGACATCGCGATCGGCGCAGGCGGGTCCCTCATCGAGCTCTGTCGCGCGCATCCCGGAGTGAGCGTCTCCGCGCTGGTGCTCACCGGCGGCGGCTCGCTGCGGGAGGAGGAGGAACGCGCCGCGCTGGCCGCGTTCTGCCCGGGTGCCCAGCTGGAGGTCGCCGTCCTCGACCTGCCCGACGGGCGCGTCCCCACGCGGTGGGAGCGCGCCAAGCTCGCCGTCGAGGAGCTGCGCACCCTCGGTGAGCCGGACATCATCTTCGCGCCGTCGCCGCACGACGCCCACCAGGACCACCGGACGCTCGCGAAGCTCGTGCCCACGGTCTTCCGCGACAACCTCACGCTGGGCTACGAGATCCTCAAGTGGGAGAGCGACCTCGCGCAGCCCACCGTGTACCTGCCGCTGGCCGAGCCGGTGCTGCGCGAGAAGGTCGCCAAGCTGCACGAGCACTACGGGTCGCAGCGCGACCGCAGCTGGTTCGACGCCGAGACGTTCGGCGGCCTGGCCCGCATCCGCGGTGTGCAGTGCCATGCGCGGTACGCCGAGGCGTTCCACACGTCGAAGCTCGTGCTCGGAGTCGCTCCCCTCACCGGGCTCGACCCGGTGGACTAGGTCCCACCCCGCCAGACGAACCACTTGAAGGGATCCCCGTGCGAGTTCTGCTGACCGGTCACCAGGGCTACCTGGGCACCGTGATGGCCCCGATCCTCACCGCGGCAGGCCACGAGGTGACCGGGCTCGACAGCGGCCTGTTCGCCGACTGCGTGCTCGGCTCGCTCGACACCCCGGACGTGCCCGGCCTCAGCACCGACCTGCGGGACGTCACCGTCGACCAGCTGCAGGGCTTCGACGCCGTCGTCCACATGGCGGCTCTCTCCAACGACCCCCTGGGTTCGCTCGCCCCCGAGATCACCTACGACATCAACCACCACGCGTCCACCCGCCTCGCGCGGCTGGCCAAGGAGGCGGGCGTCGCCCGCTTCGCCTACGCCTCCACCTGCTCCGTGTACGGCGCGCAGTCCGGCGACAACCTCGTCGACGAGGACGCGCCGCTCAAGCCCGTCACCCCGTACGCGATCTCCAAGGTGCGCGTCGAGGACGACCTGGCCGAGCTCGCCGACAGCGACTTCGTGCCGTTCTCGCTGCGCAACGCCACCGCGTTCGGGTTCTCGCCGCGGCTGCGTGCCGACATCGTGCTCAACAACCTCGTCGGCCGGGCCATCCTCACCGGCAAGGTCACCGTGCTCTCCGACGGCACGCCGTGGCGTCCGCTGGCACACGCCGAGGACATCGCCGGCGCCGTCGTGGCCGGGCTCGCGGCGCCAGCCGACGTCGTCCGGGCGCGGGCGTTCAACGTGGGTACCGAGAAGAACAACCGCACCGTCGCCGAGATCGCCCAGGCCGTGGTGGAGGCCGTGCCGGGAGCCGAGCTGGAGATCACCGGCGAGGCCGGCAACGACCCGCGGTCCTACCGCGTGGACTTCTCCCGGGCGCGCAAGGAGCTCGAGTTCGAGGCTGCGTGGAGCATCCCGGACGGCACGGAGCAGCTCGCGAAGGAGTACCGCGCCCGCGGCCTCACGCAGGACGCGTTCGACAACGAGTTCACGCGCCTGGCAGTCCTGAACCGCCGCCAGAAGGCAGGGGAACTGGACGAAAGCATGCGGGTACAGGCCTGACGAGGTGACTGTGGAGCCGTAGTGCTGTCAGGGGCCCTGCTCCGACAGCACTACGGCTCCGAACTGCTCATGCGGGGAGGGCTTCCCGCACTGTTCTCAGTAGTCGTCTTCTGTCTCTTAGGAGCGGCGCCGTCACGAAGACCACGTCCCAGCCCACCGCGTGCACACGGTTGAGACGGTCACGGTCACGGTTCAGCGCCCAGGCCTCGCCGTCCCTCCAGTCGCCGTCGTACTCGAATTGGCGATCTTGTGCTCCGGGAGCGCGAGATCCACGCGCGCGATGCGGCCGCCGGCGTCCCGGATCCAGTACTGCGGCACCGGGGCCAGGCCGTCGAGCACGAGGTGGACGCGGAGCTTCGACTCCGGCAGCGACTCCGCGCGCGGATCAGCCAGGTCGACGGCACGGCGTGCCGCCACGATGCCGTTGTCCGACCGCTGCGCCACCAGGCCGGTGACGGCCGAACGCTCGACGAGGCCGGCCCGCAGCACGGCGTCCAGGTCGGCGACGGCGTCGGGCAGGTCCCGGCCCAGAAGCAGGTCGAGCGCCAGTCGCATCGGGGTGGCGAGCCGGCCGCCGGCCCATGGCTCCCAGTCGACGGGCTCGATCGCGGTGCGCCGGACATCGAACCCACCGCGATGCCCGAGCCGCATCTCCGGTGGCGCGAGCACCTGCACGTCGTCCTCCGGCCAGCACAGCGGCACGCCCCTGACGGTGGCCGCCGAGCGACCGGTGATCACCGCCCCGGCCGGCAGAGCGAGCGCGCTCGCCCGGCACCGCAGCTCGTGCGTGATCTGCCCGGCCGAGGTCGTGTAGACGTCGCGGCAGAGCCGCCGTACCGACGGCCCGCGCAGCTGCGCCCGGGTGAGGGCGCCACACGCGACGGCCTCGGATCTACGGAAGACAGAAGGAAGCACCATGAGCGCACGCTGACGCAAAAGCCGCGGTCGAGCGAATGCCCATCCACAGGCCCCCACAGCCCTGAGCAGTTCGGAGCCGTAGTGCTGCTGGAGACCCCTCCGCAGCAGCATTCAGGCTCCGAAGCGCGGCGGCCTGGGGAAGGATGGGGGCATGTGTCGGAATATTCGGACCCTGCACAACTTCGAGCCGCCTGCCACGCGGGATGAGGTGCACGGCGCGGCTCTCCAGTACGTGCGCAAGATCAGTGGCAGCGCCACGCCCTCGCAGGCCAACGCGGAGGCGTTCGCCAGGGCCGTCGAGGCGGTCACCGCTGCCACGCACCGGCTGCTCGACGAACTGGTGACCGCGGCGCCGCCGAAGAACCGTGAGGTGGAGGCGGCGAAGGCCCGCGAGCGGGCCGCCGCGCGCTACGCCACCGGCTGAGGCCCGCGCACCGGGCCACCAGCGCTGCGCGACCGGTGGGGGTCGGCGGCCGCCACCGCGCGCTCGCCCCAGGGCGGCAGCGCGCGGCGGCGGGTGGTGCTACTGCGCGGCCGCCACGGCGTCGGCGAACTCGTCGGCCTTGAGGGGGGCGAGGTCGGAGACGCGGAGGAAGTCGCCGAGGGTGGTGCCGGTGGCACCGCTGTCGACGTTGCGGGGGCCGCGGCCGGCGCGGACGTCGTCGATGTTGATGGTGCGCAGGTCGTAGGAGAAGCGGGTGACGCCCGAGAGGTTGGGCGCCGACGCGTGGAGGTGGTTCGAGGAGAACATCATCACGTCCCCGGCGCCACCGGCGATGCGGATCTCGCCGCGGGAGTCGATCTCCTCGAGCGGGAGCGGGTGGGGGCGGTCGTCGGTGGTGGTCTTCTCGGCGGCGGCGTGCCGGTGCTTGGCCACCCACTCGTCGTAGTCGTACTGGTTGGACCCGTTCTTGACGGGCTTGTCGAAGAAGTCGGTGTACATGCTCATGACGTTGTCACCGACGACGGGGAAAACTGGCACCCAGTAGTTGACCAGTTGCTGCGGGTGGCCGTACCACATGTCGCGGTGCGCCTTGTAGTTGTAGCTGACGCCGGCGGTGAGGTAGTTCTCGGCGGGAATCACGCGCAGCCGGGGGATATCGAAATAGGTGCGGTCGGGGTCGACCCCGAAGTCGACGGCGAACTGCTGGCACAGTTCTTTGGTGCGCTGTCCGTTGGTGAACTCGGACTTGAGCGGGCCGACCCGGGTGATGAACTCGTCGACACCCATCTCGAACTGGGCACGCTCGGGGTCGAGGTCGCCGAAGGTCTCGGCGATGAGGTTCTCCGCGTGCTTCACCAATGCAGCCGCGCCGGGCAGGCCGGTGTAGAGGTAGAAATCGCCGGAGAACAGCGATTCACGTCGGCGGTCGTCGGCGATCTGTCGGTTCAGGTAGAGCGTGATCACGCAATTCCTCACTTCTCCGGTCGATTGCCCTGCAACTTCGCGTATGGAGGTTACCGCACCAGCCGGACGACCAGCCCTACGAGGGAACATAGTAGGTCACAGCACTAACAATGGTAGTAGTTGCCGACCGGAAACGGTCAGACGGGATCTATCCGGAGCACGCGGTCGTCCGAGCCGTTGGACGTGGACACCAGCAGCGCGCCGTCCGGGGCGAGGCGCACGGCGCGGAGCCGCCCGTACGCGCCGTCGAGCGGGGGCGGGACCGTCACCTCGGTCACCGACCCGTCCGACCCCACCCGCATGAGCAGGAGCTTCTCCCCGCGCAGCGCGCCCACCGCGAGTGCGCCGTCGAGATCACCCCACTGCGGCCCGGAGAGGAACGCCGCGCCGGACACCGCTTCCACGGGGCTGCCGGAGCTCCAGGCGGCGGGCACCGCGTCGGGGAAGCGCTTGAGGTCGGTCATCGGCACCGACTCGTCGTACCCGCCGACGGTGCCGCCCTGGGAGGGGTCCCAGCCGTAGTTGGCGCCCGGCCGCAGGAGGTTGACCTCGTCGTCGGTGGTGGGGCCGTGCTCGGCGGAGTACGCCCAGCCGGTGCTCGGCGAGACGGCCACGCCCTGGACGTTGCGGTGCCCGTAGCTCAGGACGAGCCGCTGCGCGGGGTTGCCGGCGTCGGCGAAGGGGTTGCCCGGGGCCGGCCCGCCGGTGGCGAGGTCGATGCGGAGCACCTTGCCACCCAGCGACGTGAGGTCCTGGGGGATGGTGCCGCGCGCGGTGTCGCCGGTGCCCACGAGCAGCGCGCCGTCCGCGCCGACCGTCGGCCGGCAGCCCGAGTGACGGCCGGACTGGTTGATCGGCATGCCTCCGACCAGCGGGTCCGCCACCCGCGACGCCGAGATGCCGTCGGTGGAGAGCTGCCAGGTGACCAGCCGGACGTCGGTCGGCGTGCTGCCCTGCATGTGGGTCTGGCACGTGGTGAACCGGCGGGTCTGGGCGAAGTCGGGGTGCACGACCATGCCCATCATGCCGCCCTCGCCGCGGACGAACACGTCGGAGACGTCGGCGGTCACCCGCGTGACCGTGGCTCCGGGCCGGGCGCTCGACAGCAGCGCGATCCGGCCGTCGCGCTGGGTGACCAGCACACGCCCGTCGGGGAGGACCCCCACGTCCCACACGTGCGACAGGCCCCCCGCGACCTCACTCACCTGCAACTGCGGGGTGCCGGTGCGGGCGGGGCCGACCGGGGCGGCCGCCGGTGGGCTCGGGGCGCCGCCCTCCACGGAGCCGGCCTCCGGTGCCGTGCATCCGGCCAGCCCGAGCATCGCGGCCGCGGTGGCGGCAACGGCGTATCGGATGGTCGTGGTCCGCCCGGTCGGTCGTGCCGTGCACCCCAGCATGAGCGGCATCCTGCCGCCGTCCGGGTGAGAGTGGCGTGTGCAACGCCCAAAGACGCAGGAAGACTCACTATTCGGACGATCTACGGGGTCCCTGCGCCGTCGGTGATCGCTACGGTCTCGACCATGCCCCGCAGTTACCTCCGCTTTCCGCACCTGCATGCCGACACCCTCGTGTTCGTGGCCGAGAACGACGTCTGGACCGCGCCGGTGTCCGGGGGGAGGGCCTACCGGCTCACGGCGGACGACGTACCGGTCGCCACACCTCGCCTCTCCCCGGACGGCACGCGGGTCGCGTGGACGTCGTGGCGCGACGGCGCTCCCGAGGTGTTCGTCAGCGACCTCGACGGCGGGGGTGGGCGCCGGCTGACCTACTGGGCCGACCCGCGGGCCCAGACGATCGGGTGGACGCCCGCGGGCGAGGTGCTCGCGGTGAGCACGGTGGGGCAGGCGTCGCCGCGCCGCGGGTGGGCCTACGCGATCCCGGCGACGGGCGGCACGCCGCGCAGGCTGGACCTCGGACCGGTCTCCGACGTCGCGCTGGCCGTGGACGACAGCCCGGCGGTGGTCGTCACCAGCGTCATGTCGCGGGAGGCGGCCTGGTGGAAGCGGTACCGGGGCGGCACGGCGGGCAAGCTCTGGTGGGACCCGACCGGGTCCGGCGAGTTCGTGCGGCTCGCCGGTGACCTCGACGGCCAGCTCGCGTCGCCGATGCTCGTCGGCACCGGGGACGGCCTGCGCATCGGCTTCATCTCCGACCACGAGGGCTGGGGCAACATCTACTCGCTCGGGGCCGACGGCACCGGGCTGCGGCGCCACACCGACCACGGTGGTCCCGGCGCGCCCGCCTTCTACGTCCGGCACGCGAGCACCGACGGCGAGCGGGTGGTGTACGAGTCGGCGGGTGAGCTGTGGATCCTCGACTCGCTCGACGGTTCCGCCACCCCCCGGCGGCTCGACGTCCGGCTCGGCGGCCCGCGCACGGCCCGCGACCCGTTCCGCGTGCGCACGGCCGACGAGCTGGCCTGGGCCGCGCCCGACCGCACCGGGCGCACGAGCATCGCGCTGGTGCGCGGCACCGTCCACCGGCTCACCCACCGCGACGGGCCGGCGCGCACGCTGCTCGCCCAGCCGGGCGCCCGGGCCCGGCTGGCCCGCCCGCTGGGCGAGGACCGGGTGGTCTGGGTGGACGACGTCGAGGGGGAGGACGCGGTCTGCGTGGCCCCGCTGGACGAGCGGGCCGACGGCGCGCAGCCGCTGCGCCGCCACGGCGTGGGGGAGGTGGGCCGCGTGCTGGAACTGGCCGCCGCCCCCGACGGGTCGAAGGTGGCCCTGTCCGCGCACGACGGCCGGCTGCTGGTGCTCGAGCTCGCCGGGGACCGCGCGGGGGAGCTCCGCGAGCTGGCGCGTGGCGCCGACGGTGAGATCAGCGACCTCTGCTGGTCGCCCGACAGCGCGTGGCTGGCCTACTGCGACCCCGTGGAGTCCGGCCTCACGCGGATCATGATGGCCCGGCTCGCGGACGACACGCTGGTGGCCGTCACCGAGCCGCGCTTCGCCGACACCGATCCCACGTTCACCTCGGACGGCAAGTACCTGGCCTTCCTGTCCCGCCGCACCTTCGACCCGATCTACGACGAGCACTCCTTCGACCTCACCTTCGCGGCGTCGTGGCGACCGTTCGTGGTGCCCCTGGCCGCCCGCACGCCCTCGCCGTTCGGGGCGAGCCCGGACGGGCGTCCCGTCTCGCCGAAGGAGAAGGGCCCCGAGGACC
>NZ_JAAXKY010000023.1 GCF_012911925.1 Pseudonocardia xinjiangensis | reverse complement strand
GCCCGGCCCCGCTGCACCCCCGTGATGAGCCAGGGCAGCCGCCCACGACGCCGAGGTACTGCCGTCGCACTCGGGATGCACGCCGAAGAGTGGCGCGGTGAACGTGAGAGCCACGTGCCGTCCGCCGGTCTCGCGGCCGGCTACCAGCGCAGCGGCGGACTCGGCACGGGTGGAGCCGACACCCACCCTCGCCTGGGTCGCGACACCACCACTCGAGCTGCCGCAGGTCGTCCAGCGCGCCCGGCCGAAGCCGCCGGCACCAGGTGCATGGCGGAGGGCGATCGGTCCGAGGACGCCGCGGCGCGGGCGCATGTCTGCGAGCCGGGGCGGGAGCCGCTCGGCCTCGCGACGCTCTCAGCCGACGGCAGCGGACGCGCTGCCGCACAACCGCGAGACCCCGTCGACCGGCGCCACCCGCGTCGTCACCACGCACGCACCTCGGCTGCCGCCCCGCCGGGCGGGCCGCCGTCCTCGTCCCCTGTCAGAAGCGTGCGCTGGAGGGCGCCGGCCCTGGCCAGCGCGCCGTAGACGTGGGCGACCGCCTGGGCCCGAGCGCGAGTGCCGTCGCCGGCCAGCACGGCGGCGTGGATCTCGCGGTGGCGCCGCAGGACCTCGACGCGGTCGGCGTCACCGGTGGTGGCGAGCCACAGCAGGGGTCCCACCTCGGCCTGCATGCCGATCACCGCTCGGATGAGCCGCGGGGACTGGGCGGCCGCCGCGAGCTCGACCTGGAATCGCGACACGGCCCGGCGCCGTCCAGCGGCATCGGTGGCCCGCTGCAGCTCGGACATGCTGTCGGTGATCAGGGCGAGGTCCGGCTCGCCGGCCCGGTGGGCGGCGAGCAGGGCGCTGGTGCCGCTGATCGCCGCGTAGTGATCGGCCAGGTCACGCAGCTCCGCCGGGCTCACCTCGCGCAGCCGCTCGCGGAGGAGCTCGGCCGCCCCGCCCCGGACGTCCCGCACGAAGCTCCCGCCGTTGCGGCCTCGTCGGGTGACCACCAGACCCTGCTCGCGCAGCGTGGTGAGCGCCTCTCGAATGGTCACCGGGGAGACGCCGAAGGATTCGGCGAGGTCGCTCTCGCTGGGCAGGTGCTCGTCGGCGACGAGCAGACCCAGCCGGATACCCTCCGACAGCCGTCGCACGACCGCGTCGGCACGCTTACTCACCTCGAGGGGGGCGAAGACCCCGGCTTTACCTCCCGCAGTCGGCGTGGGTCTGTCCCTGCGCACCTGACCGTTCCCCTCTGTACGCCCAGGGGTCAGACTGCCACGGCATTTGACTAAAAACATATAAACTCATAAGTTATCCTCGAATATCACTCGGAGGGGTGCGTGCCGTCAGTTGCTCGAACCGTCCCAGTCACGCCGCCGCAGCACGCCGGCGAGGTTCCGGCGATCTCCCTGCGCGGCGTGCGCAAGGAGTTCCCCGGTGGTGTGGTCGCCGTCCATGACCTGGACCTCGACATCGCCGAGGGCGAGTTCGTCACCCTCCTAGGCCCGTCCGGCTCGGGGAAGACCACGGTGCTGCGCCTCATCGCAGGCTTCGAGCAGCCCACTGCCGGCACCGTGCTGCTCCGCGACCGTGACGTCACCACCGCGCCGCCGTTCGACCGCGACGTGCACACCGTGTTCCAGGACTACGCGCTGTTCCCGCACCTGTCGGTGCTGCGCAACGTCGAGTACCCGCTGAGGATCGCGAAGGTCCCGCGCACCGAACGCCGGGAGCGCGCACTCGCCGCGCTGGCCACGGTGCGCCTGGAAGGACTGGCCGACCGGAGCACCACGGCCCTGTCGGGCGGCCAGCGGCAGCGCGTCGCGCTCGCCCGCGCGCTCGTGAACCGGCCGGCGGTCCTCCTGCTCGACGAGCCGCTCGGCGCGCTCGACCTCAAGCTGCGCGAGCAGATGCAGATCGAGCTCAAGGAGATCCAGCGGAGCTCGGGCATCACCTTCGTGTTCGTCACCCACGACCAGGACGAGGCACTGACACTGGCCGACCGGACCGTGGTGTTCTCCGAGGGCCGGGTGGAGCAGGCCGGGTCCCCCCAGGAGGTCTACGAGCGGCCCGCGTCGGCCTTCGTCGCCGGGTTCGTCGGCACGTCGAACGTGCTGGCCGGGGAGACCGCGGGCACCGTCCTCGGCCGCGAGGGCAGCTGGAGCATCCGGCCGGAGAAGATCACCGTCACCGCGGTCGACCGGGAAGCCGCCGCGGGTTGGTCGAGCACGGTCGGTGTGGTCGAGGAGCTCGTCTACACCGGCGCCACCACGCGCTGCGTCGTCGCCCTCGAGGCGGGCGGAGTGCTCTCCGCGCTGCTGCTCAACGGAAGTGGCGACGGTGCGCCGCCGCTCGGCCGTGGGCAGACCGTTCGGCTCTCGTGGCAGCCCGAACACGAGATCCCCCTCATGTGAGCCACCTCGGGGGGCGCCTGCCCGCCGGGGGATCAAGAGTCGCGCCGTCGCCCGACCGCGCTGCGAGAGAACGGGAGAGAGAGATCCATATGAGATGTCAGACAGCGGTGCGTTCCGTTGCGCTGGTCGGAGCCATCGGGCTGGCACTCGCCGCGTGCGGCGGCAGTGACGACACGGCTCCGGTTCTGGACGACTCCCCGCCGGAGGCCACCGCCTACGCCGGTCCCGTCGGTCAGGGCGAGGGCGCGCTGAGCGTGCTGGCCTGGCCGGGCTACGCCGAGGACGGGTCCACCGACCCGGCCGTCGACTGGGTCACCCCGTTCGAGCAGGCCACCGGCTGCCAGGTGACGGTCAGGGCGTTCGCCACCTCGGCCGAGGCCGTCCAGCTGTTCTCCACCGGCGAGTACGACGTGGTCTCGGCGTCCGGTGACGCCTCGCTGCGCCTCGTGTACGGCGACCGCGTGCAGCCGGTCAACACCGACCTCGTGCCCAACTACGCCGACATCCTCCCCGACCTGAAGAACAAGCCCTGGAACACGGTCGCCGGGAAGAGCTACGGCATCCCGCACGGCCGGGGTGCGAACCTGCTGCTCTACAACCTCGCCACCCACCCCACCCCGCCCACCTCGTGGGCGGACATGTGGGAGCCGGGTTCCTCGGCGGCGGGCAAGATCAGCCCGTACAACGACGCGATCTACATCGCCGACGCCGCGGTCTACCTCATGGCCAAGCGCCCGGAGCTGGGGATCACCAACCCGTACGCGCTCGACCAGACGCAGTTCGACGCCGCGATCGCGCTGCTGCGCCAGCAGAAGCCGATGGTCGCCGAGTACTGGGGTGACGTCGTCAAGCAGGGCCAGGGCCTCGCCTCCGGCACGTTGTCCGAGGCGCAGGGCTGGCAGCTCACCGCGAACCTGGCCAACACCGACGCCACCACGGTGGGCACCACCAAGCCCATCGAGGGTGCGACCGGATGGTCGGACACGTGGATGATCAAGAAGGACACCCCGCACATCAACTGCGCGTACCAGTGGCTCAACCACATCGTCTCCCCCGAGGCGAACGCACAGGTCGCGGAGTACTTCGGTGAGGCCCCGGCCAACACGAAGTCCTGCGCGCTGACCAAGAACCCCGACCACTGCACCCAGTACCACGCGCAGGAGACGGGCTTCTGGGACAACGTCTACTACTGGACGACCCCGATCGAGCAGTGCATCGACGGTCGCCGGGACGTGGAGTGCATCGGCTACGACGAGTGGGTCCGGGCCTGGACCGAGCTCCAGAACAGCTGATCAACGCATAGCACCACCCGGCGCCGGGTCCCTGATCCGGCGTCGGCGATCGACCACCGCGGCCGGGCGTGCCCCATCATCACGGGCACGCCCGGCCGCACCTCGCACCCGAGGAGGAACGACCCTGTCCAGCGTGACGAGCACCCCCGCGTCCCCCACCCTGACGCGGCGCCTACAGGCCGTGCTGCACCGCCGGCCGGGCCTACGGCTCACCGGCCTGCTCACGCCCGCGCTGGTCTGGCTCGGCCTCTTCTACATCGCGCCGCTGGCCCTCCTCCTGGCCACCGCGTTCTTCAGGACCAACAGCTTCACCGGGCGCATCGTCTACGACTTCTCCACCGACAACGTCGTCGACGTCCTCACCACCCCGGAGTACCTGCTCACGGCCGGCCGCACCGTGGGCGTGGCCGTGGGCGTCACGCTGCTCTGCGCTCTGCTCGCGCTGCCGCTGGCGACCTACATGGCCCTCGTGGCCGGCCCGCGTTCGCGGCCGGTGCTGCTGGCGCTCGTGCTCACCCCGCTGTGGGCGTCCTACCTGGTCAAGGTCTACGCGTGGCGCGTGCTGCTGGTGCCGGAAGGCGGTCTGCTGGGCGCCGCGAGCCCGGGCTACGGCTGGACGGCCGTCGTGCTGACACTCACCTACCTCTGGCTGCCGTACATGGTGCTGCCGGTGTACGCGGGGATCAGCTCGATGCGCGGTTCGTTCCTGGAGGCCACCGCCGATCTCGGCGCCCGCCCGTGGACGTCGTTCCGCACGGTGGTGCTGCCCATGCTCGCCCCGGCCATCGCCGCAGGCTCGGTGTTCACGTTCTCCCTGTCGCTCGGCGACTACATCACCGTGCAGCTGGTCGGAGGCACCCACCAGATGCTGGGCAACCTGGTCTACTCCACGTTCTCGGTCGACCTGCCGTTCGCCGCGGCCGTGGCCGTGCTGCCGCTGCTGGTGATGGCGGCCTACCTGCTGACGATCCGGCGCACCGGCGCCCTGTCCCGGCTCTAGGAGTGCAGCACCCGTGATCCTCTCCACCACGGCCCGCTGGCTGCTGCGCACCGCCGCCATCGCCGTACTGACCTTCATCTACGCGCCGCTGCTGCTGGTGCTGCTCAACTCGTTCTCCACGAGCGCCACGTTCGCGTGGCCCCCGCCCGGCCTCACGCTGCGCTGGTGGCAGGTCGCCGCCACCAACGACGGCGTGCGGGCCGCCCTGGTCACGTCGGTGGAGGTGGCGCTGCTGGCCACCGCCATCGCCGTGGTCCTCGGCACCCTCGCCTCGATGGCGCTCACCCGCTACGAGTTCTTCGGCCGCGAGGGGGTGTCGCTGCTCATCCTGCTGCCGATCGCCATGCCCGGCATCGTCACGGGCATCGCGCTCAACACGCTGTTCACCCAGGCGCTGGGCGGGCTCACGTTCCTCACCCTCGTGGTAGGTCACGCCACGTTCTGCATCGTGATCGTGGTGAACAATGTGTCCGCGCGGCTGCGCCGGATGTCGGGCACGGTGGAGGAGGCCTCGATGGACCTCGGCGCCACCCCGTGGACCACCTGGCGGCTCGTCACCTTCCCGGCGCTGCGCGGCGCTCTGCTGGCCGGTGGGCTGCTGGCGTTCGCGCTGTCCTTCGACGAGATCATCGTCACCACGTTCACCGCGGGGCCGGGCCTCCAGACCCTGCCGCTGTGGATCTTCCAGAACCTGTTCCGCCCCAACCAGTCGCCCGTGGTCAACGTCGCGGCCGCGGTCCTCGTCGTGATCTCGGTACTCCCGGTCTACCTGGCCAACCGACTGTCCGGTGACTCCGCCGGCGCAGTGACGAAGTAACGGCAGCTACCCCTGAAGTGAGAGGCCCCGTCATGCAGACGTTCCACAACATCGTCGACGGCAAGCCGGTGCCCGCGGCCGACGGTCGCACCCTCGACATCTCCGACCCCAAGACGGGCGAGGTGTACGCCACCTCCCCGCTCTCCGGGGCCGCCGACGTCGACGCGGCCTACCGGAGCGCGCGGCGCGCGTTCGACGAGGGCTGGCGTGACACCACGCCGGGCGACCGGATGAGTGCCCTGCTCAAGATGGCCGACGCGCTCGAGGCCCACGGCGACGAGCTCGTCGAGATCGAGGCGCGCGACACGGGCAAGCCCACCGGGCTGACGCTGTCGGAGGAGATCGGCCCCATGGCCGACCAGCTCCGGTTCTTCGCCGGGGCCGCGCGTCACCTCGAGGGCCGCGCCACCGGCGAGTACATGGCGGGCCACTCCTCGTCGATCCGGCGCGAGCCCCTCGGCGTGGTCGGCTCCATCACGCCGTGGAACTACCCGCTGATGATGGCGATCTGGAAGATCGGCCCGGCACTCGCGGCGGGCAACACCATGGTGCTCAAGCCGTCGGACACCACGCCGGCCGGCACTGTGCGCCTCGGTGAGCTCTTCGCCGAGGTGCTGCCGCCCGGTGTGCTCAACGTCGTGTGCGGCGACCGGTCCACCGGCGTCGCGATGAGCGAGAACCCGATCCCGGCGATGCTCGCCATCACCGGCAGCATCCCGGCCGGGAAGTCCGTCGCGGGCGCCGCGGCGTCCCGCGTCACCCGCGTGCACCTCGAGCTGGGCGGCAACGCGCCGGTCATCGTGTTCGACGACGCCGACGTGGCCGCGGCCGCCGCCGACATCGCCGTCGCCGGGTTCTTCAACGCCGGCCAGGACTGCACGGCCGCCACCCGCGTCATCGCCCACGCCGACGTGGCCGACGCGCTGGCCGAGGCACTGGCCGCCGAGGCGGGCGGTGTCCTGTTCTCGCGGGACGAGCAGCCCGGTGCCGAGGACCTCTTCATCCCGCCGCTGAACAACCCCGACCAGCTCTCGAAGGTGTCGGGGCTGCTCGAGCGGCTGCCGTCGCACGCGCGGGTGCTCACGGGCGGCACCCCGGCCGAGGGCCCGGGCTGGTTCTACCCGCCGACCGTGGTGAGCGGCGTGGTGCAGGACGACGAGATCGTGCAGACCGAGGTCTTCGGCCCGGTGATCACCGTGCAGACGTTCACTGACGAGGACGAGGCCGTGGCGTACGCCAACGGCACGCCCTACGGGCTCGCGTCGAGTGTCTGGACGAGCGACCACTCCCGGACGATCCGGCTCTCGCGCGCCCTGGACTTCGGTTGCGTCTGGGTCAACTGCCACATCCCGCTGGTCGCGGAGATGCCGCACGGGGGGTTCAAGGAGTCCGGATACGGCAAGGACCTCTCGGGCTACTCGCTGGAGGACTACACGCGGATCAAGCACGTCATGAGCAAGTACTGAGCAGCCACGACGGCGCAGCGACGGCCGGTCTCTGGTGCCGCCGCACTAGAGACCGGCCGTGCAGAGCAGCAGGTTCGGGGTGCCGTCGGCGCCACCGCCGGCGATGACGCCCGGCGTCGCGTTGGCGACGATCCACTGCTCCACGGTGCGGCTGGGGGCGTCGCCGTAGGTCTGCTTGAGCAGGGCCGCCACCCCGGCGGCGTGTGGCGCGGCCATCGAGGTGCCCGTGTACGACGCGCTGCCGCCGCCGGGGAAGGTCGAGACGATGCGCGTGCCCGGCGCGTAGAGGTCCACGCAGCCGCCGGTGGACGAGCCCGGGCCCCGGCGGTCGTCGATCGTCGAGTTCGCCACCACCAGCACGCCGCTCGACGCGCGAGGCGAGGCCTCGCAGTCGTTCCCGCCGGTGTTGCCCGCGGACGAGGTCACGAAGACACCCCTGTTCACCAGCTCCGTCACCGCCGCCGTCAGCACGTCCGACCGGGGGTAGCTCCACGACATCACCGCGACGGACGGGCCCCGCTGGTCCCTGGCCACGTAGTCGATCCCGGCGAGCAGCGACGACAGGGTGCCCGCACCGCCGCAGTCGAGCACCTTGACCGAGCGCAGGAACGCCTGCTTGGCCACCCCGTGGTCCCGGGAACCGGCGATCCCGGCCACCACGGTGCCGTGCCCGTCGCAGTCACCGCCCACGTTGTCGACCGTGTTCACCCCGTCGGTCGCCCGGCCGCCGAACTCGGGGTGGGTGGTGTCGATGCCGGTGTCGAGCACGTAGATGGTCACGCCCGCGCCCGTGGCCCGTGTGGTGTATCGGCCGTCGAGCGGGAGGGATCGCTGGTCGATGCGGTCGAGCCCCCAGTTCGGCGGGTCGGCCTGGCTGCCTTCGGTCAGGTCCCGGTAGGGGATGGCCCGCGGCTCGAGCGCGCTCACCCGCCGGTCCTCCTCGATGCCGATCACTCCGGGCAGCCTGCGCAACCGGTCGACCTGCACCGGGTCGAGGCGGGCGGCGAAACCGGCGAACGCACGATCGAAGGTGATGGTGGGCCGGACGGCGAGCTCCTTGGCGGCCGCCCCCGCATCGGCACTGCTGCGGGTGTGCACCACGTAGTCGATCGCCCGGGCCGGCACGGGATGGGCGGCCGCGCTGCCCGGGATCGCAACGGCGGCGAGGGGCTGGACGGCGGCCACCAAGACGGCGATCCACCAGGGGAGGCGTGTCACGTGGAGCGACGGTACGGGCCTGAAACGCATGATGACAGAGACACGATTGGGGCAGATGTGACAGTTGGGGCGCACGCAGGGAGACGTGCGAGCCCCACCGCGCTCACTGACCGGGCTGGAACGCTGCGCTGACCAGGCCCAGGACGTCCTGCTCACCGAGGCCCATGCTGCGCGCCAGCGCCACCAGCTCCGCGACCCGTTCCGAGACGGCGGCCTGACCGCGGGTGGCCGCGTCGGTGAGCACCGCGCCGCGGCCCCGGCGCAGGTCCACCAGGCCCTCGTCACGAAGCCGCTGGTAGCCACGGAGCACCGTATGCAGGTTGATCCCCAGCGACTCGGCGACCTCCCGGGCCGGTGGCAGCTTCTCCCCCGCCGCCACCTGACCCTCCGCGATCGCCCGCCGCACCGAGGCGGCCACCTGGTCGCCCAGCGGCACGGGGGACGTCGCATCGATGCGGATCAGCAACGGTCGTCGCCCGCCGTGGCGCGCCGCCGGTCCAGCTGGGTGTTCACCAGCGCCGCGGCCGTGGCCGCCCCCGGGACGGTGATGAGGATCCGATGCCCGTTCGACGTCCTCAGCCGCAGCACGTCCCCGCCGGCGGTCGCGCGGTAGCCGGATTGCGCGGGTGTGTGGAACACGCCGTAGACCGCCCGCGGCAGAGTGGAAGGGTCGAATGCGCCTGCTGTCGCCTCGACGACGTGCCGGAGCTCCACACCGACGAGCGCCTGCCGGAGCAGCGGCTGGACGACCTGGACCCTCTGCTCGTCGATGCGGACCCGAGCCCACGACTGCGCGGCCGCCACCACCGCCACGAACACATCGAACGCAACGACCAGGTAGTTGTACGCGGTGACGGCGGACCCGGCCGCCAGCACGGCCCAGAAGAGTGCCCAGACGAGCTTGCGCCGGGAGAACACCGAGCTGGTCCACAGGGCGCGCTCGCCGGCCGCGAGACGCAGGCGTGGCGCGGTGGACCCGGGACCTTCCATCGCGTCGGGCTGCTCCGGGGCGGGCCCCATCGCCCACCACCCTGCGACCGCGACGACGGCCAGCACGGGCAGGACGACCGGCGCGGACGTCCACCACAGATCGGGCCGGACCGGCGGCCCGGCGAGATCCAGGTGGCGCAGGACGAGCTGGACCTCGTAGCCCGCGATCAGGACCGACCCGGCCCAGGTGCTCGCGCCGATCCAGCGTTGGGCCGTCGGGATCCGGCGACGCGCGTACAGCCAGCCTGCGCCCCAGATCAGCGCGACCACCGACCAGCCGATCCCCAGCCCGACCACCCCGGCCCAGGACATCGAGTCGCCGAACCCGCCCGTCCCGTACGCCTGGCCGGGCAGCCGGTGGGCGAGCGCGGCGTACATCCCCACCGTCACCGCGCCGGCCACGACGGGCGGCACGAGCGTGACCACCGCGCGGCGCATGCTTCCGAGCTGATCGGTCATGATGACCCCTCCCCGCAACTTGTTTGCAAACAACTATAACAAGTAACGGATCACGGGACGAGCCGGTTCACCGCATCCGGAGATCAGTCGGCGGCGTGGATCGCGACCTCGGCGGCCTTGACCGCGAACCACAGCTCGGCACCCGGCTCGACGGCGAGATCCGCCACCGCCGCAGGGGTCACGTCGGCGGCGAGCCCGTCCACCCAGTGCGGGCCACCGGGCAGGGCCGCGGCGCGCAGGCGCACCATGTCGCCGCGCGGCTCGATCGCCGCCAGCCGCACCGGCACCACGTTGCGCGGGCTGCCGTGGGGTCGCTCCGCGAAGACGGCCACGGCCGATGGCGGGAACACGGCGACCACGGGCTCGCCGGGTGTGGGCAGGGCTGCGCCGTCGCCGGAGCGGCCCGTGACGACCACCCCGTCGGCCGTCCGCAACCCCTCGGGGCACGCCGTGCCCGGCACGAGGTCCAGCCCGGCGATCCGCGCGGTGAACGGGCTGCGCGGACGGGCGAGCACCTCGCGGGCGGGGCCCTGCTCCACGACCCGGCCGCCGGTCAGGACCACGACCCGATCGGCCAGCACGAGCGCGTCGAGCGCGGAGTGGGTGACCAGGACGGCGGTCTGCTTCGGCCGGTCGAAGCGCTCCCCGCGCAGCATCTGACGCAGCAGCGAACGCATCGCCGGGGTCGCGTCGACGTCGAGCGCTGCCAGCGGCTCGTCCAGCAGCAGCAGGTGGGGGTCGGGGGCCAGCGCGCGGGCCAGCGCGACGCGCTGTTGCTGGCCGCCGGACATCCTCGCCGGTCGCCGGTCGGCCAGCTCCGCCACGCCGACGGCGGCGAGCAGCTCGCGGGCCCGCTGCTCCGCCTCCCGGCGCGGCACGCCGTGGGCCCGCGGACCGAAGGCGACGTTCCCGACGGCCGAGAGATGCGGGAAGAGCAGAGCCTGCTGCGCCAGCAGCCCCACCCCGCGCCGGTGGGGCGGCACGAGGACGCGCGCGGCGGCGTCGGTGACCAGTTCGTCGCCGACCCGGACGTGGCCCTCGTCCGGGCGCAGGAGCCCGGCGAGCACGCCGAGCAGAGTCGACTTGCCCGAGCCGTTCGGCCCGAGCACGGCCAGTACCTCACCCGGGTCGGCCGCGAGCGTCACGTCGAGGGTGAACGCGGGGCGCCGCACCACCACCCGCGCGTCGAGCCCGGTCACCGGCGCCCGCTCACAGCCGGCCGTCGGCAGTGGTCCGCGGGGCTGCCACGGCGATCACCGCGACGGCCACCACGACCAGCAGCAGCGAGAGCGCCACCGCAGCTTCCACGTCGGTCTCCCGCAGCTGGTAGACCAGCAGCGGCAGCGTCTGCGTGGTGCCCTGGAGGCTGCCGGCGAACGCGACCGTCGCCCCGAACTCACCCAGGCACCGGGCGAACGCCAGCACCGCGCCCGAGGCGAGACCGGGCAGCACCAGCGGCACCGTCACCCGGCGGAAGGCCAGCGCGGGCGACGCACCGAGGGTCGCCGCCACCGCCTCGTACCGCCGCCCGGCGGTGCGCAGCGCCCCCTCCAGGCTGACCACGAGGAACGGCAGCGCGACGAACGTCTGTGCCAGCACCACCGCGGCCGTGGTGAACGGGATCGTCACGCCGAACGCCACGTCCAGCCCGCGCCCCACGAGCCCGGTGCGCCCGAGGAGGTACAGCAGCGCCAGGCCGCCCACGACGGGGGGCAGCACCAGCGGCAGCAGCACCACCGAGCGCAGCAGCCGCAGGCCGCGCAGCCTGCCACGGGCCAGCACCACCGCGAGCGGGCCACCGAACACGATGCACAGCACCGTCGAGATGGACGCCGTGAGCAGCGAGAGCCGCAACGCGTCGAGAGCCGCGGCACTGACCAGCTGCTCCGGCAGCCTCGGCCAGTCGGCCTTGAGCGCGAGCCCGAGCACGGGCAGCGCGATGAGCGCGAAGGCCAGCCCGGCAGGCACCCACAGCAGGCGGGGCACCCCGACGCCGGTCTCGTGGTCGTCGGGGCGACGCCTGGCCGGCGCTTCGCCGGGCGTTGTGCTCACGGCGTCCCGAAGCCTGCCGCCTGCAGCACCTTCTGGCCCTGCTCACCGGTCACCGCGCTCACGAACGACCGGGCGAGCTCGGCCTGCGGCGCGTTCCTGATCACGGCGATCGGGTAGGCGGTGGTGGCCTTCGCAGCCTCCGGGAAGGTCACACCCTCGACGGCGGACCCGGCGGACGCGACGTCGGTGACGTAGACGAGGCCGGCGTCGGCGTTGCCGGTGGTGACCTTGCCGAGGACGTTCTTGACGTCGGTCTCCTCACTGACCGGCTTGATGTCCACGCCGGTCGCGGTCTCCACCTTCCGGGCGGCGGCGCCACAGGGCACCTGAGGGGCGCAGACAACGACCTTGAGGTCGGGCTTCGCGAGGTCGGCGAACGACGTGATGCCCTTCGGGTTCCCCGCCGCGGTGGCGATCACCAGCACGTTGGTGGCGAAGACCGCGGGCGCTCCGTCGGCGAGCCCGGCGTCGGTGACCGTCGTCATCGTGGCGTCACTCGCCGAGGCGAACACGTCGGCAGGCGCCCCGTTGACGATCTGCTGCGCCAGGTCGGACGAGCCGCCGTAGCTCGGTACGACGTCCACCCCGGGGTTGTCGGTCTCGAACTGCTTCTCGATCTCGCCGAACGACTCGGTCAGCGACGCCGCGGCGAAGACGGTGAGGGTGCGCTGCTCCGGGGTGCCGGGCGCCCTGGCGTCCGTACCGCTCGGCGTGCCTCCGCACCCGGCCAGCAGCACCAGTCCCGCTGCCGCCGCGGCGACCGGCAGCCGCGTTCTCATGAGCTCCCTCCGGGAGTCTCGATGACGACGGTCGTCGACTTGATCACGGCCACGGCCAGGGCCCCCGGCTCGAGGCCCAGCTCCCGCACCGCCTCCGTGGACATCAGGGACACGACCCGGTGCGGCCCGCACTGCATCTCCACCTGGGCCATCACCCGGTCCGTGACCACCGCCGTCACCAGCCCGACGAACCGGTTGCGCGCCGAGCTCTGCACACCCGACGGGTCGGGCGGGGTGTGCGCGTGGTCGCGGGCGAACGCGGCGAGCGCCGCCCCGTCGATCACCTTGCGGTTGGACGCGTCCGGCTGGACGGGGAGGGTCCCTGCATCGACCCAGCGACGAACCGTGTCGTCACTGACCCCCAGCAGACGGGCAGCGTCGGAGATCCTGAACTGCGGCACGCGGCCGATCCTAGAGCCGCGAATGCGACATTGCCCACCGCGGGGTGATGCTGTGGTTGGCTCCAGGCCGTGGACTTCGAACCCAGCGCCGTCGCTGCCGACCTCACGAAGCGCATGCGCGCGTTCCTCGACGAGAAGGTGCTGCCGGCCGAGGCGGGGTACGAGGCGTTCCGCGCCGAGCGCCGTGGCACCCCGCAGGAGTGGGACCTGCCGCCCGTGGTCGAGGAGCTGAAGGCTGAGGCCCGCGCCCGCGGGCTGTGGAACCTCTTCCTGCCGAGCGTCTCCGGCCTGTCCAACGTCGACTACGCCGCGGTGGCCGAGGTCTCCGGCTGGTCACCGGTGATCGCGCCCGAGGCGATCAACTGCCAGGCCCCCGACACCGGCAACATGGAGACCCTGCACCTGTTCGGCACGCCGGAGCAGCAGGAGCAGTGGCTCGCTCCGCTGCTGGAGGGCGAGATCCGCTCGGCGTTCGCGATGACCGAGCCCGACGTCGCCTCCTCGGACGCGAGGAACGTGCAGACCAGCATCCGGCGCGACGGCGACGAGTACGTGATCTCCGGCCGGAAGTGGTGGATCTCCGGGTCCGCCGACGAGCGCTGCCGGATCTTCATCGTGATGGGCAAGACCGACCCGGACGCCGCCGCCCACCGGCAGCAGTCGATGGTGCTGGTGCCCCGCGACACCCCGGGCCTGGAGATCGTCCGGCACCTGCCGACGTTCGGCTACCAGGACCAGCACGGCCACTCCGAACTGCTGCTCCGCGACGTGCGGGTGCCGGTCACGAACCTGCTCGGGGAGGAGGGCGGCGGCTTCGCGATCGCCCAGGCACGGCTGGGACCGGGCCGGATCCACCACTGCATGCGCCTGATCGGGATGGCCGAGCGCGCCATCGACCTCATGGTGCGCCGCGCCCGCTCCCGTGTCGCCTTCGGGCGGCCGCTGGCCGACCAGGGCGTCGTGCGTGAGCAGATCGCGCGGTCGCGGATCGAGGTGGAGCAGGCCCGACTGCTCGTGCTCAAGACCGCCTGGCTGATCGACAGGTACGGCTCCAAGGGCGCGGCCACCGAGATCGCCGCGATCAAGGTGGTGTGCCCGCAGATCGCGTGCGACGTGATCGACCGCGCGATCCAGATCCACGGCGGGGCCGGGATGAGCGACGATCTCCCGCTCGCCTACTTCTACACGTGGGCACGGGCACTACGGCTCGCCGACGGCCCCGACGAGGTGCACATGCGCACCGTCGCCCGCCAGGAGCTCGGACGGCACGACTGACCCCGGCGGGAGCACCGGACGAGGCTCACCTTTCAGGCAGTGACCGGGCCTGCGGCACCAGCAGGTACGGCGCTGATCGCTGATCCGTTCCGCAACTGCGGATTCCCGCAAAAGCCCAGATCACGGCCCCGTTTCCGCCCGTCTGGGACGGTTACGCTTGCGGTGTGACGGCATCCGAGCTAGGCCTCCCCGCAGTGCGGCGGCCCGTCTCCCGAGACCCGGCCCGCCCTGCCGACCCGCGCCTCGTCGACACGTTCGGCAGAGTCGCCACCGACCTGCGGATCTCGCTGACCGACCGCTGCAACCTCCGCTGCTCCTACTGCATGCCCGCAGAGGGCCTGGACTGGATGCCGCGCGACGAACAGCTCACCGACGACGAGCTGATGCGGCTGATCACCATCGCGGTGCGCGACCTCGGCGTCGAGGAGCTGCGGTTCACCGGCGGCGAGCCGCTGCTGCGCCGGGGGCTCGAGGGCCTCATCGCGGCATCGGCTGCGCTGGAACCGCGCCCGGACATCTCGCTCACCACCAACGGCATCGGCCTGGCGCGCCGGGCGGAGTCGCTGGCTGCGGCCGGGGTCAACCGGTTGAACGTCTCGATGGACACGCTGCAGCAGGAGCGGTTCGCCACGATCACGCGGCGCGACCGGCTCTCCGACGTCCTCGACGGCCTCGCCGCCGCCCGCGCGGCCGGCCTCGGCCCCGTCAAGATCAACACGGTGCTGCTGCGCGGCATGAACGACGACGAGGCGGTCCCGCTCCTGCGCTTCGCCGTCGACCACGGCTACGAGCTCCGGTTCATCGAGCAGATGCCGCTCGACGCCCAGCACGGCTGGACGCGCACGGAGATGGTCACGGCCGGCGAGATCATGGAGCGCCTCCGCGAGGGCTTCGAGCTCACCCCCGACCCCACCGAGCGCGGCGGTGCGCCCGCCGAGCGCTGGCTGGTGGACGGCGGACCGGCCGTGGTCGGCGTCATCGCCTCCGTCACGCGCCCGTTCTGCGGGGCCTGCGACCGCACCCGGCTCACCGCCGACGGCCAGATCCGGTCGTGCCTGTTCGCGCGCACCGAGACCGACCTGCGGGCGATGCTCCGCAGCGGCACCACGGACGCCGAGATCGCCGACGTCTGGCGCCAGGCCATGTGGGGCAAGCTCGCCGGACACGGCATCGACGACCCCGGCTTCCTGCAGCCGGACCGCCCCATGAGCGCGATCGGCGGGTGAGGAGGATGGCCGGGGTGTACGCCACCACCACGACGACCACGCGCGTCACCGTCCGCTACTTCGCCGCGGCCCGCGCGGCCGCCGGCACGGAGACCGAACCGCTGGAGCTGCCGGGCACGCCCACCGTCGACGACGTGGTCACCGCCCTCCGGGACCGGCACGGGGCGGAGCTCGCCCGGGTACTCGACCGCTGCAGCTTCCTGCTCGACGAGCTCGCTGTGCGCGACCGGTCCACACCGCTGTCCGACGGCGCCACGTTCGACGTCCTGCCCCCGTTCGCCGGGGGCTGAGCCCGCCGCGGTTGCCCACCGCGCACTGTCATGTTGATCACGTTTATCGGCCGTCACCTCGTCCCGAGATCCGCAGTTGAGCGGGTGATATCGGGGAGAGGCAGGCGTCGTCGTACATGGGTAGACACAGCAGGCAGAAGGTTCGCCCGTGGACGGGCGTCGGCCGGGTCGCGGTACTGACCGGAGCGGTGGGCGTGGGGGTGCTCGGACTCGCGTCCTCGCCCATGGCCGGCCTCGCCACGGCCGCCACCCCCGGCTCTCCCGCAGCCACCGAGGGGGCCACCCCGACCGGCGACGCGGCGGAGCTCGTGGACGGCACGCCCTGCACCGTCACGGCCGAGGCGTGCGTCGACCTGGCCCACAACCAGGCATGGCTCATCCAGGACGGCCACGTCGTGCGCGGGCCGGTGCAGATCACCCACGGCGCCCCGGGACAGGAGACCCCTCCCGGCACGTTCACGGTGCAGCGCAAGGACCAGGACCACCGCAGCGCGGAGTACAACAACGCCCCGATGCCGTACTCCGTGTTCTTCGCCCCCGGCGGGATCGCGTTCCACGAGGGCAGCTTGACGAAGCAGTCGGCCGGCTGCGTGCACCTGTCGCACGACGATGCGGTGGCGTGGTTCGACACCCTGCAGGTCGGCGACGAGGTGCAGATCCGCTGAGGCCCGTCGGGTCTGCGGCGGCTACCTCCTGATCACCACCTTGAGCGCGTTGTTCGCGCCCGCGTCCGCGAAGGTGTCGTAGGCCGACAGCATGTCGCCCAGCGCGAACTCGTGGGTGCCGAACAGCTCGCCGGCGATCTTCCCGGACTGCACGAGCTTCATGAGCATCGGCACGGTGGTGCCGTCGACCAGTCCGGTCGTGATCGTGATGTTCTTGATCCACAGATCCTCGAGGTGCAGCGTCGTGGGTGCGCCGTGCACACCCACGTTGGCGACCACGCCGCCGGGCCGGACCACGCGGGTACAGAGGTCGAAGGTCTCCGGGATGCCGACGGCCTCGATCGCGACGTCGGCGCCGAGCCCGTCGTCGGTGAGGGAGCCGATCAGCGCCTCGACGTCGGCGCCGCGCGAGTTGAGGACGTGGTCGGCACCGAACCGGGTCGCATGCTCCAGCCGGGAGTCGGCGACGTCCACGGCGACCACCGTGGCGGCGCCCGCGAGCTGCGCGGTCTGGATCGCAGCCAGGCCGACCGGCCCCGCTCCGACGACCACCACCACGTCTCCCGGCTTCACCCGGCCGTTGCGGACGCCCACCTCGTAGCCGGTGGGCAGGATGTCGGTGAGGAACAGCACCTGCTCGTCGGTCACGCCGTCGGGCACCTTGTGCACGCTCGTCTCGGCGAAGGGCACCCGCGCGTACTCGGCCTGCGTGCCGTCGATCAGGTGGCCGAAGATCCACCCGATGCCGCCGGTGGCCTGGCAGTGGCTCGGTGTCCCGCGCTTGCAGTAGGCGCAGCGCCCGCAGGACGTGATGGCGGGGACGATCACCCGGTCGTCGACCTTGAGGCCGGTCACCGCCGTGCCGACGGCCACGATCGTGCCGACCGCCTCGTGGCCGAGGATGCGGCCCTGCTCCACGGTGGGCACGTCACCCTTGAGGATGTGCAGGTCCGTCCCGCAGATCGTCGTCGTGTCGATCTGCACGACGACGTCGGTCGGGTCCACCGGCTTCGGATCGGCGACGGTGTCCCAGGACTTCTGACCCGGACCGTGGTAGACGAGCGCCTTCATCGGCTTCTCCTCGCGACGGAGCGCCGCCACGGCTGTGACGGACGGCGCTCACCGACGCTAGGCCGCTCGCGTCGGCTCATCGTCTCAATCTGACACTGCGCCGCCGACCGCCGGGACGGTGTGTGCGGCGAGCAGCGCGTGGGCGACCGCACGGGAGACCACGTCGGCCGCGGCGGCGTGCAGCGTGCCGAACGCGAGTGGCGCGGGGGCCGGCCGGGTGGCGACGGAGAGCCCGAAGACCACGGCATCGTCGGAGGCGGTCTCCGACGGGGCCAGCGCGCGGGTGAGCCCGTCGTGGCCCATCGTGGCGAGCCGCGCGCAGCCCGCTTTGTCGAGGGTGACGTCGGTGGCCACCACCGCAAGCGTCGTCGCCGGACCCGCCGCCGGTGGTGGTGGCTCGGGCTGATCGATGACAGGGTCCGCGAACTCGCCCGGCAGCCCGGCGCGCGCGCCGTGGAGCGTCCGCGACACCGGGTCGACGGCCGACCCGACGGAGTCGACGACGACGAGCGCGGCCACCACGGACCCGTCGTCGAGTATCGCGCTCGCGGTGCCCACACCGCCCGGCAGGCCGCCGGCGACCGCGCCCGTCCCCGCTCCGACGGATCCCTGGGCGACCGCCCCGTCGGCGGCGGCGTCGAACGCGGCGGCGCCGGTGGGGCCGTCCAACCGGGACCCGGGACCACCACCGCGGCCCAGGTCGGGCACGGTGGCGGCCGGCACGATCGGCACCACACCGCCGGGCACCGCGAACCCCGCCGCCGCCTCCTCCAGCCGTTGCATCACGCCGTCCACCGCGGCCAGCCCGTACGCGCCGCCACCGGTGAGCACGACGGCGTGCACCCGCTGCACGGTCCGGACCGGGTCGAGCAGATCGGTCTCGCGGGTGCCCTGTGGGGCGCCGCGGACGTCCACCCCGCCGACGGCCCCGTCCGGCGGGGCGACCACGACAGTGACGCCGCTGCGCGCTCCCGCCCCGGGTGCGGATGCGTGTCCGACCCGGAGGCCCGGCACGTCGGTCAGTGCGTTGTGCGGTCCGGTGCGCATGAGCGGTCATCCTGATCCCCGTGGCCGTTTCCCGCCAGCACGGGGCCCGCGGACCGGCGACAGTGGAACCATGAGTACCGCAGCACCGGAAGGCACCCGGGATCGGCTGGACGGCCTGGACTGGGCGGCGCTGCAGGAGCGCCTCGACGTCGACGGCGTCGCCACCACCCCGCCGCTGCTCTCACCCGGGCAGTGCGCCGAGGTGGTTGCGATGTTCGACGAGGACGAGCGGTTCCGCAGCACGGTCGTGATGGCCCGGCACGCGTTCGGCGAGGGCAGCTACCGCTACTTCGCCGACCCGCTCCCGCCGCTGGTCCAGACGCTGCGCGAGCAGCTCTACCCGCCGCTGGCCACCGTCGCCAACCGGTGGGCCGGGCTGCTCGGCGAGCGCACGTTCCCCACCACGCTCGACGACCTGCTGGCCGAGTGTGCGGCGCTGGGTCAGCACCGGCCCACCCCGCTGGTGCTGCGCTACGGCCCGGGCGGTTACAACTGCCTGCACCAGGACGTCTACGGCGACCTGACGTTCCCGCTGCAGTTCCTGGTGATGCTGAGCCGTCCCGACGAGGACTTCACCGGCGGCGAGAGCGTGTTCGTCGAGCAGCGCCCCCGCCAGCAGTCCCGCCCGGTGGTGCTGCGGCCCCGGCAGGGCGAGGCGGTGATCTTCCCGGTGCGCAACCGGCCGAAGCTCGGCTCGCGCGGCCACCACCGGGTGCAGATGCGCCACGGCGTGAGCGCCGTGCACAGCGGGAACCGGCACGTGCTGGGCATCATCTTCCACAACGCGCGTTGACGGCGGGCACACTGGAGGGCGTGTGGGAGTCGTCGTGTCCGCCGCGCTGATCCCCCGGGAGCGACGGGTGCTCGCCCCGGGCGCGGTGCACGTGCCCGACTGGCTCGACCTCGACCGGCAGCGCGAGCTGGTCCGCGCGTGCCGGGAGTGGGCGAGCGAGGGGCCGGGCATCCGCGCGGCGGTCATGCCGAACGGCGGCCAGATGTCGGTGCGCAGCGTCTGCCTCGGGTGGCACTGGTACCCCTACCGCTACTCCCGCACCCGCGACGACCAGGACGGCTCGCCCGTGACGCCGTTCCCCGAATGGCTCGGCGACCTCGGCCGCGACGCCGTCGCCGACGCGTACGGCGATCCCGACCGCGCCCGCGGCTACCGGCCCGACATCGCGTTGATCAACCACTACGACGACGGCGCGAGGATGGGGCTGCACCGCGACGGCGACGAGCAGTCACCCGAGCCCGTCGTCTCGTTGAGCATCGGCGCGCCGTGCCTGTTCCGCTTCGGCAACACCGAGAACCGCGGCCGCCCGTGGACCGACGTGGAGCTGCACTCCGGCGACCTGGTCGTCTTCGGCGACGAGAGCAGGCTGGCCTACCACGGCGTGCCGAAGCTGCTCCCCGCGTCCGACCTGCCCGACACCGGACTTGCCGCAGGACGGCTCAACATCACGCTCCGGGTCTCGGGGCTGGCCTGACGGTCACGCCAGCGCGTCGTGCACGGCCCGTTCCACCGGTGACACGGGGTGCTCGAGATCGAGCTCGCCCCTCGGCAGGAGGGGCGGCTGGGCCATGAACCGCGGCCTCGTGCCGCGGTGGGGCTGCGCGGAGTGCACGAGGAACGGGTGGCACAGGTAGACGTCACCCGCTGCCCCGGTGGCCACGACCTCCGGCCGGTGCTCGGTGGTCGGCACCACCTCGCGGGCGAACGCGAAGAACTCCGCACCGTCGTCGCCGTGCGGCGCGAGCAACCGGGCGGCGTCGAGGTGCGAACCGGTCCGCACCCGGGTGGGCGCGTCGTCGGGGCCGACGTCGGAGAACAGGAACAGCATCAGCAACGCGCGCCCGCGCGACCGGACGTTCAGCCGGTAGCCGCCTGCCGGGTCGGCGAAGCTCCCCTCCACGTGCCAGCCGTCGTCGCCGGGCGGGTCGGGGTGCGGGAACCGGACGGGGAAGGTGCCGAGGCCCCCCTGCGGAAGCCAGCGCGCGGTGCCCACCAGCTGGTCGAACGCGGCGTGCAGCAGCGGCGTGTTGGCGGCGGCGCGGAACGGCTCCTGGGTGAAGTGGTCGAGCCGGATCACCGGACGTGTCCACGTGGTGGCGTCCTCCGGATCGCAGCCCGTGGCCTTCCACAGCACGGCCCGGCCCGCATCGGCCAGCTCCCGCGGAAACGCGCCCTCGACGTGCACGAGGCCGTCGTGCACGAAGCGGTCGATCTGTTCGTCGGTCAGCCCACGCACGGCGTCACTGTGCAGGAGCGGGGCCGCCCCGGCCACCCGAATTCCGAGGCTCAGTCGTCATCGTCATCGTCATCGCCCTGGACCTCCACCGCACCGACCGGCCGGCCGCCCTGGCAGCTCAGCTGCACCGCGACCGTCGTGTCCTCGGACTCGAACTGCATCCGCGATCCCTCGCGCTCGTCGTCGAGGCGGAAGCCCTGGGCCGGACTGGCCGAGACGATCTCGACGGCGCTGCCCGTGCACCGGGCGACGATCGTGCCACCGGGACTCGTGACGACGTCGGCGACGGCGGCGGCGGCGGCCGAGTCGGACGGCGGGGACGGCGGGTCTGTCGGGGACGGCGGGGCAACCGGCGCCGAGGCCGGCACCGCCCGGGCGGCCGCGAGCGCCTGGTCCACCTGGGACGGCGTGAGCGCCTGCTGCCCGCGCCCGAGGATGCCGGTGCCGATCGCGCCGACCGCGCTCATCCCCACCAGCGTCGCGACGACCACGGCCGCCGTCCACGCGAGCGCGACCAGTGCTGTTCGCGTGCGCGGGGAGCTCATGCGATCAGCCTGCCGGGTCGTGGGTTAAGACGCTCCTAAGACCGCACTAGGAGTGAGCTGCCGGGGCGCCCGACCGTGGTGCGGTGATCGTCGGCTGTTCTACGGTTCAGCCGGTGGCCCAGGTACTTCTCATCGAGGACGATCCGGCGATTCGCGGCGCGCTGATCCGCGGCCTGACCGAGCGCGGGCACGCGGTCGACTCGGCCGCCGCCGCGCTGCCCGGTCTCGAGTCGGCCGTGACGAACCGGCCCGACCTGGTCGTGCTCGATCTCGGGCTGCCCGACCTCGACGGCACGACCGTGCTCCGGATGCTGCGTGGTGTGAGCGCGGTGCCGGTGATCGTGGCGACCGCACGCGACGACGAGTCCGAGATCGTGGCCGTACTCGACGCCGGCGCCGACGACTACCTGGTCAAGCCGTTCAGCGCCGCGCAGCTCGACGCCCGCATCCGAGCCGTGCTGCGCCGCACCGGGGACGCCGTGGCCGATCCGGCGGTCGTGGTGGGCGGGCTGCGGGTGGACCCGCGGGCGCGCGAGGCGAGCCTCGACGGCGTCGCGCTCGACCTCACGCCCCGCGAGTTCTCGCTCCTGCACTACCTCGCGGCCCGCTCCGGCCAGGTCGTCAGCAAACGTGAGCTGCTCACCGAGGTATGGCAGCTGCCCTACGGCGGCGCCGACAAGACCGTCGACGTCCACCTGTCCTGGCTGCGCCGCAAGCTCGGGGAGACCGCCCAGGAGCCGCGCTACCTGCACGCCGTGCGCGGCGTCGGCGTGCGGATCTCCGCACCGCAGGGCTGAGCGACATGCGCCGCCGCATCCTCACCCTCGTCGGGGCGACGACGTCGCTGGTACTGATCGCCTTCCTCGTGCCGCTCGCCCTGCTGCTGCGCACCGTCGCCGCCGACCGGGCGGTGCAGGCCGCCACCGTCGAGGCGCAGTCACTCAGCTCGCTCGTGGGCACGGCCGACCGCACCTCCCTCGCCCTCACCGTCCAGCAGCTCGACGCCCCGTCACCCGACGCCATCACCGTGTTCCTGGCCGACGGCACCGTCCTCGGCACCCCGGCCGAGCGGACCCCGTTGGTCGAGCTCGGAGCGCTCGGCACCAGCAGGTCCGCGGTGGTGGACGGGGGCCGGGAGATCGTCGTCGCGGTCCGCGACCAGGCGGGCGAAGCCGGGGTGATCCGCTCGTTCGTGCCCGACGCCGAGCTCAGCCGAGGCGTGCCGGGGGCGTGGCTGCTGCTCGGAGCGCTCGGGGTGGGTCTGCTGGGCCTCAGCCTCGCCGTCGCCGACCGGCTGGCCCGCTCCCTGGTCCGGTCCACCACCGACCTCGCCGCGGTCTCCCACCGCCTCGCCTGCGGCGACCTGGCCGCGCGCGCCGACCCCACCGCACCCGGCGAGCTCGGCGTGGTCGCCGAGGCACTGAACGGCCTTGCCGGCCGCATCGCGGAGCTGCTGCGGGAGGAGCGCGAGACCGTGGCCGACCTCGCCCACCGCGTCCGCACCCCGCTCACCGCGTTGCGCCTGGACGCCGAAGCCCTCCCGGGACAGCAGGACGCGGCCCGGATCGGCGCCGGGGTCGACGCGGTGCAGCGCGCGGTCACACAGGCGATCGAGCAGGCCAGGCGGCGCGGCAGCGGGCCAGGCGCGGGACGCATCGGCAGCGACGCCGCCGCCGTGGTGCGGGAGCGGGTGGCGTTCTGGGCGGTGCTGGCCGAGGACACCGATCGGGAGACGACGGTCGAGATCACCCCGGGCCCGCTGCCGGTGGCGCTGGGCGCGGCCGACCTCGGCGCCTGTGTCGACGCGCTGCTGGGCAACATCTTCGCCCACACCCCGGACGGCACGTCCTTCGCGGTACGGCTCGCGCCCCGTCCCGGAGGCGGCGCCGTCTTCGTGGTCTCCGACGCCGGACCGGGGCTCCCGGACGGGGCGACCGTACGGCGCGGCGCCAGCGGTGGCCGTTCCACGGGTCTCGGGCTCGACATCGCCCGCCGCAGTGCGGAGCAGGCAGGTGGCCGGCTCGTGCTGGGCCGCTCCGCCCGTGGCGGGCTGGAGGTCGTGCTCGAGCTCGGAGGACTTCAGGGCCCACCGGCCTAACGCGGTGTTAGGGCTGTGGCAGCGCGCCTCTAGGCCGGTGATCGACACCGTGATGTCGGCAAGCACCACGACCCTGAGGAGCAGAAATGTCCACGCCCCGCATCGTCATCGGTACGGCCGCCGCCGTCGCCACCCTGCTGATCGGTGGTACCGCGTTCGCTGTCGCGAGCACGGACTCCCCCACACCCGTGCGGACCGCCACCGCCGACTCCGGGATCGGCGGCCCGGCGATCCCGACGCCGACCCCGACCAGCCCCGCACCTGCTCAGCCCACCGTCCCGGGCGAGCTCTCCCGCACGGACGTCGACGACGACAGGTGGGACGACGACCGCTGGGACGACGACCGGCGGGACGACCTGTGGGACGACGACCGGCGCGACGACCACCGGGACGACGACATTCGGGACGACGACCGGCGGGACGACGACGGCCGGGACGACGACCGTTGGGACGACTGACCGGGAGGTGAACCGGCCGGCCACGGCCTGTGCTGCACGCTGACGAGGGCAGGCGACCTGGTCGCCTGCCCTCCGTCGGGAACGCGCTCAGCTGGAGCGGCTGCGCCGGATCAGGAAGATGATCAGCAGCAGCAGGAGGCCGCCGGCCACCGGGGCCACCCGCTTCAGCACCGGGGCACCCGCCGTGTCGAGCAGGTCGATCGCGTCGACCTCGCTGCGCAGGGACGGCGCAGGGGTCTTCGGCGCCGGGGTGGACTGCGCGGGAGTGGTGGGCGCGGTCGCCAGCACCGGGCCCGTGGCCGCCGTGGCGGTGGCCGTGGCAGGCGCCGCGGAGCCGTTGGTGCTGCCACCGCCGGCGGCTGCGGCCTCGGCACCGGCGGACGCCGGCGCGGACGACCCCTCGACCTCGGGCGCGAGCTTGCTGGCCACGCACGCCGAGAACTGACCGATGATCTTGTCGGCCACATCGGAGATGACGCCGCGTCCGAACTGCGCCGGGCGGCCGGTGATCGTCATGTCGGTAGCCATCGTGACCGCGGTCCGGGTGGGTCCGTCGGCCGTCATCGTGCCGGTGACGGTGGCCTTCGCCGTGCCGTTGCCGCGCGAGTCACGCCCGTTGGCCTCGATGACGACGACGTGGTTCTCGTCGTCGCGGCTGATGTAGGTGCCCTTGCCCTTGTAGGTCAGCGAGATGGGCCCGAGCTTCACCTTGACGGTGCCGGTGAACGAGTCGCCCTCGTACTCCTGGAGCGTGGCACCCGGGAAACATGGAGCCACCGTCTCGGGTGTGTTCAGCGCCTCCCACGCCTTCTCGATCGGCGCTTCGATCGTGAACTTGTTCTCCAACTGCATGAGTCGTCTCCTTCTCGGACCCCTGGCCGGCGAACCGCCGAGGGGCGTAAAGCCGTGGACGCCCGCTCCCGGGTGCTCGGAGCAGGCGTCCACGGTGGAACGATGAACGTCAGCCCACGGCCGCCAGCACCGCCCGGCCGGTGAGCACCTTGGCCAGGTGTTCACGGTAGTCGGCGGCCGCATCCGCGTCACTTGGAGCGGATGTGCCTTCCGTGACGTGGTCGGCGGCGGCGCGCACAGCGTCGGCGGTGGCAGGCTGACCGACGAGCGCCTGCTCGACGCCGGTGGCGCGGATCGGCGTGGTGCCCATGTTGGTCAGCCCGACCCGGGCCTCCGCGATGGTCCCACCCTCGACCCGGATGGCCGCCGCGATGGCGACCATCGACCAGGCCTGCGCGGTCCGGTTGAACTTCTCGTAGTGGCTCCCCCAGCCCGTGTGCTTCGGGAACCGGATCTCGGTGAGGATCTCGCCCTCGCCGATCGCCGTGGTGAAGTAGTCCACGAAGAACTCGCTCGCCGGCACCGTGCGCGTGCCGTCCGCACCGGCGATCACCAGCTCGGC
Source organism: Pseudonocardia xinjiangensis (assembly GCF_012911925.1). Classification (GTDB taxonomy): domain Bacteria; phylum Actinomycetota; class Actinomycetes; order Mycobacteriales; family Pseudonocardiaceae; genus Pseudonocardia; species Pseudonocardia xinjiangensis. The sequence continues at coordinate 38,988 of NZ_JAAXKY010000023.1, read as the reverse complement.
GTCCAGCGCCAGCGCCACGGCACCCAGGTCACCGGCGGGGTCGGCGTGGGCCAGCGAGCCGCCGAGGGTGCCCCGGTGGCGCACCTGGCCGTCGGCCACCGTCTCCGTGGCCTGGGCGAGCAGCCTGACGTGCTGCTTCACCAGGTCGTCCCGGATGACGTCGTAGTAGGCCGTCATCGCACCGATCGCGATGCGGTCGCCGTCCTCGCGGATGCCCCGCAGCTCCGGGATCCCCCCGAGGTCGATCAGCACCGACGGCGTCGCGAGCCGCAGCCGCAGCACCGGGATCAGGCTCTGGCCACCGGCCAGGATCTTGGCGTCGTCGCCGCCGTCGCGCAGCGCCGTGATGGCCTCGGCCACCGACGACGGCTTGACGTAGTCGAACTTGGACGGGATCACTGGACCTCTCCCTGAGGGTTGTTCGGGTCGATCGAGCCCAGACCGGCACCCGGCGAGTGGGTGTCGACCGGGGTCTCCTGGGTGGAACGCCCCTGTGCGTCCTGGAGTGCCCGCCACACGCGCTGCGACGTGCACGGCATCTCGACGTCGCGGACGCCGAGGTGGCGCAGCGCGTCGAGCACGCCGTTCACGATCGCGGGCGTCGAGGCAATCGTGCCCGCCTCGCCGACGCCCTTGACGCCGAGCGGGTTCGACGTGGCCGGGGTGCTCACCGTGCGGGTGTCGAAGCTCGGCAGGTCGGCCGCCGAGGGCAGCGTGTAGTCGACGAACGTGCCGTTGACCAGCGTGCCCTGGTCGTCGTAGTTGGCCTCTTCGAACAGCGCCTGCGCGATGCCCTGGGCGAGGCCGCCGTGCACCTGGCCCTCGACGATGAGCGGGTTGACCACGTTGCCGATGTCGTCAACGCAGACGTACTTGCGCAGGTCGACGTGCCCGGTCTCGGTGTCGATCTCGATGGCCGCCAGGTGCGTGCCGTGCGGGAACGAGAAGTTCTCCGGGTCGTACACGGCGTCGGAGTCGAGCGAGGGCTCCATGTCCTCCGGGTAGTCGTGCGCCATGAACGCGGCGAACGCGATCTCCTGGATCGACCTGCCCTTGTCCGTGCCGCGGACGGTGAAGTTGCCACCCGCGAACTCGATGTCGTCCTCGGACGCCTCGAGCAGGTGCGCCGCGATCTTCTTGGCCTTCGCGATGACCTTGTCGGCGGCCTTCACGATCGCGATGCCACCGACCACGAGCGAGCGCGAGCCGTAGGTGTCGAGGCCCTTCGGTGAGATCTGCGTGTCGCCGTGCAGGACCTCGACGTCCTCGAACGGCACGCCCAGCTGGTCGGCGACGATCTGGCTGAACGCCGTCTCGTGGCCCTGGCCGTGCGCCGATGCGCCCGTGATCACCTCGACCTTGCCGGTGGCGAGCATCCGGATGCTCGCGGCCTCCCAGCCGCCCGCGCCGTAGGACAGCGAACCCAGCACCCGCGAGGGCGCGAGACCGCACATCTCGGTGAACGTCGAGATGCCGATCCCGAGCTGTACCGGGTCGTTGTTGCGCCGCCGCTCCTCCTGCTCGCGGCGCAGCCCGGCGTAGTCGAACAGCTCCATCGCCTGCTGCGTGGCCTGCTCGTAGTTGCCCGAGTCGTAGGTCAGCCCGCACACCGTGGTGAACGGGAACTCCTCGTGCTTGATCCAGTTCTGCTCGCGCAGCTCCATCGGGTCGCGGCCGAGCTCGACGGCGAGCTCGTCCATGATCCGCTCGACGGCGAACGTGGCCTCCGGCCGCCCGGCGCCGCGGTAGGCGTCGGTCAGTGTCTTCGTGGTGAAGACGTTGGTGCACGTGAACCTGTAGGCCGGGAACTTGTAGATCGCGTTGAACATGAACGCGCCGAGGATCGGCACGCCCGGACCGACCAGGCCGAGGTAGGCACCCATGTCGGCCAGTAGCTTGACGTCCAGGCCGGTGACCGTGCCGTCCTTCTTCGCCGTGATCGTGATGTCCTGGATCTGGTCGCGGCCGTGGTGGGCGGCGAGCAGCGACTCCGAGCGCGTCTCGCTCCACTTGACGGGCTTGCCCAGCTTCTGCGCGAGTGCGACGACGAGCATCTCCTCGGGCAGCACACCGATCTTGCCGCCGAAGCCGCCACCCACGTCCGGGGCGATGACCCGCAGCTTGCTCTCGGGCACCCCCAGCGTGACCGTCGTCATCGTCCGGAGGATGTGCGGCACCTGGGTGGCCGCGTAGAGGGTGATCTGCTCGCCGGTCGGGTCGCACACCGCGGACCGCGGCTCCATGAACGCCGGGATCAGGCGCTGCTGGCGGAACCGGCGCCGCACGACCACCTGGTCGGGGTCGGCCTCGGCAGCCGAGATCGCGTCGCTGACACTCGTGCCGGTGCCGGCCTCGCCCGAGTCGAACACCCAGGTGGCGTTCTCGTTCGTCCCCAGGTCGGGGTGGACGAGGGTGGCGCCGTCGGCGAGTGCGGCCTCCATGTCGAGCACGGGGTCGAGCGGCTCGTAGTCGATCTCGACGAGGTCGGCGGCGTCGCGGGCCTCGGCGGGGCTCCGGGCGACGATGACGGCCACGCCCTCACCGGCGAAGTGCACGGTGCCGGTGGCGAGCACGGGACGCTGCGGCGCCTTCATGTCCGGGGTGACCGGCCACGCGCAAGGTAGGCCGACCCCCTCGAGGCCCAGGTCGGCGGCCGTGTAGACGCCGACGACACCCGGAGCCTGCTCGGCCTCGGACTTGTCGACGCCCGTGATCGTCGCGTGCGCGAGCGGTGAGCGGACAACGGCGATGTGCAAGGTGCCCGACGGCGTGATGGCGTCGGTGTAGCGGCTGCGGCCCGTGATGAGACGGGCGTCCTCCTTGCGGGGTCGGGCCTTTCCGAACTCGACGGTGGGTTCGGCGGTCGCGGTCATCTAGTCGCCCCCTCCGGCCACGGACACCGGCGACTGCACGTCGGCCTGGGCGCCCGGCTTCATCTTCTCCGCGGCGCTCTGGACGGCGCGGACGATGTTCTGGTACCCGGTGCAGCGACAGAGGTTGCCCTCGATGCCCTCGCGCACCTCCTGCTCGTTGGGGTCGGGGTTGTCCCCGAGCAGGTCGATGGACTGCATGATCATCCCCGGCGTGCAGTAGCCGCACTGCAGCGCGTGGCACTCGTTGAAGGCTTCCTGCACGGGGTGCAGCTTGCCGTCACGCGCGATGCCCTCGATCGTCGTGACCTCGGCACCATCGACCTGGACGGCCAGCACGGAACAGGACTTCACACTCTGCCCGTTCAGGTGGACGGTGCAGGCTCCACAGTTGCTGGTGTCGCACCCGACCAGGGTGCCCGTCTTGCCGAGGCGTTCCCGCAGATAGTGGACCAGCAACGTGCGGGGCTCGACGTCGTCGGCGTACACCACGCCGTCGACCGTGACCCGGACCTGTGCCATGAGATCTCTCCTCAACCGCGACCACGGTGTCGTATCGCGCCAGCATGTCTTCCGGAGGGCCGGCCGAGGTGGTCGCACCACCATCCGGGCCGCCACGCCGTTGTGGCGGCGACCACATCACACCCCTGTTGATCCGGCGGCGCAACGGGTCCCCTTCCGACCGGTATACCCACCCGCAGGTGACCTCGGGGCGAACAAATCACTCACCAGGCCTTCCCTCCGCGGATGCGGCGCAATATCGCACCCCGGAAACGCATCGGCAGACCCAGTGAGCGGTCGGTCTCACCCATCCGGATTACTCCCGACGGACGGCTGCATCCACCGGCAACGGTGGTCCGTCGTGGTCCGAAGATCCGCTACGACCCCGTACCGACCGGCCGGAGCGGTTCCGTCGTGCGGTGCCGCAGTGCGCCCCACCACAGGCCGGTGCCGTACGCCAGGTCGTCGAGCCGGTGCGCCACCAGGTGCCCGAGCAGCCCTGGTCGCACGGACGCGTCCCGGCCGCGGTGGCGCCACCAGTCGACGATGCCCTCCGCCACCGCCACGGCCGCCACCGTGCGCCGCGCCCGCCGCGACAGCAGGCACGCGGCGAGCGACACGGGCCAGTAGTGCCGCGTCACGCCGTCGGCCGTCTGTGCCACCGTGCCCACCGCACCCATCGCGATCAGCCGGGCCGCCGTGGCGCGCGGACGGCGCACCGGCAGCTTCCGCGCCAGCCGCTGCGCCGCCGCAGCGCTCACCGCCACCGCAGCAGCCGCTGACCACGGGGTGCCAACCAGCACCAGCGCCCCGACTGCCGCCGACCACGGGCTGAGCACCATCGGCGGCACGGAACCGGGGTGCGCCACGGCGAGCGGCGCCGCACCCGTGCCGTAGTAGGCCTTGCGCAGCCACCACGCCGCCGGCGTGGTCCGGTGGTCGTGCTCCACCCGAGCGGCCGGCTCGTAGCGCAGCCGCCAGCCGGCCTCGTGCATGCGCAGCACCAGGTCGACGTCCTCGGCCACCCGCATCCCGTCGTCGAAACCGGGCCCGACCGCGGTGCGGCGCACGAGCACGGCGGCGCTCGGCACGTACGCGACGCGCGAGCGCGGCACCACCAGCGCCGGGTCCGGACCCAGGTCCAACGATGACCGGACGGCCTCGTACCGGGCCAGCAGCCCGTCGATCCGCGACAGGGGTCCCGGGGGCAGGGCGACGATCCGCGGCGCCGCGAGCCCGACAGCGGGATCGGCGAAGAGCGCCAGCAGCGGCTCCAGCCAGCCGGGCAGGGGCACCACATCGGAGTCGAGGAACGCCACCAGCGCAGTGGTCGCCGCGGCGAGCCCCGCGTTGCGGGCTGCGGCCGGGCCGAGCGGCCGCTCGTGACGGAGCACCCGCGCACCGGCGGCGTCGGCGACCCCGCCGACCCCGTCCGCGTCCACCGACCCGTCGTCCACGACGATCACGCCACCCAGGCCGCCGGGCAGAGCGGCGAGGAGCCGGCGCAGGCCGTCGGCGCGGTCCTTCACCGGCACCACCACGGTGACGTCGCAGGCGGACGGCACGTCACCGTCGGGAACGGCCACCGGGTGGGCCATCCCGGCGTCCACCAGAGCCCGGGCCAGCCGTGCCGAGGCCTCGTCGGCGACGGTGCAGGTGCCGTCCGCGGCGAGCAGGTCCCGGGCCGCCCGGGCGAGGCGCAGCATGCGCGGCGGCGCGCCCCCGAACATGACCTCGCCGTCGTCGACCGTCCACACCCTCCGGTCGAGGGCGATCCGGAACCCCGCGGGAAGGCGCGTCCGGGCCGGGCCGGCGGGTACCTCGATCACGGCGCCGATCGTGTCACGGCCAGGGGCACCGCCGCGGTGAGGCGGTCAGGCCGGGCGCGCGACCAGCAGCGGCACGACCTGCTCGGCCACGGTGAGGGAGCCGTGCTGGCCCGGCAGGCCCGCGAGCACGGGCTCGGCCACCGAGCGGACCACGGCCGTGCCGCCGCGGGCGGCGACCACGACGTCCCCGATCCGGTTGCGCATGCGCTGGTCGACCCGCCCGAACCAGCCTTCGGCGACGGCCTGCTCGCCCGGTACGACCCAGGCGCCGTCGCCGAGGACCGCTCGCCACACGGCCAGCACGTCGTCCTGGGCGCCGGGCTGCACGTAGACGTGCCGCGACCGGGGGTCGCCGCCCAGCAGGTCGACGCCGGAGCGCAGCGCCGGGTCGGTGTCGGCGTCGACGACCCGGTCGACCCGGACCATCCCGTGGTCGCCGGTCACCACCAGCATCCCGTCGGGCGGGAGATGCTCGGCGACCAGCGCGGCCAGCCGGTCGACCTGGCTCAGCTGCAGCCGCCACGGCAGCGTCCCCGGTCCGTACAGGTGACCCAGGGCGTCGAGGTCGGCGTGGTAGCCGTAGACCAGCCGCCTGCCTTGGCCCGCGAGCGCGCCGATCATCTCGGCGGCGAGGTCACCGAGCGCGTACGTGCCCGCGTACCGCCCGCCGCGCAGCGCCGCGCGGGTGAGGCCCGAACCGCCGAACTCCGCCTTCGACACCACCGTGACCTCGACGCCCGCGGCCGCCGCCCGCTCGAACACCGTGGTGCTCGGCTGGATCTCCTCGGGCGGCCGCCGCTCCCGCAGGTCGACGGGCTCCGGCGTCCCGACCGACCGCCACTGGAGGGTGTCGAGCAGCTCGTCGGGAGCAGTGCGGAAGGAGATGCCGAGCATGCCGTGCGCGCCCGGTGGCAGGCCGGTGCCCAGCGAGGTGAGGCTGATCGACGTGCTGGACGGGAAGCCGACCGTGAGCGGGCCGGCGTCGGACAGGCTCGCGAGGAACGGCGCGTCGGCGGCGTGCGTGCGGAGGAGTTCGCTGCCGAGCCCGTCGACCAGCAACAACGCGACGGCCGGGGCCGGGGCGAGCTCCAGGCCCGGCTGCCCGGGTGCCTCGCCGGGCACACCGAGCGCGGTGAGCAGAGCGGGCAGCACTTCGGCGAGCGAACGGTGCCCGTACACGGGCAGGACGGGATCGGTCACGACCTCCAGCATCGCACCGCGGGGGCGCCCCGGACCCCGGCCGCCCGTTGCAGCAAAGCCACTTTCATGCAGCCACGTCGCGTCAAAGTGGCTTTGCTGCAACCCGGGGGAGGTCAGCTCAGCGCGCCTCGGGAGGTCAGGGTCCAGTTCTCGACGGCGCTGCGGAGGCGGGCGGCCATCTCCGTCAGCAGCCGCCCGCCCTCCTGCGCGGTGGCGCCGGCCGGGTCGCCCAGCACGCCGTTCGGGCTCACGGCGGCGACGCCGCCGCTGCGCAGGTCGGTGAGCAGGTCGGTGAGCGGGGCGGTGTTGCCCGCCGCCGCCTCGTCGAGACGGACGAGCCCGGGGGCCAGTGCGAGCAGCAGCGACGTCTCGGTGCGGCCGGCGTGGGCGTCGCCGCCCGCCACGCCGCAGCCGAACCACGCCGCGTCCCGACCTTCGGCGCGCAACTGCACCACGGCGTCGGCGACGGTGGGGAGGTTGCCGCCGTGGCCGTTGACGAACACCAGCCGAGCGGCCCAGCGGCCGGCCGAGCGGCCCAGCTCGACCAGCACCGCGCGCAGCGCCTCGTGCCCGATGGAGAGCGTCCCGGGGAACGCCTCGTGCTCGCCCGACGCGCCGAAGGCCAGCACGGGCGCCACCAGCACACCCGGCGCTGCGTCGGCAGCGCGGCGGGCGACGGCGGCGGCGACGCGGGCGTCGGTGTCCAGCGGCAGGTGCGGGCCGTGCTGCTCCAGCGACCCGACGGGGACGAGAAGCGTGGGCCGCCCCTCCAGCTCGGTCCAGGTGCGGCTGCCCAGCGAGCCGGCGGAAGGGTTCACAGCGCGACTCCGATGCGGTGGCCCTCACGGACGGCGGCGGCGGCCCGGCGCGGGGCGAGGCAGTCGCCGATCCGGTGCACCGGAACGTCCTGCCCGCGCAGCGCCCGCCACAGCGCGTCCTCCGGTTCCGGTGGTACGGCGGTCACGACCCAGGCGTACCCGATCTCGCTGACGGCATCGACGGCGTGGTCGAGCACGGTGAGCATCACGCCGGACCGGGCGGGCGCCGCGGCGAGCACGACCCGGTCGGTGGTCATCGTGATCCCGGCGGCGTGCGCACGGCGGTGGAACAGCTCCATGTCGAGTGTCAGGCCGAGGTCCTGGCCGACCACCATCGCCGGAGTGGCGATCTCCACCGCGCAGCCGGCCGCCGCGAGGTGCTCGGCCACGGAGGTGGCCGGGTGGAAGCCCAGCTCGTCGTACACGAGCACGGAGCCCGTCGGCACCACGCGGCCGGTCAGCACGTCCCGCACGTCGGCGACGCGCGCAAGCGACCCGGCCCACGCCGGACGGGCCGGGCGGGCGCCGGTCGCGAGCACCACGGCGTCGGGCCGCTCGCGCTCGACGAACGCGGCGTCCACGGTGACGCCGGTGCGGATGTCGACCCCGTCGCACTCGGCGAGCAGGTCACTCACCACCGCCCCGAACCCGGCTCGCCCCGGCGTCGATGCGGCCACCGCCACCTGCCCGCCTGTCCGCTGTTCGCGCTCGCACAACGTCACCCGGTGCCCCCGCGCCGCCGCGGTGGCCGCGGCGCTGAGCCCGGCGGGGCCCCCGCCGACGACGAGGACGGCCCGGCCGCGCCGCAACGGGCGACTCGCCCACGGAATTTCGGCGACTCGCGCGCCGGAAACGGGCGACTCGCGGGGGATGCGGGGCGGGGGCAGCGCCACCGCCTCCTGCCCCGCCCGCGGGTTCACCAGGCACCCCAGCGGCTGGTTGAGCCCCACCCGCCCGGCGCACTCCTGGTTGCACCCCACGCACGTGCGGCCCGGCCGTCCGCTGCGGGCGTGCGCGGCGAACTCCGGGTCGGCGATCTGTCCCCGGACGACCCCCACCAGGTCGCAGTGGCCCTCGGCCAGCGCGCGGGCGGCGTCGGCGGGATCGGTGAACCGGCCGACCCCCACCACCGGCAGCGCGACGGCCGCCCGGATCGCGGCCGCGACGGGCAGCGCGTACCCGGCACGCACCGGCATCGGCGGCTCGACCAGGTGCAGCGTGGCGGTCGCGACGCCGACCGAGGTGTTCAGGTAGTCGACCCGGCCGTCCGCGGCCAGCAGCCGGGCCGTGGCCACGGCCTCGGCGAGCGTCGTGCCGCCGGGGATCCCCTCGTCACCGCAGAGCCGCACCCCGAGCGCGCGCCGCGGGCCGATCGCCTCGCGCACCGCGGCGAGCACCTCCAGGACGATCCGGGCCCGCCCGGCCAGGTCACCGCCGTAGCGGTCGGTGCGCCGGTTCGTGAGCGGGGAGAGGAACTGCCGCAGCAGCGACGCCTGCGAGCACTGGATCTCGACCCCGTCGAAGCCGCCGGCGGCGCAGTGGCCCGCGGTGCGCGCGTATCCGGCCACGACCTCGCGGATCTCCGCTGCCGTGATCTCCTTCGGGACCTCGCGGAACAGCGGGTCGGCCACCGGCGACGGCGCCAACAGCGGCCGTCGCGAGTACATCCCCGACGACTGCGCGCCGTTGTGGTTGAGCTGCGCGAGCACCGGGACGCCGTGGGCGTGCACGGCCGCGGTGAGCCGCCGGTAGCCGGGCACGGCGGCCGGATCGTGCCCGCGCAGCAGCTTCTCGTAGGGCCGGTCGTCCGGGTGCACCGAGTGCTCCTCGGTGACGATCAACCCGGCCCCGCCCGCGGCACGTGCCGCGTAGTAGGCGGCGTGCTGCTCGGTGGGCAGCCCGTCGAGCGCGCTGCCCGTCAGATGCGCGCAGAACACGATCCGGGTGGGCAGCGTCAACGGCCCCACCCGCAGTGGCGAGAAGAGCGTCATCCTGATGCGCCGACCATGAACGCGGCACGGCGGCCCTCGAGCACGGCCTCGTGCACCGTGCGGGGCGCGACGCAGTCCCCGGCCCGCCGCAGCTGCGGCCGGGCCCGCCACAGCTCGTCGGCGGGCAGCCGGTGGCCGCAGTCGATGACCACCGCGCAGCCGATCTCGCGGCACGCGCCGGTCCAGACGTGCTCCAGCACCGCCCGCCCGTCGCGCACGTCGAGCAGCCGCGTGCGCAGCTCCCGCACCACCCCCGCGCGCTGCAACCGGATGTTCGCCGGGACGAGGTCGCCGGTGCGGGCCAGCTGGACCCCGGCCACCTGGTCCGGGGTGACGAGGACGGCGGCCCGTCCCGCGGCCGCGACCTGCTCGGCGATCCCGACGCCGGTCGAGTCCCCGACCGGGTCGTGCACCACCACCGTCCCGGCGGGCCGGCGCGCCAGCACCGCCGCCGTCGACCCGGCCGCCAGCACCGCGGACTCGAAGGCGGCGGCGTCGAGGAAGACGGCGTCGAGGACGGCCGGCCCCCCGATCGGCGACTGCGCCGGGCGCGAACCGGTGGCGAGCAGCACCGCCTCTCCCGCGCGCCCGGCCGCGTCGAGCAGCGCCGGATCGGCCTCGGCGCCCAGCTCCACGGCGACCCCCAGGCGCGCCAGCTCGCGCTCCCACCACGGCACGAGCAGACCCATCCGGGCCCGGCCGGGCACCGCGGCGGCGAGCCGCAGCGCGCCGCCGAGCCGGCCGTCCCGCTCGAGGAGGCGCACCCGGTGCCCGCGCAGCGCCAGCACGCGCGCCGCCTCCATCCCGGCCGGTCCCCCACCGACCACGACGGCGGCGCGGCTCACGGCGTCGGTGCCCTCGACGGGCGGGTCCTCGGTCTCGTGCCCGGCACGGGGCTCGGCGTCGTCGGAGACGACCGGGTTGCGCGGGTCGCGGACCGCGCTGCGCGCGTTCGACAGCGTGCACGGTCGGATCCGCTCCGCCGTCCCGGCCCGGACGTGCCTCACCAGGTCCGGTTCGGCGATCTGCGCTCTCGTCATCTCGACGAGATCGGCGACGCCCTGGTCGAGGGCCTGCTGCGCGAACGCCGGGTCCACCACGCTGCCCTGCAGGACGACGGGGACGGCCACGGCGGTGCGCACCCGCGCGCAGAGCCCGCGGTTGAAGCCGGGCTCCTCGTGCATGTCGGGGCGGGTCGCCCAGACCGACAGGCCCGACCCACGAACCGGCACCAGGTAGTCGGCGGTCCCGGCGACCGCACCGGCCACCGCGGTCCCCTGCTCCGGTGTGATCCCGGCCCATGGGGCCAGCTCGTCGCAGCACAGCCGCAGCCCCAGCACGCCGTCCGCGCCGAGGCCGGCCCGCACCGCCGCCAGCACCTCCCGGAGCAGGCGGACGCGGTCGGCGCCGTAGGTGTCGCGGCGGCGGTTGGTGAGCCCGGACAGGAACTGGCGCAGGATCGAGTGCTGGCCGGCGGCGACCTCCACGCCGTCCAGTCCCGCGGACACGGCGGAGGTTGCCGCCGCGCCGTAGCCGGCGACCAGCGCGTCGATCTCGGGCTGCTCGACCACCATCGGCACCTCGCGGGTGCCGGGGTCGGCCACCCCGGACGGCGCCCAGAGCGCCTGCTGCCCGTACGCGGAGCTGCCCTGCCCGCCCGCGTGCCCGAGCCCGGCGAGCACGAGCGAGCCGTACGGGCGACACGCCTGCGCGACCGCGGCCCAGCCGGGCCCGGCGTCGGCGGCGAGCGGCGCCCGCTCGTAGGGCCAGTCCGACCCGTGCACGCTCGCCACCTCGGTGACGATCACCCCGGCCCCACCGGCGGCCCGCCGGGCGTAGTAGGCGGCGTGCCGCTCGGAGATCTCCCGGCGCCACGCCAGGTTCGTCTCGTGCGGTCCGAACAGCACCCGGCTGGGCGCCGTGCGTCCGCGCAGCACGACCGGTCCGGCCAGCCGTGGCACGGATGCCCGCGACGTGGGCCGGATCGAGGTCAGCTCCCGGCCACCGGGACCCGCAGGCGCGAGTCGGAGGCGTCGCCGGGCATCCCCGCCAGCGGGCTCGTCTCGCAGGCCCGGTCCGGCTGGGCCACGGGCCCGGTGGCGGCACCGGCCCGGCTCGGCATGCCGATCTGCACCGGCACCGGACCGCGGATGTTGCGCGGCGCCGATCGGGAGTGGTCGACGTCCGACCGCGGGACCGGAGCGCTCCCGTCGCGCGCGGCGAGCGCCTCCTCGCCGAACCCGCGCACGCACTCCGGATCCGGACCGTCCAGCGGCAGGCCGGTGAAGAACTTGGCCGCCATGCAGCCGCCCTGGCAGGAGTCGTAGAAGCCGCAGCTGCGGCACGCGCCGCCGGTCTGCGGCTGACGCAGCTGCGCGAACAGCTCCGAGTGCTGCCAGACCTGCTGGAACCCGCCCGGCGACCGGACGTTGCCCGCGAGGAAGTTCTCGTGGATGGCGAACGGGCACGCGTAGACGTCCCCGACCGGGTCGATCAGGCAGACCACGCGCCCGGCGCCGCACAGGTTGAGCCCGGGGAGGGACTCGCCGTACGCGGAGAGGTGGAAGAAGGAGTCGCCGGTCAGCACACCCTCGCCGTGCGCGACGAGCCAGTCGTAGAGCTGACGCTGCTGCCCCGCGGTGGGGTGCAGCTCGTCCCAGACGTCGGCGCCACGCCCGGACGGCCGCAGCCGGGTGATGCGCAGCTGCGCTCCGAACCTGTCCGCGATGGCCTTGAACTCGTCGAGCTGGGCGACGTTCTGCCGCGTCATGACGACACTGATCTTCGGCTGGGCGAACCCGGCCGTCGCGAGGTTCTCCAGAGCCCGGATCGCCGTGGCGTACGAGCCGGGGCCCCGCACGTGGTCGTTGACGTCGGCGGTGGCGCCGTCGAGGGAGATCTGGACGTCGACGTAGTCGGTGGCCGCCAGCTGCCGGGCCCGCTTCTCGTCGAGCTTGATCCCGTTGGTCGAGAACTTCACACCGACGTCGTGGCCGACCGCGTAGTCGAGCAGCTCCCAGAAGTCGGAGCGCACGGTCGGCTCGCCACCGCCGATGTTGACGTAGAAGACCTGCATCCGCTGCAGCTCGTCGATCACGCCCTTGGCCTCTGCGGTGGTCAGCTCCCGCGGATCCCGGCGTCCCGACGACGACAGGCAGTGCACGCACGCCAGGTTGCAGGCGTAGGTGAGCTCCCAGGTGAGGCAGATCGGTGAGTTCAGGCCGTACTGGAAGTGCTCGACCAGTTTCACTGCGACTCCGTGTCTCTACGACCGCTGCTCGATGGTGCCGTTGGCGGCCAGGCCGGCCAGGGCGCGCAGGTACGCCGGGCGCTGCGTGTCCTCCACGTCGGCCGCGTCGATCGCGGCGTGCACGGAGTGGTGCTGCTCCAGGCCGGACACGACCGCGACCAGCTGCGGCGTCTTCAGGAACGACAGCCTGCGGGTGCCGAAGTGGTAGACGAGCGCCCCGAACGGCTCGGGGCGCAGCGCCACCCGCGGACTGCAGCGGTAGGCGCGGTCCGGGTCGAACGGTTCGCTCGGGGCGGGGTCAGTAGACACCGCACATGCCGTCGATCGAGACCTCCTCGACGAGCATCTCCTCGACGACGGGCTCCTCGGTCGCGGACTCGGACTGCTCGATCGGGGGCATGGAAGGCCTCCTGCCGTCGACGGGGTTGTCCGTCGCACGTTAATTGGCACCCGGTGCCAATGACAAGGCTCGGCGGCATCCCGTCCCGGTTTCCGGCACGGCGGTCCCGCTCCCGAGCCGCGCAGGCGGCATGCTGCCTACCGTGCCCGGTCCCCTCCTGCACCTGACCACGCCCGCCGAGTGGCGGTCCGCCCTCGCCGCCGGCGCGATCGCGCCGGCCTCCCTCGCCGACCTCGGGTTCGTCCACCTGTCCACGCCGGAGCAGGTGGCGCTGCCGGCCGGGCGACTCTTCCGTGGCCGCACCGACCTCGTGCTGCTCGTGCTCGACCCCGACCGCATCGTCGTCCCGGTCCGCTTCGAGCCCGGTCTGCCGACCGATCCGCCCTCGATGCGCTTCCCGCACGCCTACGGTCCCGTGCCCACTGCGGCCGTGCTCGCCGTGCTGCCGTACCGCCCGCGACCGGACGGCGGGTTCGACGCTCCCGAGCTCGGGCCCGTCGGCCCCGGTTGGCGCCACGGCGTCCTCGAACCGTCGGTGCTGCGGAGAACGGCCACCGCCGAGGTGCCCGTCACGGGCGGGGTCGCCGTCCGCACCGCGGCGGCCCCCGCGTCACCGGCACACAACCAGCTGCTGGTGAACGGCCGGGTGGACGCGGCTCAGGTGGACGCCGACGCCGACCGCGTCCTCAACGGCACGGCACAGCGCTGGGCCCTGCTCTCCGGAGCGCACCTGGCGGACACGGCAGCCGGGCTCGCCGGCCGCGGCTGGGAGGTGCAGGAGATGGTCGGGATGGCGGCGCCCGCGGGCGGGGAACCGGTCGCGCGCGTCGAGCAGGTCGACGCCGAGGCGTTGCGCCCGTTGATCAACGCCTCCTGGCGGCGCGACCTGCCCGGCATCCGCGACGAGGAGATCGCCCAGGCCGTCGACGGACGGCGACTCGAGGAAGCCGTCGTCGACGTCCGCTACCTCGCCGTCCCCGCCGGTGGGGAGCTCGTCGCCTCGGCCGTCCTCGCGATCGACGGCGGCACCGCCCTGCTCGACGCCGTGAGCACGGAGCCGGAGCATCGCAGGCGCGGACACGGCGACGCCCTGCTCCGCACGGCGATGGCCATGGCGGCACAGGCCGGCTGCGACCTGGTCGTCCTGAACGCGGCCGTCGACGACTGGACGAGGCACTGGTACACGCGTCGCGGCTTCGCCGAGGTCGGGCGCTCCTGGTCGGCCCGGCTCACCACGTGACGGCGGCGGCCACGGCCTGCCCCGTCACCCGGTGAGCAGGACGGCGCCGCGCTCGGCGATGGCGTAGACGGTGGCATGGGTGTTGGCGGAGACGATCGAGGGCATCACGGACGCATCGGCCACGCGGAGCCCGTCGATCCCGTGCACCCGCAGGTCGCTGTCCACGACCGCCGCGTCGTCGGAGCCGATCCGGCAGGTGCCCACCCCGTGGAAGTACGGCAGCAGGCTCCTCCGCAGGTAGTCCTGTGTCCGGTCGGCGCCGAACACGTCGAGGCCGGGCAGCGCCTCGGCGTCACGCCAGGGGTCCAGCGCAGGCGCGTCGCCGATCTCCCGCGCCGTACGCAGCCCGAGGGCCATCACCTGCAGGTCCCGCTCGTCGGTGAGGTAGGCGGGGTCGAGCAGGGGCGCCGCGGCCGGGTCGGCCGTGGCCAGCCGCACCGTTCCGCGGCTGCGCGGGTTCATCAGCGAGACCGCGATCGTGTAGCCCTCCTGGGGGCCCGGGAGCGTCATGACGTCGTAGTAGGGCATGGCGACGAACAGGATCTGCAGGTCAGGGCCGTCGGTGCCGGGACCGCTGCGCACGAGACCGATCGCCTCGCCGTAGTTGATCGCGCTGGCGGCCATCGGCTGCCTCGAGGTGTAGACGACGGTCGTCATGGGGTGGTCGTGCATGTTCGCGCCGACACCGGGGAGGTCCAGTGTCAGGTCGACACCGACCTCGCGCAGGTGTGCCCGGGGACCGATGCCGGACAGCAGGAGCAGTTGCGCCGACCCGACGACACCCGCGGTCAAAACCACCTCCCTCGTGCACGCCGCCGTGACCACCTCGGTGCCCACGCGGTACTCCACGCCCGTGCAGCGGCCGCCCTCGACGAGGACCCGGTGGACCGGCGCATCGGTCACCACATCGAGGTTGGGTCGCCGCAGCGCCGGCCGGAGGTAGGCGTCCGCGGCACTCTGCCTCGCCCCGTCGACGATGTTGAGGTCGGGCAGACCGAACCCCTCCTCCCGGCCGCCGCTGATGTCGGTGGCCACCGGATGACCCGCCTCGGCCGCCGCGTCCAGCAGCGCCCGCACCGCCGGGTTCGGCTCCGCCGGCCGGACGGTCAGCGGACCGCCGACGCCGCGCAGGGCCGGGTCGCGACCCTCGACGTTCTCGGTGCGCCGGAAGTACGGCAGCAGGTCGGCGAACCCCCATCCCTTCGCCCCCGCCTCGGTCCACGCGTCGTAGCTCGAGGAATGCCCGCGGGCGAAGACCATGCCGTTCAGTGCAGAGCAGCCGCCGAGTCCGCGCCCCCGCGGCCAGGGCATCGGCGACCCGGTGGCAGCCAACTCGACGGTGCTCGTGCACCAGTCCATCGACGAGCCCAGGAGCGTGGGCCACGCCGGCGGTACCGCCGAGGCCTCCAACGGCTGACCGGCCCCGGCCTCCAGCAGGAGGACGCGAACGTTCTCGTCCTCCGAGAGGCGGGCGGCCAGCACACAGCCGGCACTACCTCCGCCGACGACGATGAAATCGTGAACAGATGCCGGGCAAGCCATTTCCCACGCCCTTCCGATGAGCCGAAACTACTCCCGACCCCAGCGTGCGCACCTTTTCCCCGGCACTCCTGCGCTGTGCCGCCCAGCGGCACAGCGATCACCAGCCGCCGTCCCGCCCGACATTGTCGACGTCGATGCCGATGCTCTCGCTCATGCGATGCAGCGCTTTCACGAACTGCTCGACACCCCGGCCACGGGGCAGCGTGAGGGTGAGAGCACCGACCTCACCGGTGGCGAGCGGGAACAGATCCGCGATGCATTCGTACCCGGGCCCGACCGAGCCACGTTCGATCGCCGGGCCGCCGGCCGCCATGGCGAGCGCCGCGGCCGAGGCCGGGTGCGCGGCCATGCTCATCTGCTGCTCCGGAGAGATCCGCGGATCGATCAGTGCGCCGCTGACCTGGTCCAAGGTCACCGGACCCGCGGCGTCGCCCACGGAGAGAAAAGTGGAGGCACCGGTGGCCAGCGCAATCCTGCGCAGGCGTGGCCTGGTGACATATCTCAATCCGGACACCGATCGCGAATCCAGTCCGACCTGTCTCATCGCGAGGCCGATGGTCCAGGCCCGTCCCACGCGTTCGACGGCGCCTTCGGCGGCCATCTGCACCAGCAGCCGTTGAACGGTCGACTTGGGTAGCCCGACGCGTCGCGACAAAGTGCTGACGCCCAACGGCGCGGTCTCTTCCCGCAACTCACGCAAAACCGCGAATACCCCACGGACCACACTGCGGCCAGCGCTGTCGTCCGCCGCCGACTCCCTCGTCACCCCACAAACATACCGAGGCAGGCAGGTTGCCCAATCGCCGATCATCGGCTGTGCCACTTACCGAATTGTTACGCGTCACCAGTGGGTGGAAATACCGGGAGAACGACCATCGGCGACATACTCCGCAGCGGCTCGGCACCCGGCTGGTGGGCACGGTGCGGACCCAGCCCTCGGCACCGCACTAGAGTCCGGGCCCGGCGGACGGCCCCCGCTCCGCGTGAGACGAGGGAGCGCCGTTCCGTGTGGCCCGCTGACGGCGTCCCGCCTGCCCGCCCACCCTGGACGGGCCGGGTGATCGCCGCGGCGGGCGTGCTCGTGATGGTCGGCGCCGTCGCTGTGGCCCAGCGGTACACGCTCTTCTGGTTCGACCCCGACGAGGGATGTGCGCTCCACGGTCGATGTGCCACCCCGGAATCGGCGAACATGCTGCGTGCCATGTGGTGGGTGGCGGGCGCCGGGTTCCTGCTGGTGCTGGCCGGCCGCGCCCTGACGTGGCGCCGGCTCCCCCTGGGTCCGCGCTCCGCCGCGAGGTTCCCGCTGCCTCCGTGGGGCCAGGCCGGGTCCGTCGCGCTGGTCGGGCTGGCGTTCTGCGTGGTGGCCTGGCCCGTCCTGCTGGCGGGCGCCTTCGTCCCCGAGCCGGGCATCCCGACCGCCCTCTGCATCTTCTGGCTCCTCCAGGCGCGCCTGGTGACCGAGGTCGACCGCGCGACCGGTTCCCCACGCCGCCCGGCGCGCGTCGAGTGGCTGATCGGGCTGGTCGGCAGCGCCGTGGCCCTCGCCGTGACGGTGGGGGTGGGGCTGTGGCTGATCGACGGCGGCCCTGATGCGGTCGGGCCGCTCCTGATCGCCGACGCCGGAACGCTCGCCGCAGTCGTCCTCCTGGGCCGCGTCCTGCCCGCACGAGGCGAGCAGTCGACCGGGACAGGGCCGGTGCGGAACGTCGCCGGAGCCGTCATCGCTGTCCTCGGCGTCGCGGCCCTCGTCGCACTGGCAGTGCCGTGGCCGGACTCCGCCGAGGAACCCGGCACTGCCGGGCCGCCGCCGGCTGCCGTGCTCCCGACGCTCCCTCCCGAGCCGGCGCGACGCACCACGGCGCCCGCTCCGCCGCCGGCTCCGGTCGATGCGGCGAACCCGTGCCTGCCCGGCGACCTCACGTGGAGCGTCGCCGGCTGGGACGCCACCATGGGCTCCCGGGCCGTCACCGTGGTGGCCACCCAGCACGGCCCCCACCCCTGCTACCTCGACGGGTTCGCCGGCGTCACGCTGGCGCAGGGCGGCCTGCCGCTGCGCCTCGACATCGTCCCGGGGTCGATGAGCGGATCCGGTAAGGCACCGACCGCCCAGCGGGTCGGCGTCGCCCCCGGCGGCACGGCGTCCTTCACCCTGTTCTGGAAGGGGTACGGCGCCGCGGCGGACCACGACACCCCGCAGGCCCTGAGCGTCACGCTGCCGGGAACCGCGGCCCCCGGCGACGTCCCGCTCGGGGAGGGCCCCGCCCCGTTCGACGTCGTCGACGGGGCGACGATGCAGGTGAGCGGGTGGAAGCCGGGCAGCCCGTGACAGATCTCCGTCATTCCCTTCCGGACTGGACCGGCACCCGGCCGATGCCCTGCACGCGGTGCGCGAGCAGTTCCAACGGCCCGCGGTCGAAGCGCCGCAGCCACAGCGACGCGGCCACCATCAGGACCGCGCAGACGCCGGCCCAGAGCCCGACCACCCACCACGGCCGCGCATCGGCCAGCCGGACGGCCAGGCCGAGCCCCCACCCGTAGCAGAGGACGCTACCCAGCACGTTCTGCAGCACGTAGCTGGACAGGGCCGTCCGGCCGACGGCGGCGAGGCCTCGACGCAGCGGACCGGGTGCTTCCCGCGACCGCAGCACGATGCTCGTCACGAGGCCGAGCAGACCGAGCGCGACGAGCGGCGGCAGCAGGTAGCGGTCGACCAGGAACCAGTCCTCCCCGCCGAACGCCGTGAGCGCGTTGAGCGGGAGAGCCACCCCGAACCCCCAGACCATCAACCGGCGCCGGATCCGCGCACCGGCCGGGGAGCCGGCGAAGGCGCCGGATCGCAGCAGCCGCGCTCCGAGCAGGAACAGCACGGTGGCCGACGGGACGATCAGCAGGATCTCGATGCGGAACAGCGGGAGGTACTGCAGGCGGTCGGACACCTGGGCGGTCCAGCTCGCGGTGGCCGCCGGATCCGCCACCGGCGGTGTGGCCAGTGCGTCGTCGGGCACGGCGAGCAGCAGCGCGGTCAGGCCGAGCAGCACGACCACGTAGATGCCGCCGACCGCCACCGTCCACACCAGCACGGCACGGTCGCTGCGCCCCACCAGGTAGGCCACCAGCAGCGCGGCGACTGCGTAGCCCATGAGCACGTCGAACTCGAAGACGAGCACGTAGTGCAGCACGCCCTCCACGAACAGGACCAGCGCCCGCACCGGGTACCGGCGGCCCGGCCACCGCGTGCCCCGGCGCAGCGCGGCCCGGTACTGCAGCTCGATCCCGACGCCGAACAGCAGCGTCAGCAGCGCGAGGAACTTGCCGTTGGACAGCAGCCGCAGCCCGGCCTCCACCGGGTCGTTCGCCAGCAGCCCTCCCGACAGCCACACCGTGGCACCCCCCGGGACGGCGAACAGCCACGCGTTGGACGCGAAGGTGCCGAGGATCGCGACGCCCCGCAGGACGTCGAGCGACGCGATCCGGCCGGTGGCCGGCGTCTGCTCAGCCACGGACATCGGTGGTCTCCGGTGCGCGGGGCGGGGAGAGCGTGGTCCACAGCGGCCAGCCGACGAACCAGATGAGCACGACGGGCACGAGCCGGGCTCCCCAGCTCCACATCGGGTCGGCGGACCAGTCGGACGGCGCGGGCACACCGGTGCCGGCGACGGTCGCCGTCAGCAGCATCACGGCGAGCGCGATCCCCCACGCCAGCACGATCTTGCCCCACTCCCGCCACTCGTACGCCACCTTGGCGGCGCCGTAGCGGGGTGGTCGGGGCGGTGGCGGCCCTCCGGCGAAGCGATGCGCGAACCGCGCGTCCGCCCAGCGAATCAGCGAGTGCCCGAACGCGACCGTGCCACCGAGATAGACCGCGGCCAGCCCGTGCGTGGCGTCCGGCGGCGAGCCCCCGGCCACGTCGACGAGTGCCGCCGACACCAGCACCACGTCGAGGACGGGCACGAGCAGCAGCAGCAGCGTGCTCAGCCGGCGGGCTCGCAGCAGGTAGCGCGCGGCGAGGCCGGCGGCGAGCAGCACCCAGAAGCCCACCTCGCTGGCGCCGATGAGCAGCACCAGCGGGTTCTCGGACAGGAAATCCCCCATGCCGGGAGACTCTGGCCGCCGGGACCGCCCCGGTCGTCCGTCGTGGGATCGATCTCCGCCGCCCCGGACGTACCTCCTTCGACCGACGCGCCGCACCGGGCGGCCGTGCTGGGATGGGCGCGTGCGGCTGTCGGGACGGGAGCGGGGCGAGGACGCGTTCCAGGCCATCGGCTACTTCGCGGTCGGCGCGCTCCTGCTGCTGGTCCTGCCCGAGGTCACGGTGTCAGCGCGCCCCGGCGCGGGAGAACCGCCGCTCTGGGCCGGGCTCGTCGTGATCGCCGTGGCGTGCCTCGGCGAGACGCAACGGCGGGGACGGCCCGTGCTCGGTCTGGCCGTGGCCTGTGCCGCGGTGGTCGGCGGGATGCTGGCCACCGGGAGCAGCCCGCTGGGAGCGGTCCTGGTCTTCGGCGACATGCTCTACTGCGCCATCCTGTTCACCTCGCGGCGCGCGAGCCGGGCGGTGGCGGCCACCGCCGCGCTGGTCGCGGGCGGCCTCGGGCTGGCCAGCCTCGTCTCCGACGGCGGCCGGGCTGCCCTGCTCACCGTGCTCAACCTCGGCCTGCTGCTCGCGATACCCGTGCTGTGGGCCCAGGAGGTCCGACGGCATCGCGAGGCGGCCGACTCCGAGCGCGAGCGCACCGAGCAGACCCGCCGGATGGCCGAGCTGGACCGGGTCGCGGCGATCACCGCGGAGCGCACCCGGATGGCCCGGGACCTGCACGACGTGATCGCGGGCCAGCTGTCGGCCATCGCGATCCAGTCCGAGGCCGCGCTCACCCTGCCCGACGCCGACCCGGCCACCCTGCGCCGGGTACTGGCGGCGGTGCGCCGCGACAGCGTGGCGTCGCTCGCGGAGATGCGCACCATGATCGGCCTGCTACGGGCCGACGACTCGGCCGACGCGGAGCCGCGCACCTCCCCGGCCGGGCTCGGCCGCCTCGACGACCTGCTCGCCGCCGGGCGGTCCAACGGGCTGCGGATCGACGTGGACGACCGCCGCTGCGGGCCCGGTCCGGTCGCGGCCGCCGTGGATCTCGCCGCCTACCGGATCGTGCAGGAGTCGTTGACGAACGCGGCCAAGCACGCCCCCGGCTGCGCGGTGCACCTGACGCTGCAGCACCGGGACGGTGAGCTGGTGATCGAGGTGGACAACGACCTCGTTCCGGACGCCCCGGCGGCCCCGGGCACCGGTACCGGACTGGTGGGGCTCGCCGAGCGGGCGGGTGCGGTGGGCGGCACGGTCGAGGCGGGCCGGCAGGGGCTGACCTGGAGTGTCCGCGCCGCGCTGCCCGTGCCCGTGCCGGACGGGGTGTCGCGATGACGGTTCGCGTGGTGGTGGCCGACGACCAGGCGGCGATCCGCACCGGCCTGACGATGATCCTCGACTCCGCGCCGGACATCACGGTGGTCGGCGAGGCGGCCGACGGGCTCGCGGCCGTCGCGCTGGCGCGGGAGACCGCCCCGGACGTCGTGCTGATGGACATCCGGATGCCCGGCATCGACGGGATCGAGGCCACCCGCAGGCTCGTGGGGGATCCCGGCACGCGGGACCGGGTGTGCGAGGTGCTCGTGCTCACGACCTTCGACCTCGACGACTACGTCGACTCCGCCCTCGCCGCCGGGGCGGCCGGGTTCCTGCTCAAGTCCGTCGACGCCCCGTCGCTGCTCGCGGCCGTGCGGGCGGTGGCCCGTGGTGACGGGGTGCTCGCCCCGGAGATCACCCGACGGGTGATCTCCCGCCTCGCGCCACCGGCCCGCCGTCCGCAGCCGCCGTCGGGTCTCGCCGACCTGACGCCCCGGGAGACCGACGTGCTCACCTGCCTGGGGCGTGGCCTGTCCAACGCCGAGATCGCCGCGGAGCTGGTGATCACGGAGGCGACCACGAAGACGCACGTGTCCCGGGTGCTCACGAAACTCGGGCTGCGGTCCCGGGTGCAGGCGGCCATCGCCGCGCAGGACGCCGGCCTCGTCGGCTGACGGTCGGCGGACGGCCCCATGCACGGCGAGCTGTGACGTCCGACGTCGGCCTGCCCTCCGGCCGGGTGCGCGGAACTAGCGTCGGACCCGTTGCCGCGCTCGGCGTACGAGGCGGCGGTGCGGTGGGGGGTTCGGCATGGAGACCTACGACCACGTCGTGGTCGGTGGTGGGAGCGCGGGGTGCGTGCTGGCGGCGCGTCTCTCCGAGAACCCCGGCACGCGGGTACTGCTCCTGGAGGCGGGGCCTGCGACCGGGCCGCCCGCCATGAGCGTCCCGGCCCGCTGGCAGGAACTGCTCGGCAGCACGGTCGACTGGGCCTACGAGACGGTGCCGCAACGTGGCACGAACGGCACGGTCCACGCGTGGCCCCGAGGGCGGGTCCTCGGTGGCTCCGGAGCGATCAACGGCATGGCCTTTCCCCGCGGCGACCGCTCCGTGTTCGACGGATGGCAGGCAGCGGGGGCGCACGGCTGGTCGTATCAGGACCTGCTCCCCTACTTCCGGCGCACCGAGCACACCCAGGGGCGGGACCCGGCCTACCGCGGCACCGGGGGTCCGATGACGGTCGCTCCGGTGACCCGGCGGCACCCGCTGTCGGAGGCGTTCTCCGACGCCGTCCTCGCTGCGGGGCACCCCGGCACGCAGGACATCAGCGGCGCCGACCAGTACGGCGTGGGGTGGTACGACGTCACCGTCGTCGGCGGCGTCCGCCAGACCTCGGCCGACGCCTACCTGCGGCCCCATCTGGGCCGGCCGAACCTGACGGTCACCTGCGACGCGTCCGTCCGCAGGCTGGTCATCGCCGGGGACCGGTGCGAGGGCGTCGACTACGAGATCGACGGGGAGACCCGCAGCGTCCGCACGGACGGGGAGGTCGTGCTCTGCGCGGGCACCATCGGATCCCCGCAGCTGTTGATGCTCTCCGGCATCGGTCCGGCGCCGCACCTGCGCGAGCTCGGCATCGGCGTCGCGGCCGATGTGCCGGGGGTGGGGGCGAACCTCCACGACCACGTCCAGAGCGGAGTCGTCTACGCCACGGACGAGGACATCCCGCTGGGCGTCAACAACCACACCGAGCTCACCGCCCTGCTGCGCACCGCCGCGGCCGGGCCCGACCCGAACGTGCAGCTGTACCCCATCCACGCGCCGTACTCGCCGGCTCTGACACCACTGCCGCCGCACGGCTACACGATCGCGGCCGCCCTCTCGACGCCCCACAGCCGGGGGACGGTGCGGCTGGCCGGGGCCGATCCCCGCCAGGCCCCGCTGATCGACCCCCGCTACCTCGACGACGAGCGCGACGTGGACACGCTGGTGGCGGGCCTGCAGATGGCGCGGCAGGTCGGTGCGGCGGCGGCGTTCTCCTCCTGGCAGCCCACCGAGGTCGCGCCCGGCCCCGGCACACGTGACCGAGCCGCCTGGCGGGAGTTCGTCCGGCGCAGCGCGAGCACGCAGTTCCACCCGGTGGGGACCTGTCGGATCGGCGTGGACGATCTCGCCGCCGTCGACCCGCACCTGCGGGTCCACGGGGTGCGGGGGTTGCTGGTCGCGGACGCCTCCGTCATACCGTCGGTGCCCTCGATGAACCCCAACGCCACAGTGCTCGCCATCGCCGAGCGCGGCGCCGACCTGATCATCGACGCGCACTGACGCTGCCGCATTACTCGTTCAGCAGACCGGCGGACACGGTGCCGTGCGACGCCCCCGGGATCCCGGGCACCACGGCGCCCTGATCGACGTCCGGCACGGAGACGGGAGCGGGTGGGTCCGACGGCGAGGCCCCGGCGAGTACCGCGACCACCCCGGTGAGCAGCATGAGCGTGAGGCGGGACGCCGCAGGCCTGCGCTGCCCACGGCAGGGCAGCCGGTGCCGCCCGTGTCGCAACCCGGCAGGTGCCCGTCGCGTCCGGCGAGCCGGATCCGCGGCGAGGACGGCGGCGACCTGGGCGGCGGTGGGCCGTTGCCGAGGGTCGCTCCTCGTCATCGCGTCGAGGAGCTCGCCGAGGCCACCGGGCAGTCCGCGCGGCACCGCGGGACAGCGGTGCAGCCGCGCGGTCGCCGACTCCACCGCGAGGCCGGGATACTCGCGGCGTCCGGTGAGGGCCTCCAGCAGCACGAGGCCCAGCGCGTAGACGTCGACCGGAGGTCCGACCGCCTCCCCGCGCACCTGCTCGGGAGCGAGGTAGGCGGCCGTGCCGACGACGCACCCGGTCGCGGTGGCAGCGGTCCCGTCGAGCGCGCGGGCGATGCCGAAGTCGGCGAGCCGCGGGCGGACGCCGTCGAGCAGCACGTTCGCGGGTTTCACGTCCCGGTGCACGATCCCACCGCTGTGCACGTGGGCGAGCGCCTCGGCCAGCTGCCTGCCGAGCGTCCGCACCGCTCCGGGCGCGATCGGGCCCGCGCTGATCCGCTGGGCCAGCGTCGGACCTTCGACGAGGTCGGTGACCACGAACGGCCTCCCGTCCTCGGTGCCCCCGTCGTGCAGCCCGACCAGGCCGGGGTGGTCGAGCCGCGCGAGCACCGTCATCTCCCGGCGCTGCTGGCGCAGGTCGTGCGGCGACGACCCGGAGTGGAACCGCTTGACCGCCACCTCGTCGCCGCTGCGCAGGTCACGAGCCCGGTGGACGACCGCAGACGACCCGGTGCCGAGCACCCGGCCGAGCGCGTACCGACCGGCGATGAGCCGGCGCCCGTCCCGGGGCTCAGCAGCGCGATCCCTGGACGGCATGGACTCGTCGAGGGCCATGCCGTCCTCGTTCCCCCATTGCGCCGCATCCATGCGCAAATGGCGGAATCATCCCCAGGAGTGTCAGCCGGCGGCGGTCGTGAGGGCGCGGCGGGTGAGGAGCCGGGCGAGGTGCCGCCGGTACTCCGCCGTGGCCGACACGTCGGTCTGCGGGTCCGTGCCCTGGTCAGCCAGCGCCGCAGCCTCGTCGATCGACGCCCCGTCGGCCAGCGCGGCCTCCGTGGCCGACGCCCGCAACGGGCTCGCTCCCATGTTGACCAGGCCCACGCGGCCGTCGACGACCGCGACCCCGACGATCGCCCAGTCGTTGGCCCGACGGGTGAACTTCTCGTACGCCCACCCGGCCGAGCCCGTGCGCGGCACCCGGATCTCGACGATCAGCTCGTCGGGCTCCTTCACCGAGGAGAACATCCCGGTGTAGAAGCCGGTGGCGGGGACCTGACGCTCCCCGCGCGGGCTGCGCAGCACGATGGTGGCGTCGAGCGCGAGGACAGCGGCCGGGAGGTCGGACGCCGGGTCGGCGTGCGCCAGGGACCCGCCGATGGTTCCGCGGTGGCGCACCTGCGGGTCACCGACGGTGCGGGCCACCGCGGCGAGCAGTGGCACGTCGGATCCGAGCACGTCGGAGGCCTCCAGGTCGCGGTGCCGGGTGCCGGCGCCGATCGCGACCTCGTCGCCCTGGACCCGGATGTAGCGCAGCTCCGGCAGCCGCCCGATGTCGATGACCACCTCGGGCGCACCGAGCCGGAGCTTCATCACCGGCAGCAGCGAGTGGCCACCCGCGAGGATCGTGGCGTCCTCCCCGTGCTCCGCGAGCAGCGCCAGCGCACCGTCGACGGAGTCCGGACGCGCGTAGGAGAAAGCGACGGGGATCATGCACCACTCCCGGTGGAGAAGCCCGGCGCGGACTCGACGCCGCCGGCCGGTGACTGGTCGGCGTCCGCGTCGACGGAGGTGGTCTGCACGGCGTCGGGGTTCTGGCCGCTGGCGGAGAGCACCGCGCGCACGATGTTGTGGTAGCCCGTGCACCGGCAGAGGTTGCCCTCGAGACCCTCGCGCACCTCGCGCTCGGTGGGGGTGGGGTTCTCCTCCAGCAGGCTCACCGCGGCCATCACCATGCCGGGCGTGCAGAACCCGCACTGCAGGCCGTGCTCGGCGCGGAACGCCGCCGCCATCGGGTGCAGCTCGGTGGAGTTCGGGGAGAGCCCCTCCATCGTGGTGACCGACTGCCCGTCGGCCTGCACCGCGAGCACGGTGCACGACTTCACCGACTCGCCGTCCACGAGCACCGTGCAGGCGCCGCAGGAGGTGGTGTCGCAGCCGACGTTCGTGGCCTTGAGCCCGAGCACGTCCCGCAGGTAGTGCACGAGCAGCAGGCGCGGCTCGACGTCGGCGGTGGTCTCCTCGCCGTTGACGGTGATCCCGACCTTGACGGATGTGTTCACTGAGATCGTCACTGCTGCGCTCCCTCGGAGCTGTCGCTGCCGGCTCCGCTTTCGACGCGGGCGGCGTTGATGGCCTCCCACACCCGCAGCGGGCTGGTGGGCATGTCGATGTGGCGGACGCCGAGGTAGGACACGGCGTCGATCACCGCGCTCTGCACCGCGGGCGTGGCACCGATGGTGCCCGCCTCGCCGATGCCCTTGGCGCCGAGCGGGTTGAGGTTGGTGGGTGTGGCCATGTCCAGCAGCGTGAAGCTGGGCAGCTCGGCCGCCGACGGGAACGCGTAGTCGGCGAAGGTGGCCGTGAGCGGGTTGCCCTCGGAGTCGTAGACGACCTCCTCGAGCAGCGCCTGGGAGATGCCCTGGGCGATACCGCCGTGACGCTGGCCCTCGGCGAGCAGCGGGTTCACGATCGGCCCGGCGTCGTCGAGTGTGACGATCCGGTCGACCACGGCCTTGCCCGACTCGATGTCGACCTCCACGACCGCGACGTGCGCGCCGAACGGGAACGTCGGGGCGCCGCTGTCGAACACGGTGTCGACCTTCAGCTGCTCCTTCTCCGCGAGCTGGGCGAGCGTGACGCTCGTGTCCGTGCCCTTGACCGTGACCGCGCCCTCGGCGACCTCCAGGTCGTCGACGCTCGCCTCCAGGACGTCGGCCGCGCGCCGCTTCGCCAGCTCGACGAGCTCGCCCGCCGCCTGGTGGACGGCCACACCGCCGGTCTGCAGGCTGCGCGAGCCCATGGTGCCGGAACCCCGCGGGATGAGGTCGGTGTCGCCGTGCTTCACCGTGATCTTCTCGATGGGGATGCCCAGGTGCTCGCTGGCGAGCATCGACCACGCCGTGGCGTGACCCTGGCCGTGTGGTGAGGTACCGGTCAGCACCGTGACCGTGCCGTCGGCGTGCACCTCGACCGACGCGTCCTCGCTGAACGCGCCGCCGCCGGTGATCTCGACGTAGGCCGAGACGCCGATCCCGAGCTGGACGACGTCGCCACGCTCGCGGCGGGCGGCCTGCTCGGCGCGCAGCTCGGCGTAGCCCGCGCCCTCCAGCACCCGGTCGATGGCCTTCGCGTACTCGCCGCTGTCGTAGACGGCGCCGCCCTTGGTCTCGAACGGGAACGCGTCCGGCGGCACGACGTTGCGCTTGCGGACCTCGGCCGGGTCCTTGCCGATCTCGGCGGCGAACAGGTCCATGGCCCGCTCGATCGCCGCGGTGGCCTCCGGACGCCCGGCGCCGCGGTAGGCGCCCGTCGACGTCGTGGTGGTGACGACGGTGCGCGCCCGCGACTCGACCTTGGGGATGTCGTAGACACCAGGGGCCATCTGCCGGGTGAAGAACGGCAGGAACACGCCGAGACGCGGGTAGGCACCGGCGTCGGCCAGGATGTCGAGGCGGTAGGCGAGCACGTCGCCGTCGCGGTTGCCGCCGATCGTGATGGTCTGCAGCTGCGCCCGGCCCTGCAGCATCCCGGTGAGGTTCTCCGAGCGG
Source organism: Pseudonocardia xinjiangensis (assembly GCF_012911925.1). GTDB lineage: Bacteria > Actinomycetota > Actinomycetes > Mycobacteriales > Pseudonocardiaceae > Pseudonocardia > Pseudonocardia xinjiangensis. Next base: position 11,598 of record NZ_JAAXKY010000023.1, on the reverse strand, counting down.
GTCTCCGCCCAGCGCACGGGGCGGCCGACGGCCTTGGCGAGCCACACCACCAGCGCGAACTCGGGGTCGGCCCCGATCTTCGCACCGAAACCGCCGCCCACGTCGGGCGCGATCAGGTGGATCAGCGCGGCGTCGATGCCCAGCCACCCGGCGATCTCGTCCCGGGCGGACTGCGGGTTCTGGGTGGACGCCCAGAGGGTGACGCGCCCGTCGTCGCCCCAGACGGCGGCGGCGGCGCGCGTCTCCAGCGGAGAGGCGGCGAGGCGCTGGTTGACGATGTCCCGCGTGACGACGACGTCGCAGTCGTCGAAGAGGTGCTCGTCGAACTCCTTGTCGTGCCCGAAGCCGCCGGCGAGGTTGGTGCCGACCTCCTCGAACAGCAACACCTCGTCCGCGAGCGCGGCCCTGGGGTCGACCACCGCAGGCAGCGGGTCGTAGTCGACCTCGACCAGGTCGGCGGCGTCCTGGCCCTGGTAGACCTGCTCGGTCAGTACGGCGGCCACCGGCTCGCCGACGAACCGCACCTTGTCGGTGGCCAGCCAGGGTCGGACCATGCCGGGGTTGGCGCCCGCGAACAACAGCGCCGGCGCCAGGTCGACGTCGGCCCCGGTGAACACCGCGACGACGCCGGGCGCCTCGCGGGCGGCCTCGACGTCGACGGCGGTGATCCGCGCGTGCGCGAGCGGGGACCGCACGAGCGTGAGGTGCAAGGCACCGTTCAGCCGCTCGTCGGTCAGGTCATCGGTGTAGGTGGCGCCCCGGGAGAGGAACACCGGATCCTCTGTACGGACGACGCGCGTGCCCATGATGCTCATCGCCGTCGAGCCTAGTCCGGAGCTGCTCTGATCGCGTGGCGCAGCGCGTCACACGATCTCCCGGGACGCCACCGGGACTCACCCGTTCACGATGGGCAACTGGACCCGGCCGCCACTGCTGGTGAACTCCTCGGCCTTCTCCGACATACCGGCCTCGATCGCCTCCACGCTCGTCAGCCCGTGCGCCTCCGCGTACTCGCGGACGTCCTGCGTGATGCGCATCGAGCAGAACTTCGGCCCGCACATCGAGCAGAAGTGCGCGGTCTTGGCCGGCTCGGCCGGCAGCGTCTCGTCGTGGAAGGACAGCGCCGTGTCCGGATCGAGCGAGAGGTGGAACTGGTCGAGCCAGCGGAACTCGAACCGGGCGGCGGACAGCGCGTCGTCGCGGGCCTGGGCCCTGGGGTGCTCCTTCGCGAGGTCGGCGGCATGCGCGGCGATCTTGTAGGTGATCACGCCGGTCTTGACGTCGTCCCGGTCCGGCAGGCCGAGGTGCTCCTTCGGCGTGACGTAGCAGAGCATCGCGGTGCCGCGGGCCGCGATCGTGGCGGCGCCGATCGCGCTGGTGATGTGGTCGTAGCCGGGCGCGATGTCGGTGGCGAGCGGGCCGAGGGTGTAGAACGGCGCCTCGCCGCACCACTCCTCCTCCAGCCGCACGTTCTCCGCGATCTTGTGCAGCGGGACGTGGCCGGGCCCCTCGATCATCACCTGCACGTCCCGTGCCCTGGCGATGGCCGTGAGCTCTCCGAGGGTCCGCAGCTCGGCGAGCTGCGCCTCGTCGTTGGCGTCGGCGATCGAGCCGGGCCGCAGCCCGTCGCCGAGGGAGAACGTGACGTCGTAGGCGCGGAGGATCTCGCAGAGCTCCTCGAACCTCGTGTAGAGGAACGACTCGCGGTGGTGCGCGAGGCACCAGGCCGCCATGATCGACCCGCCACGCGACACGATGCCCGTGACGCGCTTCGCGGTGAGCGGCACGTAGCGCAGCAGGACGCCGGCGTGCACCGTCATGTAGTCGACGCCCTGCTCGCACTGCTCGATCACGGTGTCGCGGTAGACCTCCCACGACAGCTTCGCCGGGTCGCCGTCCACCTTCTCCAGCGCCTGGTAGATCGGCACCGTGCCGATCGGGACGGGGGAGTTCCGCAGGATCCACTCGCGCGTCTCGTGGATGTTCCTGCCGGTCGACAGGTCCATGACGGTGTCGGCGCCCCAGCGGGTGGCCCACACCATCTTCTCCACCTCCTCCTCGATCGAGGAGGTCACCGCCGAGTTGCCGAGGTTGGCGTTGATCTTCACCAGGAACGACTTGCCGATGATCATCGGCTCGGCCTCGGGGTGGCACCGGTTCGCCGGGATCACGGCCCGGCCGCGGGCGACCTCGGACCGCACCAGCTCCGCGTCCACCCCCTCCCGGATCGCGATGAACCGCATCTCCGGGGTGACCACCCCGGCCCGGGCCCAGGCCAGCTGCGTGGCGGCGCCGTCCACCGGCTCCCGGGCGGCGATCCACGGGGCACGCAGTGCCGGCAGGCCGGCGCGGACGTCGATCGTGGCGTCGGCGTCCGTGTACGGCCCTGATGTGTCGTAGACGTCGTGGTGTTCGCCGGTGCTGAGCTCCACCCGGCGGACCGGGACCCGCAGGTCGTCCGGGCCGTCCAGGTACACCTTGTGCGAGCCCCTGATGGGACCGGTGGTGACCTCGGGGCGGACCGAACGGTCCTCGAGTGCCGTCATGGCATCGTCCTTCCTACGCCGGCATTACCCGGACAGGTTCTGCGGTCGGCGGCGATGGTCAGCCGCCCTCTCAGCCCGTTCGATCACGAGCTCCCGCGTGTCATCTGGAGTTGTGCTCACCGGTCGAGCGACCGGGAGATCAGGGGGTGGGCTCCTCCCACCAGTGGCGCACCGCCCACAGCGGCGACACCGGCCCGTGGCCGGCACCGAGTGGGTAGGAGTGCCGGACGGCCTCCACGACGTAGCGCTTGCCGAACGCGACCGCCTCCGGCACGGCCAGGCCCCGGGCGAGCCCGGACGCGATGGCCGCGCCCATGCTGTCGCCGCCGCCGTGGGTGTTGCCGGTGTCGAAGCGGGGCCCGGGCAGCTCGGTGAAGGTGTGGCCGTCGTAGAGGAGGTCGACGCACCTGTCGACGTCCTCCTCCAGGTGGCCGCCCTTCACCAGCACGTACTGCGGCCCGAGGCCGTGCAGCACCTTCGCGGCGTCGTACTGCGCGCTGCGGTCGTGGACGTCGATCCCGACCAGTAACCGCACCTCGTCGAGGTTCGGGGTGATGACGGTGGCGCGCGGGAACAGCAGCGTGCGGTAGGCGTCCAGCGCCTCGTCGGCCAGCAGCGGGTCACCGTGCATCGACGCCGCGACCGGGTCGATCACGAACGGGATGGGGCCGGTGCCGCCGATCCCCACCCGGTCGCAGGCCGCCACGATGGCCTCGATGATCGGGCGGCTCGCGAGCATGCCGGTCTTCGCCGCGTCCAGCCCGATGTCGCCGGCCACGGTCTCGATCTGGGCGGCCACCGTCTCCGGCGGGATCGGGTGCACGCCCGTGACGCCCACGGAGTTCTGCACGGTGACCGCGGTGACCGCGATGCATCCGTGTACCCCGCAGCCGGTGAACGCGCGCAGGTCGGCGGCGACTCCGGCGCCCCCACCCGAGTCCGTGCCCGCGATCGTGAGCACCCGCGGCGGTGTGACGCCCACCGTCGGCTCTCCCATGTTGCCTCCCTACGCCGGCATTACCCGGACAGGTTCCTGCGGTCGGCGGCGCCCAGCCGCCCTCTCAGCCCGCTGCTGCGAGCTCCCGTGGTACCCCGACCGTAACCTGGGCGACGCCCGGTGCGCCAGAGATCACGGAATGTTCAAGGTCGCCCCCGGGTTGCCCACGGATATGCCATTGACAGGTGAGTACGAGATCAGCCCCGTCGGCTGGGTCCGCGACCAGACCGAGAAGATCTTCGAGACCGGCACCACGGAGAGCGTCGACATCAAGGGCCGCAAGGTGATCCTGCTGACCACCCGCGGCGCGAAGTCCGGGAAGCTGCGCAAGGTGCCGCTCATGCGCGTCGAGCACGACGGCCGGTACGCGATCGTCGCCTCGCTCGGCGGCGCCCCGAAGAACCCGGTCTGGTACTACAACGTGAAGGCCGACCCGCACGTCGAGCTGCAGGACGGCACCGTCTCCAAGGACTACGTCGCCCGCGAGGTCACCGGCGACGAGAAGGCCACCTGGTGGGAGCGGGCCGTCGAGGCGTACCCCGACTACGCCGACTACCAGAAGAAGACCGACCGCCAGATCCCCGTCTTCCTGCTGGAGCCGGCCGAGGCCTGAGCCTCCGGTGCGACCGCGGCGCCGGCCGCCGGGCAGCCGGGTCTCGGCGCCCCTCCGGCCGGTGCCGTGTGTGTCGGACCCCGCCGTAGCCCGCCCTCACGCCTCCTGGAGCGCGCGGATCGGCGGCACGCGACCGGCACGGACGGCCGGTGCCATCGCAGCCAATGCCGCCACGACGACGACCCCGACAACGAGCCCGGTGAGCGTCAGAATGGGCAGCGAGAGGCTTGTGGCGAGGCCGAGCACCTGCATGCCGAGCGCGCCGTAGACCGCACCGAGCACGGCCCCGACCACGGCGGCACCCGCGCCGGTCAGAGCGGCCTCCCAGGCCACCATCGAACGGACGCCGCGCCGGGACAGCCCCACCGCGCGCAGCAGCCCGGTCTCCCTGGTCCGTTCCGTCACCGACAGCGTCAGCGTGACGCCCACCCCCACCACGGCGACGAGCGCGGTCATCCCGACGAGCCCGAACCCGATGAGCTGCGCGATGGCGAGCGTCTCCTCCACCTGGTCCCGCACGTCCCCGGCGTACTGCACCAGCGCGCCCGGCGCCCCGCTCGCCCCCTGCTCGACAGCCTCGCGGGCCTCGTCCTCCGCGACCCCCGGCGCGGGGTCGACGAACACGGCAGGCCCGTCGGCCCGCACCGTCAGCCGGGGATCGGCAGCCAGCCGGGCCGCCAGTGCCGCGGCGCCTTCGGCGTCCCCCGTCGCGACGACGACGTCGGTCGGGAACATCTCGGCGATGTTCTGCTCGGCTCCTGCGCGGACCGACGACACCCCGACCAGCAGGGCCGACGTCAGGCCGACGCCGAGAGCCAACACCGAGATCGTCGCCGCGGTGCGTCGGGGCACCTGGGCGGCGTTGGCCACCGCGAGCCGCCCGGACGCGCCGCCGATCGCGGCGATGGGACGCCCGGCGACCGCCACCAGCCCCCGCACCAGCACGGGGCCGATGACGATGAGCGCGCCGAACGCGACGATCCCGGATCCCGCCACGACCAGCATCGCGAGCTCGTCGGAGGTCCGCGCGACGCCGAGTGCCAGTGCGGCGAGGCCGCCTGCGGCCACCGCCAGTACGGCGGCGACCGCGATCCGGCGTCCGGCGCGGGGTGTTCCGGCGTCCGAGGCGTCGGCGACACCCAGTGCGGCCACCGGGGGGATGCGCGCCGCCGCCAGCGCGGGTGCGAGCGCGGCCAGCACCGTCGCCAGCACGGCCACCACCAGCACCCCGGCGAGCCCCGCCCACCACACCACCAGGCCCGGCACGTCCTGCATGCCGCTCGCGCGCATCGCCGCGACCAGCCCGTACCCGGCGAGCAACGCCAACCCCACGCCCAAGGCTCCCGCGACGAGGCCGGTGACGACCGCCTCGGCGAGCACGGCCCGGACCACCTGCCCCCGCCGTGCCCCCACGCACCGCAGCAGGGCCATCTGCGTGCGCCGCTGGGTGAGCACGATGCGGAAGGTGGACGCGACGATCACGGAGGCCGCGACCAAGGCCAGCGCCGCGAACACGCCGACGCCGACGAGCACGGCGCTCACCGAGGCCGACCCGTCTGCGAGCTCGGCCGCTCGCTGCTCGCTGCCCGTCCGTGCGGCGTCGGGGGCTCCGAGGGCAGCGGAGATACGGGCAGCCAGCTCCGCGGGGTCGACCCCCGGATCCGCGGCGACGTCCACCTGTTCGAGAAAGCCGCCGAGTGCCGACATGGCGTCGGGAGTGGTGACGAGCGAGTTCAGCCCTCCGTCGTCCAGCGGCACCACGGCGGTGACCGTCACCGTCTGCGGGGCCCCCGCACCCGCGGACAGCGTGACCGTGTCGCCCGGCGCGAGGTCGGTGCGCTTCGCCGTGCCCTCGCCCACCGCCACCTCGTCGAGTCCCGCCGGCAACGTGCCCCGCACCGGAGGTGCGGAAAGGCGGGTGAGGGGCCCGGTCATCGGATCGGACGTCACCCGCCAGGTCGTGGCCGCGCCTGCGCCCCCGACGGTCGGGTAGAGCTCCCGCAGCTCCACGGCCTGCGCCACGCCGTCCACGGAGGACACCCGGCCGTCGAGGTCGGCACGGGCGTCCTCCGGCAGGCGGTCCGGCATGACGACAGCCGCGACCGTGTCGGGCGTCTCCACGCTGGTGGCGCCCAGGTACGAGCGCAGCGTCTCGCCGAACAGGAGCGTGCCGGCCGCGAAGACCGTGGCCACCGTGATGGCGAGCCCCGTGAGCAGCAGGCGTCCCGGACGGCGGCGGGTCTCGGCGAGCAGCGCCCCCGCCGCACCGGCGGCCATCAGATACCCGCCCGGGCGCCGGACAGCGCAGACAGTGCGGAGAGAACGGAGTCCGGGCGCGGGTCGGGCACCGAGCCGGCCACGCGACCGTCCCGCAGCAGGACCACCTCGTCGGCGAACGAGGCCGCGACCGGGTCGTGCGTCACCATCACGACGGTCTGGCCGAGCTCCCTGACCGACGTGCGCAGCAGGTGCAGCAGTTCGTGGCCACTGGCGGTGTCGAGGTTGCCGGTCGGCTCGTCCGCGAAGACCACCTCGGGCCGGCCCAGCAGCGCCCTGGCCACGGCGACCCGCTGCTGCTGGCCGCCCGACAGCTGGGTGGGGCGGTGCGTGAGCCGGTCGCCGATGCCGAGCAGGCCGACGAGGGTGTCGCGCCACGCCCGGTCGGGACGGCGCCCCGCCAGCCGTGCGGGCAGCTCGATGTTCTGCGCCGCGGTCAGCTGGGGCAGCAGGTTGAAGGCCTGGAACACAAACCCGATCCGGTCGCGACGCAGAGCGGTCAGCTGGGCGTCGCTGCACGCGCCCAGTTCGGTGTCGCCGAGGAGGACCTGGCCGGACGTGGCGTTGTCCAGCCCGGCGAGCAGGTGCAGCAGCGTGGACTTGCCGGAACCGGACGGCCCCATGATCGCGGTGAACCGGGCCGCGGGTACGGCGAGATCCACCCCGTCGAGCGCGCGGACGGCGGCATCGCCGCGACCGTGGACCTTCACGAGGTCGACGGCGCGGATGGCCGGACGGAGGTGGCGCGACGGCGCCCGCAGGTCGGCACCGGGCGGCAGCGGACCGGTCACCGCCGCGCACCCGGCGTGCCGAACCGCTCCAGGAGCGGCAGCGCCGCCATCAACGCCAGGACGAGCAGGCCCGTCGCCCATGCCGCGGTGCCCAACACCGCAGCGATCATGTCCGTCATGACCGGAACGATCTCAGTGCAGCTGCATGGCGCACCTCGTCCGGAGGACCGAACGGAACGCCCGGACCTCGTACTTCCGGCCGAGGGGGCACGAGCGGAGGCGCAATAGGCTCGTTGCATGATCCGCCCGCTCCGCTGGGTCCGGCGGCATGTCGACCTGGTGGTCGAGCTGGCCGCCTACGCGGTGTGGCTCCTGGCCGACGCCGTCATCTCCCACACCACCGGCAACTACCTCCCCGTCGTCGCCGGGATCGCCGTCGCCGGGATCGTCCTGCTGCGCAGGCGGCCGGGCGCGGACGCGGTCCTCGTCGCCGTGTTCGCGGTGGGCTCCTCGCTGACGATCTCGGTCCTCACCCTGACCCCGGCGGTCGGGCTGCTGGGCCGCCCGAACGGCCCCTACTTCCTCTCCTTCGCGGAGCTGCTCGCGCTCGCCGTGGCTGTCGTCACCGTGCTGCGCCGCTGCCGGCTGCGCCCCGCGCTGCTGCTCACCGCGGCCGCCGCGGTGGCGATCGTCGGGTCGCCGGTCATCCGATTCGCCCAGGACGACGCCCGCGGGCTCGCCCTGCCGTGCGCGCTCGGCTGGGGCGGCGCCGTCGCCGTCGGGCTCGTCCTGCGCGAGGTCGAGACGCGCAGGCGCGCGGCACTCGCGGACGTCCGGGCGGCGGAGCGGATGGAGCTCGCCCGCGAGCTGCACGACGTGGTCGCCCACCACGTCACCGGGATCGTCGTGGCTGCTCAGGCCGCGGCGGTGGTGGCCCGCACCTCCCCCGACGACGTCGACAGGGCGCTCGCCGCGATCGAGACAGCAGGAACGGACGCGCTGGCCGCGATGCGCCGGATGGTCGGGGTGCTGCGCGGCCAGGACGGGACGGAGGCCACGCGCACCCCGGGCGCGGAGCTGCGCGAGGTCCACACGCTCGTCCGCCGGTTCGACCCCGACGCCCGGCTCGTGCGGCTCGCGACCGCGCCCGGGCTGGAGCACGCCGTGCTGCCCGCGGGGATCGCCGCAACCGGGTACCGGGTCGTACAGGAAGCTCTGACCAACGTCCGCAGGCATGCTCCGGACGCCACAGCCGTGGAGGTGGACGTCCGGATGCGCGAGGAGGCACTGGTGGTGTCGGTCCGCAATGACGGGGTGTCCGCGGGGGGCGCCGGGCCACGCGCGGGGTCGAGCGGCTTCGGGCTCGCCGGGATGGCCGAGCGGGTGGGCGCGCTGGACGGCACGCTCACCGCCGGGCCGACGGGCCCCGGGGAGTGGACGGTGTCGGTGCGCCTGCCGCTGCGGGGCGCACGGTGATCCGGGTCCTGCTCGCCGACGACCAGGAGATGGTGCGCACCGGTTTCCGGCTGATCCTGTCGGCCGAGGACGGCATCGAGGTGGTCGGCGAGGCCGGCACCGGGGTCGACGCCATCGCCCGCGCCCGCGAGCTGCGGCCGGACGTCGTGCTCATGGACATCCGCATGCCCGAGCTGGACGGGCTGGAGGCCACGCGTCTGCTGATGGCCGACCGGGAGCCGCCGCGGATCGTCGTCGTCACGACGTTCGACCTCGACGAGTACGTGTACGGCGCACTGCGGGTGGGGGCGTGCGGGTTCCTGCTCAAGGACGCCGGGCCACGGCTGCTCGTCGAGGCGGTGCGGGCCGCGGCGGCGGGTGACGCGCTCGTCTCGCCGTCGGTCACCGTGCGGCTGCTGAAGCACCTGGCCACCCGGCCGGCCACGGGGTCCCCGCTGCCCGACCCGCTCTCCCCACGGGAGCTGGACGTCGTGCGGGCCGTCGCCCGGGGCCGCACGAACGCGGAGATCGCGGCCGAGCTGTTCGTCTCCCTGTCGACGGTGAAGACGCACCTCACCAACGTCCAGGCCAAGCTGTCGGCCCGGAACCGGGTGGAGATCGCCGCGTGGGCGTGGGAGCACGGCTACGTGCGCTGACCCAGGGTGGTGTCGGCACAGCTGGTGGTGTCAGCGCAGCTCGGTGGGCACCGCGACCACGTCGACCATCGCTCCGTTGCGCAGCACGGTGACCGGCAGCGGCACCCCGATCGCGTCGCCGAAGAGCTGGCGCTGCACGCCCTGCGCGTCCTGCACCGGGCGCCGGCCGACGTCGAGCACGAGGTCGCCGGCCCGCAGTCCGGCCTGGGCAGCCGGGCTGCCGCCGATCACCTCGGCGAGGCGCAGCCCGCTGCCTCGGCCGTAGCGCTCGGCGACCGTCGCCGGCACGGGCGCGGGGGCGCCGACGACCCCGAGGTAGGCGCGCCGCACCCGCCCGTCGGCGAGCAGGGCGGCCACGATCCGCCGCGTCGTCGCGTTGACCGGCACCGCCAGCCCGAGCCCGACCCCGGCGACGGCGGTGTTGATCCCGACCACGCGCCCGCGGCTGTCGGCGAGCGCTCCCCCCGAGTTGCCGGGGTTGAGCGCCGCGTCGGTCTGGATGACGTCCTCCACGACGCGGCCCGCGCTCCCGCTGCGGGTGGGCAGGGCCCGGCCGAGCGCGCTCACGACGCCTGCCGTCACCGAGCCGGCGAGGCCCAGCGGGTTGCCGACGGCCACCACGAGCTGGCCGACGACGAGCTCGTCGGCGTCGCCGAGCCGCGCAGGCGGCGGCAGGTCGCCCGGCCGTGCGGCCCGGAGCACCGCGAGATCGGAGAGAGGGTCGGTGCCCACCACGACGATGTCGGACTGGGTGCCGTCGACGAAGTCGGCGCGGCCCCGGGTGGCCTCGCCGACCACGTGGGCGTTGGTGACCAGTACGCCGTCGGCGTCGACGACCACGGCGGAGCCGCTGCCACGCCCGGTGCGGATCGCCGCCACCCGGCCGGTCAGCTCGGCCGCCACCGCACTGACGGTGCGGGAGTAGGAGTCGAGTTCGTCCATGGCGACCTCCTTCTGCTTACAGTGTTGCAGAAGTCGGAACGCCAGGCTCTCCGCTCGTGTTCCTGCCGCTCCTAGACGTCCTCTGCCTGCTGGGTGGCCGGATCCCACGACAGCCCCGGCACCCCCCACTCGAGCTGCTTGAGCATCCGGCGGGCGGCCCGCTGGTTGCGCCCGACGAGCCGGTCGAGGTAGATCACGCCGTCGAGGTGGTCGGTCTCGTGCTGCAGGCACCGGGCCAGGAACCCGCGGCCCTCCACCGCCACCGGCGTCCCGTCGATGTCCGAGCCCGTGACACGGGCCCACTCCGCACGGCCCGTCGGGAAGTGCTCGCCCGGCACCGAGAGGCAGCCCTCCTCGTCGTCCTCGGGGTCGGGCATCGTCTCGGGACGTTCCGAGGTCTCCAGCACGGGGTTGACGACGACGCCACGCACCCTCTCCCGCAGTTCCTCGTCGGGGCAGTCGTAGACGAACAGGCGCAGGTCGACACCGATCTGGTTCGCTGCGAGGCCGACGCCGTCAGCAGCAGCCATGGTGTCGAACATGTCCTCGACCAGCGCCTTCAGCTCGTCGTCGAAGACCTCGACGGGCCGGGTGGGCGTGTGCAGGACAGGGTCACCGACGATGCGGATGGGACGGACGGCCACGGTGATGACAGTAGTCGCCGCTGGGGTACCGACCGTCGATCCACTCCTCCGGGTGCTGCGTGCCTGACCGCTTTCCGTCGGTCCATCGTGGTTGAATGGCCGCCGCGAATGACAGGCATGTCATTCGCCGACGGCCAGGCCTGCAAGGAGCGTGATGGAGTCCGCCACCGGCCCCAGCGGGGGGTCTCCCGCCGGGAGCGCCAACCGCGAGCTGGACCGCAGGGAACGCGAGATCCTCGCATTCGAGGGTCAGTGGTGGAAGTACGCCGGCGCGAAGGAACAGGCGATCCGCGAGCTGTTCGACATGTCGGCCACCCGCTACTACCAGGTCCTCAACGCACTGATCGACAAGCCGGAGGCGCTCGCCGCCGACCCACTGCTCGTACGCAGGCTCCGACGGCTGCGCAGCAGCCGGCAGCGCACTCGTGCGGCGCGTCGCCTGGGCATCGAGCCGTGGTAGCGGCACCATGATCGCCCCGGCCGCTGAACGGAACTAACCCCCCACCGGAGGCATTCGTGACCGCACCCGCTTCGTCCGGGGGGCCGTCTCCGCTGCGAATCGGCGGTCTCGCACTGATCGGTATCGGGATCATCGCCGGCGTCGTCGGTCTCACCGCGCTCGCCACCGGCGGTGGCGGCGACAACGGCTCGCAGGCGGCTGCGCCACCCCCGTCCACCCAGGTCACCGACACCCCCGCTCCCAGCGCGAGCGCGGCCGTCCCGCCCACCAGCGGTAC
>NZ_JAAXKY010000239.1 GCF_012911925.1 Pseudonocardia xinjiangensis | reverse complement strand
CCACCCGCCCGCCCGCGAAGGCCGCGGCGGCCTCGTCGGCGGTGGTCGCGAGCCCGAGGTCATCCGGATACCGCTCGGTGAGCCGGTGCACCAGCTCCACCTGCTCCAGCACCGCGGTCACGGCGTCGGCTCCCGCGAACGAGCACGGCACGTACACCGACCAGAACTGGACGCCGACCCGGCCGGCCCGCAGCCGCGGCAGGTCGGTCTGCAGCGCGGGCAGCCCCGCGGCGAGGTCCGTGCCCGCCACGGCGGCGGCGGGGTCGGGCCCGGCGAGGCGGCGCAACGCCCATGGCAGGTCGTTGTGCCCGTCGACGAGCGGGGTGCGGGAGAGCAGGTCGAGCGCCCGGTGATCCACTGCCCGAGTATCACCCCCCGGGGCCCGTCGCCGCACCGATCGTGGCACGGTGCATGTCATGACCACCCCCCGCGACCGTGACGCCGCGGGGCGGGCCCGCAACGCCCGCCCCCGCGACGCGTACGGACGTCCGCTCCCCCGCGGCAGCGAGGGCGTCGACCGGGTGCCCGAGGACCTCGTGCTCACCCCCGACGAGTCCGTGACGGAGGCCCAGCGGCTGCTCGACGCCGGCCGCCCGTTCTCCGCGCACGAGGTGCTGGAGGGGGCGTGGAAGGCGGCAGCGGAGCCGGACCGGGAGCTGTGGCGCGCGCTGGCCCAGCTCGCCGTCGGGCTGACGCACGCCCAGCGCGGCAACGCCCGCGGCGCGATCGCGCTGCTCGACCGCGGGGCGGGGCACCTCGCCCGCTGGGTCGGCCCGGTGCCCGCCGGGCTCGACATCCCGGGTCTGCTGGCCCACGCCGAGGCACTGGCGCGCCGGATCGAGCGCGACGGCGCGGACGGCCTCACCACGGACGATCTGAGCCCGCGCCTGCGGGCCGGCGTGGCGTAACCCGTTCGCCAGGAGCGTGCCGGTCCCGAGATCATGCCTCGTGGCCATCACACCGGTGCTGACCGACGGCGTCGTCACCCTCCGCGCGCACGTCGACGCCGACGTCGAGGACCTTCTCCTGACGGGGTCCGATGCGGAGTCGGCCCGCTGGACGACCGTGCCCGTGCCCTACGGCCGCCACCACGCCGAGCACTGGGTGCACGAGGAGGTGCCGGCCGGGTGGCGTGACGGCACGGCCTTCCGCTGGGCGATCGAGGCGGTCGAGGCGGGTAGGCCCCGGTTCGCCGGCAACCTCGACATCCGCACCGGCCCACCGCCCGACCTCGGGTTCGCCGCGGCGCCGTGGGCCAGGGGCCGGGGGCTGGTGACGCGGGCCGCCCGGCTGGCCACCCGGTGGGCGTTCGACACCTGCGGGCTGCCGATCGTGCACTGGTCGTCGATCGCGGGGCACCTCGCGTCCTGGCGGGTGGCCCACGCCTGCGGCTTCACCTTCCACGGGGAGCGGCCGCTCTCCGTGGCGCACCGCGGCGTGCTGCACGACGGCTGGTACGCGTCGCTGCGGCCCGGCGACGAGCAGTCGCCGCGCACGACCTGGTGGCCGGTGCCCGTCCTGGACGGCGAGCGCGTCCGGCTGCGAGCGCACACCGAGGCCGACCTGCCGCGCATCGCCGAGGCCTGCTCCGACGAGCGGTCCCGGCACTGGCTGGCCGGGCTCCCCCACCCCTACACGGTGCAGACCGCGCGCGAGTTCGTGCGGAGCCGGCGGCTCGGCGAGTCGCTCGGGCAGTCGGTGACGTGGGCGGTCGCCGCCCGGGACGACGACCGGCTGCTCGCCAACGTGGGCGTCTTCGGGCTCGACGACGCCCTCAACCCCACCGGCGGGGAGATCGGCTACTGGGCCCACCCGGACGCCCGCGGTCGCGGGATCGTCGGCGAGGCCGTCGACCTCGCGGTGGCGCACGCATTCACCCCGGTGCCCGACGGTGGGCTCGGGCGGCACCGGCTGCAGATCGGCGCCGCGTGGTCGAACACCGCGAGCCGGCACGTGGCCGAGCGGGCGGGGTTCACCCTCGCCGCCCGCTACCGCCTGGACGGCGTGATCGGCCACGGCGAGAGCCGCAGGCTCGACGACGGCGCGTGGTACGAGCGGCTCGTCGACGACCCGGCCGCAGTCACGACCCGCCGGGGTTGAGGGTGACGGTGGTGGGCGCGTAGCCGGCGCCCACCACGTCGACGCCGTCGGCCTTCAACAGCCCGATCGCGCGCTCGACGTAGGTGTTGGTGAACGCCTCCGGGTCGGGGTCACGCGTGAGCACCGTCTGCCCGTCGGCGTTCACGGCCGTGCGCGCCACCCGCACCGTCTGCTCCCACGCCGCGGGGACGATCGTGCCCGCGCCCGCGGCAGGCGAGGGCCAGATCAGCTTGTTGACCTCGTTGACCTGCCACAGCTGGTGGCTGGCACCGAGCGTCGAGCCCGCCTTGACGACGATGTCGCGGCAGGACTCGACGTTGTCACGGCAGTACGCCCAGCCCTCGATCGAGGCCGCGATGAACCGGGTGGTGGTGTCCTCGTAACCGGGGTCCGACAGCCGCTCGGTGCTGGCCCAGATCGCGTCCTGCAGCATCGCGGTGCCGGTGTCGTTCCAGTTGATCACCGAGAAGTCGGCCGGTGTGTAGAGCTGCCCCGTCGCCGGGTTCCGCGCCTCGAGCACCTGCGCGTACTCGTTGTAGGACATGGCCTGCGCGGCGTCGATCTCGCCGGACAGCAGCGCCTCCATGTCGAACTGCTGCTGCACCAGCGTGACGTCACGGGCCGGCGTGAGCCCGGCCGCGGTCATGCCCGCGAAGAGCTCGAACTCGTTGCCGAAGCCCCAGTTGCCCACCCGCTTGCCCCGCAGGTCGGCCGCGGACGTGATGCCCTTGTCCGCGAACGCCACCTGGTAGGTGCCCGAACGCTGGAAGATCTGGGCGACGTCGGTGATGGCCGCGCCCTGCTCCCGCGAGGCCAGCGCCTTCGGCACCCAGGCGATCGCGTAGTCGGCCTGTCCCTGGGCCAGCACCGTCTGCGGGACGATGTCGACCCCGCCCTCCTTGATCTGCACCTCGAGGCCGCGCTTGGCGTAGAAGCCCTGGTCGACGGCGGCGAGGTAACCGGCGAACTGACCCTGGGTGGACCACTGCAGCTGCAGCGTCACCCGCTGCGGGCCGTCGCCCGACGCGGAGCTGTCCGTGCCCGGCCCCGTCGTCGTGCACGCGGCCACGGAGACCACGAGCGCGGCCGCCACAGCGAGCGGGCGCAGGAGTCGTCGGGACGGCGGGCGACCGGCCGCTGAGCGTCGGTGCATGGGGACCTCCGGAGTTCGTCGATCAGGTGCGACCGCGGGTCACCAGGCGCTCAACGAGCAACCCGGCGAGGTGGAACAGCAGCCCCAGTGCGATGGAGGCGGCGACGAAGGCCCACGCGCGGGCGTAGGCGGTGTTGGCGGCGGCCGAGGAGATCCTGCTGCCCAGGCCGTTCTGCAGGCCGCCGAAGTACTCCGCGACGATCGCCGCGATCACCGCGGCGGGCGCGGCCAGCCGCAGCCCCGTCATGATGTACGGCACCGCACCCGGCAGCCGGACGAACCGCGCGTGTTGCCACGGGGTGGCGGCGAGCGACGTCATCAGCTCGGCGTGCACCGGCTGCACCTGGCGCAGCCCGCGCATCGTGGACACGAACACGGGCACGATCACCACCACCGTGACGACGAGGCGGCGCGCGACCTCCGTGGTGGAGCCGAACATCGTGGTGAACACCGGGGCGAGCGCCACGATCGGCACGGCGCTCGCGGCCAGCACCACCGGCGTGGCGAGCTCCTGCACCAGCCGGGACGCCGCCGCGAGCAGCGCCAGCGCCACCCCGATGACGAACCCGGCCACCAGCCCGACCAGCGCGTTGCCGCCGGTGACCGCGGTGGTGGCGAGGATGACGGGGGCCTGGGCCCCGATCTGCGTGACGATCGCGCTCGGCGGCGGCAGCAGGAAGGAGGGCACCCGGCCCAGCACCACCACCAGCTCCCACACCACGAGCCCCGCGATCCCGAACGCGACGGCGGGCCAGACCCCGAGCAGCCGCCCCGCGCCGCGTCCCGTCCCGGGCCGTACGCGCCTGCCCGAGCTCACGCCCGCCGCGCCGGGCACCGCGTCCGACCTGGTCACTCGTGCCCCTTGCGCAGCGCCTCGCGCACCGCGGTGATCGCGGAGAAGAAGGCGCCGGACTCGCGGACGTCCTCGACGTCGGCGGGTGCGAGGTCGGTGGCCGCCCCGTCGACCGGCCGGCAGCCCGGCACGATCTCGGTGATCCGGCCCGGCCGCGGTGACATGACCACCACCCGATCCGAGAGCACGACCGCCTCCGGGATCGAGTGCGTCACGAACAGCACGGCGGCCCCCGTCTCCCCGATGATCCGCAGCAGCTCGGCCTGCATCCGCTCGCGGGTCATCTCGTCCAGCGCCCCGAACGGCTCGTCCATCAGCAGCAGCCGCGGGCTGGGCGCGAGCGCCCTGGCGATCGCGACCCGCTGCTGCATGCCGCCCGACAGCTCGCTCGGGCGCGACCCGGCGAACTCGTGCAGCCCGACGAGCGTCAGCAGGTCCGTGGCACGCGCCCGGCGTTCCACCTTCCCGACACCGTGGACGTGCAGCGGCAGCTCGACGTTCTCGGCGACCGTGCGCCATTCGAGCAGCCCGGCCTGCTGGAAGGCGATGCCGTAGTCCTGGTCCAGCCGCGCCTGCTGCGGCGACTTCCCGCCGACCAGCGCCGCACCACCGGTCGGCTGCTCCAGGTCGGCGACGACGCGCAGCAGCGTCGACTTCCCGCAGCCCGACGGCCCGATCAGCGACACGAACTCACCCGGGCCCACCTCGAGGTCGATGCCGTCGAGGGCGTGGACGTCGCCGAACCGCTTGTCGACGCCGGCGAGGGCGACTGCGGCGGTCATCGAACGCTCCCGCGGTAGCGGCGCAGCCCGACGTCCAGGAGCCCGACGGCGCCCGCCGCGACGAGCCCCAGCACCGCGGCGCCGAGGATCGCGGTGTACATCCGCGAGGGATCGCCGGTGGCGGACTGTGCGTACTCGATGATCAGCCGGCCGATCCCGCCGCGCGTGCCGGTGGAGATCTCCGCGACGATCGCGCCCACCACCGCGGCCGCGGCGGCGAGCCGCACCGCCGGCACGACGTGCGGGACGGAGGCGGGCAGCCGCAGGCGTACCAGCGTGGTCCACCAGCCCGAGGCCATGGCGCGGAACAGCTCGACGTCGGCGCTCACCGGTGAGGTGAGCCCGCGCAGCATCCCCACCGCGATCGGGAAGAACGCCAGGTAGGACGCGATGACCATGACGCTCGCCCACGGCTGCCACGACCAGCCCAGGATCGCGATGTTGCCGCCCCACCCCGCGACCAGCGGGGCGATCGCGATGAGCGGCACCGTCTGCGACGCCACGACGTAGGGCAGGGCGGCCCGCTCCACCAGCCGGAAGCGCTGCATGACCAGCGCCAGCAGGACCCCGAGCACGCCGCCGAGCAGCAGCCCGCCCATGGCGAGCCCGAGGGTGAACAGCGCACCGGACGCCACGGCCGCACCGACGGTGCGCGTGGTGGCCGCCCCCGCGACCTCGGGCTCGGTCAGCCGGCCGAGCACGGTCCAGACGTGCGGCATCGCCGCGTTGTCGGTGCGGGGCAGCACGCGCGTGCCGCCGACCGTGACCCCGCCCGGGGGCAGAACGAGCTTCGCGAGCTCCCACAAGACGATGAGCAGCACGAACGCCGCGACAGTTGTGACAACCGTGCGCGACCGACTTCCCATCCGCAGGCTCCTGACGCTCGGCCACACCCCGCGGGTTCCCGGGTGGTGGAAGGCGATACTGCGAGGCGCGGATGACCGTAGCGTTACCGGAGCGTTCCCAGTAGTGCCTGCTGCTCCGTATGTCCGTTCAGCGGTATGTCCGCTCAGCGCGGCATCCGCCGCCACAGCGCGCGGGGCGCATGGCGGAGCACGGCGAACACCGGACGCAGCACCGCGGGCACCCAGACCTCGCCCCGGCCGCTGCGCAGCGCCCGCACGGTGGCGTCCGCCACCTGGTCCGGAGTGGACGAGAAGGGCGCAGGCGTCATGCCGTCGGTCATCCGGCCGATGACGAAGCCCGGACGCACCAGCAGCACCCGGGCTCCACTACCGTGCATCGCGTCCGCGAGGCCGCTGGTGAAGCCGTCGAGACCGGCCTTAGCCGATCCGTAGACGTAATTCGCGCGGCGCACCCGCACCCCGGCGACCGACGAGAACACCACGATCGTCCCGCAGCCCTGGGTGCGCATCACGGCAGCGAGCTGCGTGAGCACCGCGACGTGCGCGACGTAGTCGGTGTGCACGATCTGGACGGCGTGGTCCGGGTCGCGCTCCGCCCGCACCTGGTCCCCCAGCAGGCCGAACGCGACCACCACGACGTCGAGCCTGCGATGGCGGCGTACGACGTCGAGCAGCACCGCGCGGTGCGACCCGAGGTCGTCGGCGTCGAACTCGACCCGGTCCACCTCGGCCGCCCCGGCCTCACGCAGCGTCTTCTCCTCGGCGTCGAGGTCAGCGCTGCGGCGCGCCGCCAGCACCACCGTCGAGCCCGGCGCGAGCCTGCGCGCCACTTCCAGTCCGATCTCGCTCCGTCCACCAAGGACAAGAACCGTCTCCCCCATCGGCGCAGCCTGACATATCGCCGCAACACGTGAGATCTAGCGTGGCGGCGTGCCCGAGATGACTTTCGAGATCCGCTGGCCAGACGGCTCGGCGCGGCACTACTACTCGCCGTCGCTCGTCGTGGAGGAGTACCTGACCGCCGGGGAGTCCTACCCCGTCGAGGAGTTCGTGCGGCGCAGCCGGGAAGCGCTCGGGATCGCCGGCGAGCGGGTACGCGCGAAGTACGGCTTCCCCTGCTCGCGGGCGGCGGCCTCGCTGGCGGCGATCGAGCAGACCGCGGCCGGTTTCGCCGACGGTTCGGTGCGCGTGGAGCGCCTGACCCGCTGACACCACCCGCGAGTCGCCCGAAAACCGTGCGCGAGTCGCCCGGAAATCGTGCGCGAGTCGCCCCGAAACCGCCCGCGAGTCGCCCGATCTCCGCGGGCGCTGCGTCCACGCCCGCTGAGGTCGGGCCCGGCACCTGGCACATACTGGCCCGATGCACGCCGCCGTCCTCGGCTCCCCGGTCGCCCACTCGCTCTCGCCTGCCCTGCACACCGCCGCCTACGCCGCGCTCGGGCTGCACGACTGGAGCTACGAGCGCTGCGAGTGCGACGAGGCCGGCCTGCCCCGCTTCGTCGCCGGGCTGGATCGCGAGTGGGCCGGGCTCTCGCTGACGATGCCGCTCAAGCGGGTGGCGCTCGAGGTCGCCGACGAGGTCTCGCCGCTGGCCACGGCCACCGGCGCCGCCAACACGCTCGTCCTGCGGGACGGGCGCTGGTCCGCCCACAACACCGACGTCGCCGGTCTCGTCGCACTCGCAGCGCTCGTAGCTCCAGTCGTGCAGCCCGAGCGCGGCGTAGGCGGCGGTGTGCAGGGCAGGCGAGAGCGAG
>NZ_JAAXKY010000238.1 GCF_012911925.1 Pseudonocardia xinjiangensis | reverse complement strand
GGGGTGGGGGTGGTCAGGAGGTGGCCCCATTTCTGGCGGACGCCGCGCAGGTACTCCGGGCTGCTCTGCGCGACGCGGGGGAAGTCGGCGCGGCGTTCGAACGGGCGGCAGGCGTCGATGATCGCCCGGCTGTTGTAGGCGGGGGCGCCCTCGGGGAGCATCGGGTCGAGCTTGCTGCCCCAGCCGTAGCGCATCGTCTCGATGTCGCGTTCCGGGTCGCTGCGGGTGGACATCGCCCAGATGACCTGTTCCAGGTCGGAGGGGTCGATGTCGTCGTCGACCACCACCACGTACCGGTTCATGTAGGCGGCCGCGGGGCACTGGGCGGCGAGGTGCGCGACCTGCCGGGCGTGTCCCGGGTAGCGCTGCTCCAGCGACACCGCGACGAACAGCCGGCCGCCACCGGACTCGTGCGCCCACGCGGCGGTGACGCCCGGCACGCCCATCGACACCAGCTCGTCGTGGATCATCGCCGACTTCATGACGGTGCGCATGTACGAGTAGTCGTGCGGCGGGCGGCCGGGGGGCGCTCCGAGCAGGATCGGGTCGTCGCGGTGGTAGAGCCGGGTGATCGACAGGTTCAGGCAGGGGCGGCGCCGTCCCGAGTAGTAGCCGGTCCACTCCCCGAACGGCCCCTCCTCGCGCATGTTGTCCGGCGTGAGCCAGCCCTCGACGGCGATTTCGCTGCCCGCCGGGATCGGCAGGCCGGTGTCGGGGGCGATCACCACCGGCACCCGCTGCCCGAGCACCGCGCCCGCGTACTCCAGCTCGGACACCCCGCCCGGTACCTCGGTGCCGCCGAGCGCCAGCAGCAGCGGGTCGTGCCCGAACGACACGGTCACCGGTGCGCGTCCCTCCCTGGCGAGCCAGCGCTCGATGTTCTGCGCACCGTGCTTGCCCGGGACGGCCGCGATCGTGGTGCCGCGGCCGTCGTCCTGCACCTCCATCCGGTAGCAGCCGCCGTTGTGCACGCCGGTCTCCGGGTTGCTCGTGACCACGAAGCAGCCGGTGCCGATGAACCGGCCGCCGTCGTGCTCGTGCCAGCGCGGCACGGGGAACTCCAGCAGGTCGACCTGGTCGCCCGGCACCTCGTTCGCGAGCAGCGGCGCCGTGTCGACCGGCTCGACCGGGAAGTCCGGCGCGGCGGCCGCCCAGCGCGACGGCTTGCCGCGCAACGCGTCCACCAGCGCGGCGTCGTCGAGGTCGTCGCCCAGGCGCAGAGTGCGGCCGAAGCGGTGGGACGACCCGGTGCTCCCGGTGAGCACCCGCATGCCGGCGGGATAGCCGGTGATCTCGTCGAACAGCACGGCTGGCGGCTGCGGCAGGTGGTAGCTGACCTCGGCGATCCCGCCCAGCTCGAGGTCCCAGTGGGCGCCGCGGACGTGCCGCAGCTCGCCCATCTTCTCCACGGCGTCGATGTGGCTGCGCAGGCTCAGCAGCGGTTCGTCACCGGGCGGGGTGGATGTCGTCATGCCGGGGCGCTCCTCAGGTGTCCAGGTGCTTCTCGACGAGCGGCCAGAGGTCCGGTCGCTCGATCAGGCTGAGGTGCCGCGTGTCGTCCAGCACCTCGAGACGGGCGTCCGGGATCCCGGACGCCAGCACCTGCGCCATCGCAGGCGGCGTCGCGTAGTCGTCGCGCCCGACCAGCACCAGGGTCGGGGCCTGGATGTCGCCCAGCCCGGCGTCGGCGTCCAGACCGGCGAACGCGTGGCACGCCGCGGCGTGGGCCCGCGAGTCGGTGGCCACGAAGATGTCGGACACCCGGCGCACCTCGTCCGGGTGCGCCTCCACGAAGGACGGCGAGAACCACCGGTCGACCTGGAACGCCACCTGCTTCTCCCGCGGTACACCCACGGCCTTCTCGGCGCGGTCGATCCACTGCGCCACCCGGTCGGGGCCGTAGTCGGCGGTGGTGTCGGCCAGCACCAGCCGTGCGACGAGGTCCGGACGGCGCTGGGCGAGGAGGATCGCGGTGCTGCCGCCCATGGACAGGCCCACCACGTCGACCGGCCCGTCGGCCACCACCTCGATGATCGCGGCCACGTCGTCGGCGAGGTCGGCGATGCCGAACGGCCCGCCGTCCCAGTCGGAGCCGCCGTGCCCGCGGGCGTCCGGGGCGAGCACCCGCCGGTTCCCGGCCATCGCCGCGGCCATCGGATCCCACACCCGTCCCGACAGCGCGAGCGCGTGCAGCGCCACGAGGGGACGAGCACCACCCTCCCCGGTGGCGGCGACCTCGAACGTGCCCCGCGCCGTGTCGACCCTCATGCCGACCGCCGCTCGTTCTCGGCCTGCCGACGGCGTGCGGTGGCCTCGATCGCGCTGCAGATCTCCTGGTAGGTGCCGCAGCGGCAGATGTTGCCCTCCAGGTGCGCCGCGATCTCCTCGCGGGTCGGGGCCGGATTCTGCGCCAGCAGCTCGTGGCCCATCAGCACGAAGCCGGGAATGCAGTAGCCGCACTGCATCGCGCCCGCCGCGACGAACTCCTCGACGACGTCGTCGTCCTCCGCCAGCCCGTCGGCCGTGGTGAGCGGCACCCCGTCGTAGCGCACCGCGCGGGCCAGGCAGCTGCTCACGCTGTGGTCCTCCGCCAGCACGGTGCACGCCCCGCAGGCCCCGACGCCGCAGCCCTCCCGGACGCTGGTGATGCCGAGGCGGCGCAGCACGTCAAGCAACAGATCGTCGTCGGCGACCGCGACGCGGTGGCGCGCCCCGTTCACGGTCATCTGCACATCCGTGGTCATGCCCCGGCCTCCTGCTCGGCGAGTGCGGTGAGGATCCGTTCCGGCGTGAGCGGCAGCCGGGGGAAACGGATACCGATGGCGTCGCGCACCGCGTTCGCGATCGCGGGGGCGAGCGGGATGATCGTGGTCTCGCCGACGCCCTTGGCGCCGTAGGGCCCGCTGCGGTGCGGGCTCTCCACGATGATCGGCGTGATCTTGTCGGGAACGTCGAGCACGGAGGGCAGCTGGTAGTCGAGCAGGGTGCCGTTCACGATCTGGCCCTCGTCGAAGACCATCTGGTCGAACAGGGCGTGGCCGACGCCCATGATCGCCGCCCCGGTGAGCTGCTGCTCCACCAGCTTCGGGTTGATCGCCCGGCCCACGTCGCCCGCCACCGCGAGGTGCTCGACGTGCACCCGGCCGGTTGCGGTGTCGACGGTGAGCTGCACCGCCACCGCACCGGCGAACCAGTGCTCGGTGACCCGCTCGGACTGGCCGGTCTCGTGGTCGTAGGGCACCCACGAGGTGGTGAAGTTGGCCTCGGTGGTGAGCGTGGTGCCCCGCGCGCCGAAGTGCCCGTGGAGCAGCTCGGGGATCGAGACCTTCTGCTGGTTCTCGGCGCTGACCAGGCCGTCCCCGGTCAGCTTGACGTCGGTGACGGCCACCCCGAAGCGCTCGGCGGCCAGTTCGAGCAGCTTGTCGCGCATGGCGTCGGCGGCCCGGCGCACCGCGTTGCCGGTGTGGTAGGTCGACCGGCTCCCCGCGGTGATCGTGTCGTAGGGGGTGACGTCGGTGTCCGCCGCCACCACCCGGACCTGCCCCTCGCCCAGGCACAGCGCCTCGGCGGCGATCTGGGCCATGATCGTGTCACTGCCCTGGCCCATGTCCACCGTACTGATCAGCAGGGTGGCCGACGCGTCCTGGTTGAGCTGCAGCACCGCGTTGGCGATCGTCGGGGTGAGCACGGCCTTGACGCCGACCGCGACGCCGCGGCCACGGCGCAGCCTGCCCTCCTCGCGCTGGAGCGGGGTGTCCCAGCCGACGGCCTCGGTCACGGCGTCCAGGCAGCCCGCGAAGTCGGCACTGTGCATCGGGGTGCCGACCGGTGCGACGTCGCCCTCACGCAGCAGGTTGCGCCGCCGGAACTCGGCCGGGTCGACGCCGCACTCCCGGGCGAGCTCGTCCACGAGCGACTCGTGCGACCAGGTCACCTGGGGTACGCCGAAGCCGCGGAACGGGCCGGCCGACGGCTTGTTCGTGTAGACGCAGCGCGAGCGGACGTCCACGTTCTCCACGCGGTACGGCCCGGTGGCCACCATCCCGGACTTGGCGGTGATGCGCGGGCCCACGTCGGCGTACGCCCCGGTGTCGTAGCGCACGTCGGCGGTGGCCGCGACGATGCGCCCGTCCTTGTCGGCGGTCATGCTGCCGGTCACCGCGGCACCGTGGCGGGTGGTGAGCAGGAACGCCTCCTCGCGGGAGGCCGTGATCCGCACGGCGGTGCGCTGCGTCCAGGCGAGCACGGCGGCCAGCGGCTCGAGACGGTCGTACATCTTCGCGCCGAAGCTGCCGCCCAGCGGCGCGCTGCGCACCCGGACCGCGTTCAGCGGGATCCCGAGCAGGTCGGCCACCGACTGCCGGACGTAGGACGGGGTCTGCGTCGCGGAGAGGATCTCGAGCCGGTCCCCGTCGCGCCACGCGGCGGTGAACGGCAGCTCGATCGGCACGTGGTGTGTCGGCGGGCACCAGAACTCCTCGTGCACCGTGCGCCCGCCCTCGGCCGCGGCCGCCTCCGCCACGTCGCCCCGGCGCAGGGTGTACTCGTAGTTGACGTTGGTGTCGCGCTTGCCGCGTAGGTGCTTCAGGTCGCCGAAGACGACCGAGGGGCGCAGGACATCGTGCACGTAGGGACCACCGGCGACGGCGAGATCCACGTCGTGCACCGGCTCCAGCTCGGTGTAGTCGACCTCGATCTCGTCGGCGGCCGTCCGCGCCGGGGCGAGGCCCCGGGCGAGCACCGCGGCCACGGGCTCACCGATGTAGCGCACGCGGTCCACCGCGAGGCAGGGCTGGTCGGAGAACGCCGGGCCCGTCATCAGCGCGTTCCCGAACAGCTTGTAGAGCTGCGCGCCGGTGACCACCGCGACCACGCCGTCCACCGCCATGGCCCGCTCGGTGTCCACCGACCCGATCAGGGCGTGGGGACGGGTGCTGCGGTGCACCACGACGTCGAGGCACGGGCGCAGCGGCTGGTCTGCCGCGTAGAGCAGCTCCCCCCGCACCTTCGCCCGCGCATCGGTGCGCGCCCACCGTTCACCGACTGCGCCACCAGCGGCGACGCGAGTTTCGCCGAGCATCCGAACCCTCCTTTCCTGTGGACCTGCCGGCCGCACCGGTCTCGGTGCCGCCCGTCGAACCCCAGGCCGCTCGAATCGCGTCCTCGACCGCGACGAGGCCGAGGCGTCTCTTGAAGTCCGCTCCCCCGCGGATGTCGGGGATGGGATCGATCACCGGACCCGCGGCCTCCTGGCCCAGCCGCACGGCATCGGCCACCCCGGCGTCACTCGGCACGTCGACGCTGACGTACTTCGGCACCTCGGCCAGCGCGCCGAGTCCGAGGCGGAGCTCCCGCTGCCCCTGCACCGGTGACGTCACCAGCGCGGCCGCCGAGGCGCACGGCCAGTCGTTGACCGACTGGCTGCTCAGCTTCGCGAAGCCCGACGACGACCCGGTCTGGGCGGGGATCTCCACCGCGGTCACCAGCTCGCCGGGCGCCACCGCGGTCTCCTGGAAGCCGACGAAGAAGTCGCGCACCGGGACGTGCCGCACGCCCGCACTGCTGCGCAGCTCCACGCGGGCGCCCAGCACCATCAGGGCGGTGGGCGGGTCGAGCCGGTAGTCGCCGTGCGCGAGGTTCCCGCCGACGCTCGCGGTGTTGCGCACCCTCGGGTTGGCCACGTGGCCGTAGACCTGGGCCGCCAGCGGCACGATCCGGCGCACCACCGGGTCGGTCTCCATCCGGCGCAGGCTGACCATGGCGCCCACGCGCAGGCCGGTGTCGGTGCGCTCGATCCCGTCCAGGTCGGGCACCAGGGAGAGGTCGACCAGGTCGGAGGCGAACAGCACGCCCTGCTTGATGAGGATCTGCACCGCGGTGCCGCCGCCGTAGACCATCGCCTGGTCCAGGCTCCCCAGCAGCGCGCAGACCTCGTCGAGCGTGTCGGGGCGGTGCAGCGTGGGCGCGCCGAGAGGCGCCGCCATCTCCGCCGTCATCGCCGGGCCGCCGCGATCCGGCCGGTGAGCAGCGCCACCACGCGCCGCCACCACGGCATGCGACGGGGTGGCGCGACCTGGGGGCCGCCCGCCTGCGCGGGCTGTGCCGGCGACGCGGTCTGCGGTACGGGCTGCGGCGCTTGCTCCGCTCGGCGGCCCGCTCCCCCGGCGGCGAGCAGCTCGCGCACCGCGCTGTTCTCCGGCCCCGGCGGCCCGGCGGCGCACACCCGGGAGAAGTCCGCCGCGAACTGGCGCTCCACCTCCTCGGTGCGCCGGCGCACGATCGACTCGCCGAGCCGGCCGATCTTGCCCCAGAGCGCGACGTCGAGACCGAACTCCACGCACGACCGGTCGGCCGCGCCGTCCTCGCGGACCGACAGATCCGCCTCGATCTTGATCGTGCTGCCCAGCCTGCGGTCCTCGCCGCGCAGAGTGGCCCGCACCTGCCCCGGACCGGCCAGCTCCGTGATCTCGGCCGTGAAGCCGGCACTGAACCGGACGTGCGCGACCTCGTTCACCAGCCGGCCCCGGTAGTGCGTGTCGTCGACCTTCACCAGCTCCTGGCAGCCCGGGACGCAGGCCTGCATCGAGTCCGGATCCAGGAAGTGCGTGAACACACGCTCCGGGGCAGCGGGCACCCGGAACGAGGAACTCAGCTTCATAGCATGACCACCATACTGGACTAGTTATCTCGTATGCAGGACACTAGGCAGGGCTCGGGGCGGCCGTCAACCCGATCGCCGCCCGGCCGGAACACCTCGGCTACCGTCTGGTCGCGCAGTGTGTACGGAGAGGCAGGGGAGCGTCATGGCGAGCGATGTGCCCGCGGTCATGAACGCCGTGCGACTCCTGGAGCGGATCGCCCGCGACTGGCCAGAACCCGTCCCCTCGGGCGTGCTGATCGAGGATCTCGAGCTCAACCGCAGCACCTGCTACAACATCCTCGGCACCCTGCAGCGGGCCGGCTGGGCCGCCACCCGGGGCGACCGAGCAGGCTGGTGGCTCGGCCCGCGCCTGCTGGCCATGGTCGACACCTCGCAGGACTGGACGCGCGAGGTCGTCCAGCAGGAGCTCGACGACCTCAGCAAGCGGCTGGGCTACCTCACCTTCGCGGTGCGCCGGCACGGCTCGTCCGAGTACGCCGTGCTGGCCAAGGCCGACCGGGCGCAGGGCGTGCGGATCACCGTCGGCCTGGGCGACACCTTCCCGTTCTCCGCGCCCGCGATCATGCGCGCCTTCGTCGCCTGGTCCGACCCCACCGAGGTGGACCGGCTGATCGACAGGAACGGGCTCACCGCCTTCACCCCGGAGACCGTCGTCGACCGCGACGCGCTGCGCGGCGTGCTCGCCGAGACCCGGGAGCGCGGCTACGGCGTCAGCGTCCGCGAGTACGACCTCGGACAGTCCGGCGTCTCCGCCCCCGTGTTCGACGAGCGGGGCCGGGTGAGCATGGTGCTGTGCTCGCTGGCGTTCTCCTCCGAGCTCGACGAGCCGGCGGTCACGAACGCCGGCGAACTGATCCGCGAGTGCGGCCGGCGCATCACGGAACGAACGGGCGGCACCCTCCCACCC
>NZ_JAAXKY010000237.1 GCF_012911925.1 Pseudonocardia xinjiangensis | reverse complement strand
GAGTCGCCCCTTTCCCGTCCGCGAGTCGCCCGCCCGACCGCGCGAGTCGCCCGTTCCGCGTGCGGCAGCGGGCGCAGTGCACTGCGCCGTGGAGCGGACCGCAGACCCGCCGGCACTGCACTGAAGAGCCGATGTGCCGGCACGGCGGCCGCGCGTAGCGTGTCCGGTCAACTCTGTGCGGCAGTGCCGACACCGGGCCGCCGTCCGGCCGCCCGGCCCGCCACGCCCGCTCTCGGAGCAGGCAGCCAGGCAAAGGGGCCGAACCCATGGACGTCGCCACCCGTGACGGCTCGCAGGAACATCTGCCGGACGCCGCCGTGACCGAGCTGATGTACCGGCTGAGGGGTTCGCTCGTCACGGCCGAGGATCCGGCGGCCGCGGCCGAGCCGTGCGAGGTGTGGAACGCGATGCACGCGGACCGGCCCGCGGTATCGGCCCGCTGCTCCGGAACCGCCGACGTCGTGGACGCGGTGAACTTCGCCCGCGACCACGGGCTGCTGCTGGCGGTCCGCGGCGGCGGCCATTCGGTGGCCGGGTTCTCGACGGCCCGCGACGGCATGCTCGTCGACCTCTCCGCGATGCGGGGCGTGCAGGTCGATCCCGACCGCCGGCTGGTGCGGGTGCAGGCCGGAGCCCTGCTCGGTGACGTCGATCGCGAGACCCAGGCCTTCGGCCTGGCCACCCCGCTGGGCCGGGTCTCCGAGACGGGCGTGGCCGGGCTGACGCTGGGCGGGGGCTACGGGCACCTCCAGAACCGGCACGGGCTGTCCTGCGACAACGTCGTGGCGGCGCAGGTGGTGTGCGCCGACGGCACGATCCGCACGGCTTCCGCAGGCACCCACCCCGACCTGTACTGGGCCATCCGCGGGGGCGGAGGCAACTTCGGGATCGTCACGTCGTTCACCTTCCGGCTGCACCCGCTGGGCCCGGTGGTGGCGTTCGCCGGCACGTTCTACCCGCTCGAGGACCTCGCGGACGTCGAGCGCCGGTGGCGGGACCATGTCGTCTCCACACCCGACGCGGTCACCTCGTTCATCGTCACGATGACGTTCCCCGCCGCTCCCGGGATGCCCGACGTGGTCCACGACCGGCCGGTCGCGATCGTCGGCGGGGTGTACTCCGGGAACCCGGACGAGGGCATGCGGGTCATGCAGCCCCTGCGCGAGCTGGGCACGCCGCTGTTCGACATGTCCCAGCCGATGCCGTACTCCGTGGTGCAGGCGGCGTTGGACCCGATCTTCCCGCGCCGGACGCTGCGCGCGTACTGGAAGTCGCAGTACCTCGACGAGCTCACCGACGACGCCGTCGACGCCATCGCCGGGCGGGCGCTCGACCGGCCCGCCCCGCAGACCCTGGTCAACACCTTCCACATCGGTGGTGCCGTGCATGCCGTGGGGCCGGAGGAGACCGCCTTCGCGGAACGGTCCTCCCCGTTCATGGTGTCGGTGGACACGATGTGGACCGACCCGGCGCAGGACGCCTCGGCGATCGCCTGGGGCCGCGCCGCGTGGGAGGAGCTGGGCAAGTTCGGCAACGGCAACGTCTTCCTGAACTTCACCGGCCTCGCCGACGAACCGGTGCAGGCGGGGGTGGACAGCGCGTTCGGGCGCAACCTGCGACGCCTCGGGCAGATCAAGGCGGTGTACGACCCGGAGAACCTGTTCCAGGTGAACAACAACATCGTGCCCACGCCGTAGGGCGCGTCACACGTCGTACGCCTCGGGGTCGCGCGCGAGCACCGAGCGCCCGCCGTCGACCGGGACGGTGGCACCGGTGACGAAGCTCGACTCGTCGGACAGGAGGTGGGCGATGGTGGCGGCGACCTCGTCCGGCCTGCCGACCCGCCCGACGGGATGCAGGAGGCGCATCTCCTCCTCCACCCGGGCGGCGGCGGCCGGCCCGAGCTCGCGCAGCAGGGCCGTGTACCGCTCGGTGGTGACCGAGCCCAGCGCCACCGCGTTCACCCGCACCCCGCGGGGCCCGTACTCGACCGCGGCGGCTCGCGTCAGCCCTTCGATCGTGGCTTTCGCGGTGACGTACGGCGTGCAGCCGGGTACCGCGCGCCCGGCCTGGTGGGAGGACACGTTGACGATCGCCCCGCCGGTGCCGGCCGCGAGGAAGCGCCGGACGGCGACGGTGCAGCCGACCACGGCCGGTGCGAGGTTGGCCGCCACCAGGTCGAGGACGTGACTCGCCGGTGAGCTGTGGAGGGAGGCGTCGCGGAACACCGCGGCGTTGTTGACCCAGCCGGTGAGCGGGGCCAGCTCCTCCGCGCGGTCGGCGGCGTGCTCGGACACCGCCTCGTCACCGGCGTCGCCGACGACCCCGACCGCGGCGGGGTGCCCGGCGAGCCAGCCCGTGGCCGCGGGATCGAACTCGACGGCGACGACGTGGCCGCCGTCGCGCAGGAGCCGCTCGACCACCGCTCGTCCGACGCCGCGGCCGCCACCTGTGACGACGTAGGAGCGGGCCGCGTCGCTCCTCGTCACCCGCACCACCCTAGGACCGGACGAACCGGCCACCGCGGGGCACTGTGACCGATGTTGCAAATCCGTGATGTGCACCCGGATGCAGCAATGGCACCCGCCGCCCGAGGACCCGTCGAAACACGCAGTGAGCAGGAAGGCGGGCGGGCCTACCCGATCGGCGGCAGGCTAAACCTCTGCGTGACCGGATTCATGATCCAGGGCGGCGGAGCAGAGGCTCGGGTTGCCGCATCGTCGGCGATCAGCATGCGTCGCTGTTACCTTCCTGCAACATGGCTGCACCTGCTACGCCCTCAGCTGCCGCCGTCGGAGGCCCTGGAGGGGTGACGATCTGTCGCCCGGACGTGGACGACGGAGTCGATTGCTGGCGGCTCGCCGCGAATACCCGGGTGCTCGACGTCAACTCGCGCTACGCGTATCTACTGTGGTTCCGGGACTTCGCCGCGACGTCGATCGTCGCGAAAGCGGGCGACGCGGTCATCGGTTTCGTCACCGGTTACCGGCGTCCGGACGAGCTGCACACACTCGTCGTCTGGCAGGTCGCGGTGGCCGAGGAGGCCCGTGGCTGCGGATTGGGCGCGGCGATGCTCGACGGCCTCTTCGGCGCCGTGCCCGACGCCGACCACCTCGAAGCCACGATCACGCCCGACAATTCGGGATCGATCGCTTTGTTCACTGCATTCGCCGACCGGAACCGCGCCGACATCCGGCGCAGCGAACTGTTCGGCCCCGAGCTTCTCGGGGCTTCTCACGAACCCGAGATCCTGTTCAGGATCGGTCCGGTCGAGCGTCGAAACCCCTGGGACGAGGGATGAGGAGTAATGACCGTCTTCGACGATCTGGAGTCCGAGGTCCGGAGCTACTGCCGCAACTGGCCGGTGGTGTTCGACACCGCGCAGGGTGCACGCCTGAATGACGTCGACGGTCGCTCCTACCTGGACTTCTTCGCCGGCGCCGGTGCTCTCAACTACGGGCACAACCCGCCGCAGCTGAAGGAGCCGTTGCTGGAGTACCTCCGCCGGGACGGCGTCACGCACGGTCTCGACATGTACACCGTGGCCAAGGGTGAGTTCCTGCACACATTCGAGGAGCTCGTGCTGAGACCGCGCGGGCTCGACTACAAGGTGCAGTTCCCCGGGCCCACCGGGGCCAACACCGTCGAGTCGGCGCTGAAGCTGGCCCGCAAGATCACCGGCCGCGAGTCGGTCATCAACTTCACGAACGCCTTCCACGGGATGACCCTCGGCGCGCTCTCCGTCACCGGCAACTCCATGAAGCGCGGCGGCGCCGGAATCCCTCTCGTGCACGCCACGCCCATGCCGTTCGACAACTACTTCGACGGCACGGTGCCCGACTTCCTATGGCTGGACCGCCTGCTGGGCGACGCCGGCAGCGGCCTCAACGAGCCGGCCGCCGTCATCGTCGAGACCGTTCAGGGTGAGGGTGGCATCAACCCGGCCAGGGTGGAATGGCTGCAGGGCCTCGCCGACCTGTGCCACCGGCACGAGATCCTGCTGATCGTCGACGACGTCCAGATGGGGGTGGGGCGGACCGGCCCCTTCTTCTCCTTCGAGATCGCCGGAATCCAGCCCGACATCGTCTGCCTGTCGAAGTCGATCAGCGGCTACGGCCTGCCGATGGCGCTCACATTGATCAAACCCGAGTACGACCAATGGGGTCCCGGCGAGCACAACGGCACCTTCCGGGGCAACAACCTCGCATTCGTCACCGCCGCTGCGGCGCTGCGCGAGTTCTGGTCCGATGACGTCATGGAGCGTTCCACGCTCGCGAAGGGCGAGCGCATACACGACACACTCGAGGAGCTGGCCGGCACAGCGCGTGACGGCACGCTCGTACCCAAGGGCCGGGGGCTGGCCAGGGGCCTGTGTTTCGCGCAGCCCGGGCTGGCGGCCAAGACCTGCGCCGCGGCGTTCGAGCGCGGGCTGCTGATGGAGACGGCGGGGCCGTCGGACGAGGTCATGAAGATCATGCCCCCGCTGACCATCACGGACGCCGAGCTGGAGGAGGGCCTGACCGTGGTGCGCGAGTCGGTCGGGGCCACGCTCGAGGGGGCGGCGGCATGATCGTGCGCACCCTGGAGGAGATCACCGACACCGAACGCGACATCCGCACCGAGCACTGGCGCAGCAAGCGGATCGTGCTCGCCGGTGACGGGGTCGGCTTCTCGTTGCACGAGACCGTGCTCGACGCCGGCTCGGTCAACGACTTCTGGTACGCCCACCACATCGAGGCCGTCTGGGTCATCGAGGGCGAGGGCGAGCTGTACGACAAGGACAACGACGTGACCCACCGGCTGCAGCCGGGATCGGTCTACGTGCTCAACGGCAACGAACGCCACCAGCTGCGACCGCGGACGCGGATGCGCACGGTGTGTGTGTTCAACCCGCCCGTGACGGGGCGCGAGGTCCACGACGAGAACGGCGTGTACCCGCTGATCGTCCCGGCCGTGGAGGAGGAGGCTTCCTGATGACGTTGCTCGACACGACCACGGCCGACCGCTACCCCACGCGCGTGGCGGACCGGCCCTCGCTGATCGAACGCGTCGAACCCACGGTCTGGGGCGGTACCGAGGTGCCCGGCCCCCTGTCGTCCGACGAGCTCGCCGCGCACGACCGCGACGGCTTCGTCACCGTGCCGGAGCTGCTCACCCCCGACGAGGTGGCCGCGTACAGCGCCGAGCTCGACCGGCTGGCCACGGACCCGCGGATCCGCGAGGACGAGCGCACGATCGTCGAGAAGAGCTCGCGGCAGGTGCGCTCCGTCTTCGAGGTGCACCGGATCAGCGACGCCGTGGCCGCGCTCGTCGCCGACGAGCGGGTGGCCGGCCGGGCCCGCCAGATCCTGGGCTCGGACGTCTACGTCCACCAGAGCCGCATCAACTACAAGCCCGGGTTCGGCGGGGGCGGCTTCTACTGGCACTCCGACTTCGAGACCTGGCACGCCGAGGACGGCATGCCGGCACCGCGAGCGGTGAGCATGTCCATCGCCCTCACCGAGAACCATCCGCACAACGGCTGCCTGATGATCATGCCCGGCTCGCACCGCACGTTCGTCGCGTGTGTCGGCGAGACACCGGCCGACCACTACAAGGAGTCGCTGCGCGAGCAGGAGATCGGCACCCCCGACCCGGAGAGCCTCACCACCCTCGCCGACCGGCACGGCATCGCCATGCTGACGGGCCCGGCCGGGTCGGCCACGCTGTTCGACTCCAACTGCATGCACGGCTCGGCCGACAACATCACCCCGTACGCGCGGTCGAACATCTTCGTGGTGTTCAACAGCGTGGACAACGGGCTGACCGAGCCGTTCGCGGCGCCGGCACCCCGGCCGTCCTACATCGCGGCCCGGGAGATCACGCCGATCCCGCGCTGAGCGCGGGCGTCACAGAGCGGGCTGACCGCCGCCGTCGAGGGGCAGCAGGTCGGGGCGCTTGGGCACGAACCCCTCGCCGGTGCGGTGACCGCGCATCCGCCTCCGGACGTAGGGCATGACGAAGTCGCGCATCCAGACCAGGTCCTCGCGCTGGCGGTGCCGCCACGGCGCGGGGACGGCGGCCGGCAGCGGCGCGCGCCAGTCCTCGACGACGGGCTCGCCGAGCGTCTCCAGCACGCGCAGCGCGACGCGGCGGTGCCCCTCGGCGGTGAGATGCAGCCGGTCCCTGCCCCACGTGCGGGGATCCGCCAGCGGAGCCATGCCCCAGAGGTCGACGACCGTGCTGCCGTGGCGCTCGGCGCTGGCCCGCATGAGCTCGTTGTAGCAGGCCACCCGGCCGCGCAGGCGGCGGATGATCGGGTGCATCCGGCCCAGGTCGAAGCCGGTGAAGACGAGAACCTGCGCTCCGGTGGCGGTGACCCGCTCCAGCGCGGAGTCGAACCGGCGCGCGAGGTCGTCGGTGTCGCAGGTGAAGCGGATGATGTCGTTGCCACCGGCACAGAACGCGATCATGTCGGGGCGCAGGCGTTCGGCCACGGGAAGCTGGTCGTCGACGATCTGGTCGAGCAGCTTGCCGCGCACGGCGAGGTTGGCGTAGCGGAACCCCGGCCTGCTGGCGCCCAGCCGCTCCGCGACGCGGTCGGCCCAGCCGCGCGGCGTGCCGTCCGCCCGCCAGTCGTCCAGGCCTTCTGTGAAGCTGTCACCGAGCGCCACGAAACTGTTGACTGCCACGTCACGCCCTTCGTTAAGGTCCGCTTCACCCTCTCGACGGGTGCAGATCGCTCCAATATCACCCAGGACCGGCGATCCGCGCCACCGTCCGCCGGGTGATGTGCTGTGTGTACAACGACATGAAGCACTCACGAGGGCCGAGATAGGGCACCCTGACTTCGTGGCTCGTCGCAAACCGAACCCCGACGCCTCGCTGGCGGAGATCCTCGGTGGCCACGGCGCGGCGGTGGACGCGACCGTTCCGGTCGTCGCGTTCGTACTGGCGTTCACGATCGCCGACGCCGTGGCGTGGGCCTCGCCGGTGGCCTGGGCCGGTGGCGCGGCCGTGCTCGCCGCCGCGGTCATCGGCGTGGTGCGCATGCTCGGCGGCAAGCGCCCGCGTGCCGTGCTGCTGGGCCTGCTCGGCGTGGCGGTGGCGGCGCTGGTGGCGCTCTACACCGGGCGCGCTGTCGACTTCTTCCTGGTCCAGATCGTGTCGAACGCGGCGAGCGCGCTCGTGTGGGCCGTCTCGATCGTGATCAGGTGGCCGCTGCTCGGCGTGGTGGTGGGCACCGCGCTCGGCCAGCGCACCCGGTGGCGCCGCGACCCGGACCTGCTGCGCGGCTACCAGCGGGCCAGCTGGGTCTGGGTGGGCCAGTACCTCGTGCGGCTCGCGGTGTTCGTGCCGCTGTACCTCGCCGACGCCGTGGTCGCACTGGGCATCGCGCGGTCGGTGCTCACCTGGCCGCTCGTGGCACTGTGCGTTGCGCTGTCCTGGCCGGTGCTCCGTTCGGCGTTGCCGCCGGGACACCGCGGACTGCGCCATCCGGAGGACGGCGCGGAGGGTTCCCGACCGTCGACGTGAAGGCGGTCACCAACGGTGGCCATCCGGAGCGATTCAGACGCCCGGAGCGTTGAGAATCATGGACGTTCGACAGCCCGAAGATGTGATCGCCGACAGGAGCCATGCCTCAGTTCCCCAGCGCCCCCCGTCC
>NZ_JAAXKY010000236.1 GCF_012911925.1 Pseudonocardia xinjiangensis | reverse complement strand
AGTTGTGTATAAGAGACAGGTACCACCGCGAACGTGCCGGCGGGCGGGATTCCGGCCGCCGGCACGTTCGCGGTGGTACCCGCGGCCGGGACCGCGTCGGACGACACCGGCGGGCCGGTGACCGGGGTGACGCCGGAGACGGATCCGGTCTGCGCCGGCGGCAGACCGGATCCGCCGGGCACGGCATCCGGCAGCCGGGCCGCGGGACTGGATCCCGCAACCGGCCCGGGCTCTGGTGCGGTGCTCGCCTGCCGGCCGGGCGGCACGGAACCGGACGGCCCGGACTCCTGCTGCGGGGCAGGTGCCGGGACGCCGGAGCCGGCGGTACCGACCGGTGCGGGGGCGGCGCTCGGTCCGCTCGTTGCGAGCGGGGCGGCCGGGGAGGAGTCGGGGGCACCGATGACCGGCGCCGCGATCGCTCCTCCCGGCACGGACGGCACGGGGGTGGGCGCACCGGCATCCGGCGCCACCCCGTTCGCCACGGACGAGGAGCTGCCGGTGGGCCCGCCGGCGGTGGCGGTCGGGGCATCGCCGGCGGCCGAAGCCGAGGTGTCCGCGCCGTGGAGAGCGTCGGCGGCGATGGGAGCGGGCGCGCCTGCCAGAGCCCCTGCGACGTTCGTCCCGGTGCCACCGGGCTGGCCGCTCGGGACGGCCACCGCGGGCTCGCCGCCCGGAGAACCCGGTCCGGACGCCGGGACGGGTGGCGGGCCGCTCGTCACGGCGCCGGGCCCGGATCCCGGCGCCGGAGCACCGGCAGCGGCGGGGTCGGGTGACACGCCCGAGGCCGTGGTCGCTCCGCTCTGTGCCGGCCCACCACCGGGCCCGGCAGCCGGGGGCGGCGCACCGAAACCTGGCAGACCATCACTGCTGCCCACCGACGGGCTCGGCGACGCCGCCGGCGGCACAGGAGCTGAGGGGGACGTCACGAGGTCCGAGGCGGGCGCGTTCCCCGACGGGGCGGCGGCGCCCGGGGGTGGGCTGCCCGGCCCGGACCGGACCACCGATGACTCGTACGGCGGCAGTCGGGAGCCGTCGTAGGGCGGTGGGCTCTCGTGATCACTCGGCCGGTTGGGGCCGTCCCACGGCGCGACCGCGCCGCCGGACGGGGGCGGGACCGCTGCCGCGAGTTTCTCCGGTCCCTTCGGCACATCGACGTCGTCGGCCGTGTGCCAGAAGTGCTCGGCGCCATACGTCACCGCACCGGAGAGATGACCGTTGGCGACGCCCCAGCCGATGTCATCGGTGCCACCACCCATCGGCACCTGCACCCCGCCGACGAATGCCTCGGTGGCACCCTCGTTCAGCGAGGCGCCCTTCCAGCTGCCGGCGAACTTGGGTGCGAACTTGTGCATCACCATGTTGCCGCCTGCCCCGAAAGCACCACCCGCCGCGCCGAGTCCCGCAGACGCCACTATCGAGCTCGGGTCCAGCCCCGACTTGTCGCCCTTGGCAATCACGATCACCTGCGCGAGGATGTCCTGCAGGACCTCCTCGACCGCCTCCGACGCCGCCGCATGCGCGAACTGCCCGATCCGGACGATGTTCGCGCTCAGCTTGTCCGCCATCGTCGCGATCCGCTCCGCACCCTTCGCGAAGAACGACGGCCACAACGGGGCGGTGAACGGGTCGGACAGCGCCCAGGCGATCTCGAAGGCAGTCCAGATCGCCTCGATGAGCATCCCGTACTTGGCTTCTTCGATGACCGCCTTCAGATGGTGCAGCGCCGCCGCCTGTTGCAGCACTCCACCGGCGAGACCCTCCTGGACCTCGGCCAGCTGGTGGCTGAACTTGATGAACTTGCGCCCGACGGACCCGCTGACGTTGGCCGAGATCTGCTTGGCGAACTCGTCGGGATCGATTCCGGCGGCCTTCAGCATGGGAACGAGCTCCACCCACGCGTCGGCGAGCCGCCCGATCTCGTCCTCGTCCTGCGGCGGGAAGACCCCGCCGAGCAGCAGAGCGAGAACGTACGAGGCCGGCTTCGGGATCATGATGCTCATACGCGAGCATCCGCCGTCCCGTGATCAGGCCCGACCACGATCCACACCACGTCCACCAACGACAGCATCTGCGACCGGTCAGCTCGCCTCGGCAGGGGGCCCCGGGGCCGGCGCACCCGTGACGGCGGCGGGCTCCACCACGGCCGCCCGCAGTGGAGCATGCACCGGATCGACCGGCAGCACCGGATGCCACTGATGCCCCCGAGTTCCGGAGATCGCGTCCCCGCCCCCGGTCGGCGGCAGGGGCAACTCCCGCGCCGGCACCAGCGGACCCTCGTGCGTCATCTCGCCCATCGGCAGGACCATCGCCGGTTTCAGCGGGCGCAACTGCACGCTGTCGTCCGTTGCATCCCCGCCCCGGGCCGGAAGCGGCGAGGAGCTCCGCTCCGGCCGCGACATCAGCGTCCGTGGCAGGCGGTCCACCTCGTCCCCGGAACCGTCCGAGGCCGGGGGCGACGTCGCCGGCTGCTCCAGCCCGTTCCCGGAACCGCTGCCCTTCATCTTCGATCCGAGGTCGTGCGCGGTCGCGGTTGCGCCGTCCTCGGCCGCGCTGAAGAGGTTCGCCGCGCCGACCACCCCGGCCCCGGTGGCGCCGGAGGTCTCCCCCCACTTCCTCACGCCGTCTCGGATCCTGACGCCGGCATCGAGGTGGTCCTTGAGGAACTTGTTGCCGTTGGAGTCGCCACTGATCACCACCCGGGCCCGGTTCAGGAGGTCCTGGATGTGCCGGTGCAGGCTCGCGACCTGTTCGCGCTGGTCCGCGAACCCGTTCCCGCTCTTGGCCAGTCCGTGCGGGTCGACCCAGAAATGGTCGTCGCTCATCGGCCCGTGCTCCCCCCGGGACGGCCCTCGAAGAACTCCGCCAGGTGGGGCGGGAGCGAGATCCCCTCCGGCAGCAGGTCCTTCATCTCCACGGTGCCGTCGACGAGGTGGTCGAAGTCAACGCCGGCCGGCAGGATAGGTCCGAGCGTCTCCGCGGACTGCTGCATGGCCTTCGTCCGCGCCTCGGCGACCGTCCGCAGGATGGTCGCCGCGAGCTCGGTGCGCGACATCGTCTTGTAGGCGTTCGTCGGGAAGCTCAGGTCGGTGAGCTCACCGCCGTTCCCGACCGTCACCGACACCACCTTGCGGGGAGCGGTCGCGCTCGCCGAGACCGACTTGAGCCTGTTCCGCATCTGCATCAGGTTGTCCAGCCGGGTTCGGTAGGACTCCGGCGAGAAGTCCTCGTCCAGCTCGTCACTCGTGCTCATCCGCCGGTCCTCCGTTCATCGATCCTGCTGACTGCGCCACCGCTGCTGTCCCCGTCACCCGACCGACGCGAGCCCATGGCCGAGCGGCAGCGCCGGGCCGCCGCGATCCACGACCGGTCCCGCAGCGGCCAGGTCGGCCGCCGCCAGGGTCCGCGAGGCGGCGGCCGCCGAGAGCCGCCGCGCCAGCTCCAGGGCGGTGCGGATCACCGGCTGCGGTACGTCGGCGAGCCGCGCGGCCAGCACCTCGCGGACCTCGTCGGGAACCTCGTGGCCGCGGCGTTCGAGCAGCCGCACCGCCGCCGTGACGAGCTCGTCGACGGTGTAGTCCACGAGCTGCCACGCCTGGCCGAGGGTCGTCCGCAGCCCCGGCACCGCTGCGGACAGCCGGCCCAGCCGATCGGGTTCCCCGAGGAGCACGACCACGGGGTCAGCCGCTCGCCGCTGCATCGCGGCGGCGAGCGCCTCGACCGCTTCCACGCCCGGGGTGTGCGGCGCGATCGGCCAGTCCCCGTCCAGGTCGACGACCAGGACGCCGCCCGCCGCGTCGTCGAGCGCCGCGGCGACGAGGCTCTCCGCCTGGCCGGGCCACTGCGGGTACAGCCCGGTGCCGACCGGGACCCGCAGCTGCTGGCCGACGCGCACCACGTCGAGCTCGGCGAGGGCCTGGGCGTACCAGGCGGCGATCTCGGTGCGGCCGGTGCCGCGGGGACCGGCGATCGCGACGTTCGCCCGGTGCCCGACGGGCTGGCGGGCGTGCACGCGCTGCCCCAGCTCGAGCAGAGTGCGGCCGGCCGCCGCCCGGAGGGGAGCCTGCCCGGCCAGCGCGTTCAGCCGCTTCCAGCCGCGGCTGGCCGCGAGCGCCGCCGCAGGATCGGTGGTGCCGGCCGGGGTGGCCGCGGCCGGCAGGCTCGCCAGCTGGTCGAACTCCGGGCGCAGGTCCTGCGCGGTAAGCCGGTTCAGCTCGGCTTCCTTGCTGGGCGGCTCGATCGCCAGCCGGGACGCCTGGTTGTTCACCATCGCCTCGAACAGCTTGCGCGCCACGCGGCCGTTGCCGAAGGTCCCGTCCTTGGGGATCCGTTCGAAGTACTCGCGCACGGTGGCCAGGCCGTCGTCGGTCAGCTCGTAGTAGTGCTTGGCGCACAGGCGGGTGGTGATCGTCACCAGCTCGTCGACGCTGTAGTTGGGGAATTCGATGGTGCGGGTGAACCGGGACGCCAGGCCGGGGTTGGACTCGAGGAACCGGTCCATCTGGTGGGAGTAGCCGGCGACGATGACGACCAGCTCGTCGCGGTGGTCCTCCATCATCTTCATCAGGGCGTCCACGGCCTCCTGCCCGAAGTCCGGGCCCGAGCCGCCGGACTGGGAGGTGAGTGTGTAGGCCTCGTCGACGAACAGCACGCCGCCGAGCGCCTTCGTGACCACCTCGGTGGTCTTGATCGCCGTGGACCCGATGTACTGGCCCACGAGGTCCTGCCGCGCGACCTCGATCATGTGCCCCTTCGCGAGCACGCCGAGCTCGGCCAGCACCGCTCCGTACAGGCGGGCGACGGTCGTCTTACCGGTGCCGGGCGGCCCCGCGAAGACCACGTGCCGGCTCATCGGGGGCATGGGCAGGCCCATCCGCTCCCGGGTCTGCGCCATCTTGATGAGGTTGATCAGCCCGGTGACCTCGTTCTTCACTCCGGCCAGCCCGACCAGCGACTGCAGCTCCCCGAGCGGCCCCGACATCGGTGGGGCGTCCCCCGCACCCGGTTCGGGCGGCGGGGCGGCGTCCGCCGGGGCGGCCGGCGCGGGCCCGGCGGGCGCGCCCGGGGTCGCGGGCCGCTCGCCGGTCCGTAGGTCCTGCACCGTGACCTGGCCGTTCTCCGGGCTGCGCACCGCGACGCCGCCGCTGCGCTCGACCGCGCAGCTGCGCAGCAACACCGGCTCCGCCGTGTCGATCCGGACCCCGTCGCCCGCGGCGCCGGCGACCTCGCAGTCGGTCAGCTCCGCCCGCGCGCCGGTCTCGACGACGACGCCGTCACCGCGTGGCCCGCGCAGCCGGCACCGGGAGGCCACGAGCGCCGCGCCGTCCAGCAGGTGGAGGCCGTCCCCGGCGGCGTCGACGATCTCGCTGTCCTGCCACGACATCTGCGCGCCGCCGGAGATGCGCACCCCGCCCCGGCGGACCAGCACCGACGTGAGCGAGGACGACGCGGCCCCGGTGAAGGTGACGGCCGGGGTGTCGGCCGTCGCCGCGGTGAGGACCACCTCGACATCGACGAGGCGGACCGCGGAGTCCTCGGTCACCGCCAGTGCCGGGACCCGGCCGCCCTCCAGCAGGGCGCCTTCGATCGTGACCTGGCTCTGCCCGGAGACCGTCATCACCGGGCCCTCGCCGGCGGCCGCCTGCAGCCCCGCGAAGCGGGCGCGGGACCCGGCGCCGACCACGACCGCGCCCTGCTGCGAGCCGCGGACGGTGGTCCGCTCGACCTGCGGCGTGCTCGCGCCGTCGATCAGGAGGCCAACCGGGGAGGACTCGATCGTGCACCCGGTGAACCGCGGGGCGGACGCCCCGGTCACCTGCACCGCGGCGCGCTGAGCACCGGCGAACACGCACTGGTCGAGGACCGGGGCGGCTCCCTCCGCGACGTGGGCCGCCTGGCTGCCCGCGCCGGCGAACCGCGACGAGCGCACCGTCGTCGGGCCCGTGCTGCGCAGGTAGAGGTCGACGCTGGCGCTCTCCTGCACGGTCAGGCCGGTGATCGCGGCGCGGCCCTTCCCCTCCACCACCATCGCCGGTTTCGCCGCCCCGACGATCTCGCACTGTTCGATCGTGGCGCTGCCCTCGCCGTTGACGCAGATCCCGTTGCCCTGCGCCCGCACCACCCGGCACTGCCGCAGGACCACGACACCCCGTTCGGCCACCACGACACCCGAGGAGGCGGTGTCGGCGATCTCGGTGCTCTCCAGGGAGCTCGGCACCGGCGAGGCCACGACGACACCCGCACCGGCGCCGTTCGTGACCCGGCAGCCGCGCAGGGCCAGCGCGCCCTGCCCCCGGGCGAGCAGGGTGGTCCACGACGACCCCGCCACGGTGCACGAGTCGAGCGCCGCCTCGCCGCGCACCACGTCCACGGCAGCCACCTGCTGGTCGGCGGACGTGAGGACGAGCCCCCTCA
This sequence comes from Pseudonocardia xinjiangensis, assembly GCF_012911925.1. Taxonomy (GTDB): domain Bacteria; phylum Actinomycetota; class Actinomycetes; order Mycobacteriales; family Pseudonocardiaceae; genus Pseudonocardia; species Pseudonocardia xinjiangensis. The sequence goes on along the minus strand of NZ_JAAXKY010000236.1, from coordinate 1,293 downwards.
GCTGGACGGCGTCGGAGTTGACCACGACCACGCTGCCCTGGCGGGCCGACACCTCGACCCGGCCCGCCCCCGGTTCGGCGGTGACGGTGACCATGCGGTTCAGGACGAGGTTCTCCTCGTAGCGCCCGGGATGCACGGTGATGGTGGCGCCTGGCTCCGCGGCCGCCAGCGCCGCGCCGATCGACCCGTACGCGCCCGGCCGGTCCTGGCCGACCACCAGCAGCTGTCGCGTCATCCTCGTCCACCGTCCTCGACCAGCCCCGGGAGCACGGTGAGCGGCCCCACCGGCGACTCCGCGCCCCGCGGCGACGCCCCGTCCGCCTCCCAGCGCTGCTTCTCCTGCCGCAGCGACGTCGCCGCGAGCTCGTCGAGGGACGTGCTCTTGGCGTCGACGCGGCCCGTCTCGTCCACCTCGGCCGCCGTCAGCTCGCGCAGCAGCACGAGGCCCCGGGCGCCGTCCCGCGGCTCGACGAGCTCGAGCACCTTGAACCGGCAGCCTGGCGCGAACAGGACGCGGTCGGCCGTGCCGGTCGCATCCGGTTCCAGCAGCCGGGTCCGCCGCGCGGTGACCGACCACACCAGGACGTCGGTGTCGCCCTCGCGGCTCAGCACGCTGCCGACGACGGCGTGGAGGAAGGCCCACTCGGTGTGCACGGGACGGCGGCGGTACAGCTCCCACTCCTGCGGCGACGGACTCGCGGCGAGTGCGGCGGGCCCGCGGTGGGACGGCAGCCGGTTCAGCCCGGACACCACACACCGCGCCAGCGGCACGTGCGGCCCCACGGTGGCCGAGCGGAGCCCGGCGTCCACCGCCGGACCGGCCGCGCTCAGGTAGAGCTGGACGGCGACCGCGTCGGTCAGCAGATCCTCGGACGACCGCGCGAGCGCGCCCTGGAATCCGGGGTGCTGCGACAGGACGCGCGCCACGGCGTTGGACCGCGTCCCGTACTCCGGACCGAGCGACCGGCGCAGCCAGTCGCGCTCGTCCACCAGCGCGCGCGCGGGCAGCAGCCCGGACGCCTCTGCGGTCGGCGTCGGCTGGCGGACCACCCTCCGCTGGTCGGCAGGGCCGGTCGCCGCCCCGGACAGGCTCTCGAGCCGCGCCGGTCCGGGCGTCGGCGACGGCGCCCGCCCGGCGTCCTGCCCGGGCGGCTCCGGCTGCACCGGTGAGGAGGGTGCCGGAGCCACCGGGGTTGCCGGGGCCGCCATGGCCGCCGTGACGGGCGCGGCGGGCCCGGCCGGAACCTGCTCCATGGCCACGGTGGGTGGAGCTGCCGGAGCCGTGGGCAGAGT
>NZ_JAAXKY010000235.1 GCF_012911925.1 Pseudonocardia xinjiangensis | reverse complement strand
TCGCCGGGGCGTGGGAGGAGCCGATGGCGGCGAGCACCACACCCAGGCCGGGGTCGGGGAGCGGGCCGGTGACGGCGGCGAGGCGGTCCAGGGCCGCGGCCTCCAGCAGCGGGCTGCCGCCCAGCACGCCGGCCGTGGTGATGGCGAGCTGGGGGTGACGCCGGGCGGCCTTCGCGACCTCGCCAGGGACGTCGACCCTCGCGTGGAAGGCGTGGCCCAGCAGCAGCGGGACGACCACCGCGCGCCGGTGACCCTCCGCGGCGACGCCGGCGAGCACGTCCGGCAGGCGGGGGGCGGACAGGTCGAGGAAGCTCACCCGCACGTCGAGCCCCGGGTGCTGCCTGCGGACCTCGTCGGCGAGCTCCGCCACGGTGGCCGCCGACCGCGGGTCGCGGCTGCCGTGCGCGACGGCCACCAGCACCGGCGCTGCCCCCTCGGCCCCGGCGCGGAGCCCTCCGGCGTCCGACGGCAGGCGGGTGGGAACGGGCTGGAGCGCCACCGCGGCTACGTGGCCAGCCGGAGCGGGCTGCCGACCAGGCCGGCTGCCAGCGTGTTGCCGGTGGGCGGGTCGATCAGCAGGAAGCTGCCGGTGGCGCGGATGTCGGCGTAGTCGTCGACGGGCAGCGGGTCGGCCGTGCGCAGGCTGACGCGTGCGATGTCGTTGATACCCAGCTGCTCCGGCGCGTCCACATAGGACACGGTGTCGGTGTCCAGCCGCTCGCCCAGCGCTCCGACGATCACCTGCGTGGTGCGCGCGCCGTGCTTGAGCAGCAGCCGGGCGCCCGGCCGCAGCGGCTTGTCCGACAGCCAGCACAGCGTGGCGTCGAGCTCGTCGGTCAGGCGGGGCGGGGCCGTGGCCGAGGCGAGGACGTCGCCGCGGGCGATGTCGATGTCGTCGGTCAGCAGCACCGTGACGCTGCGCCCGGCACCGGCGGCGGCGAGCGGCCCGTCGGCCGTGTCGACGCGTTCGACGGTGGTGCGGGCCCCGCCGGGCAGCACCACGACCTCGTCACCGGGCCGGACGGTGCCGGCGGCGACCTGGCCTGCGTAGCCGCGGTAGTCGTGCAGCTCCTCGGTTCTGGGCCGGATCACGTACTGCACGGGCATGCGGAACGGCGCTGCCACCTCCGGACCGGCGACGGGCACCGACTCCAGGTGCCCGAGCAGGGTCGGGCCGTCGTACCAGGGCGTGCGCGCCGAGCGTTCGACGACGTTGTCGCCCACGAGCGCCGACACCGGGATCGTCACGACGGCCTCGTCGGCGAAACCGAGCGAGCGGGCGAGGCCGGCGAAGTCCTTGGCGATGGCGGCGAGGACGGCCTCGTCGTAGTCGACCAGGTCGATCTTGTTGATGGCCAGCACCAGCCGCGGCACCCGCAGCAGGGCGAGCACGGCGGCGTGCCGGCGCGTCTGCTCGACGACGCCGTGGCGGGCGTCGACGAGCAGCACGGCGAGCTCCGCGGTGGAGGCGCCGGTGACCGTGTTGCGGGTGTACTGCACGTGGCCCGGGGTGTCGGCGAGCACGAACTCGCGTGTGGGGGTGCCGAAGTAGCGGTAGGCCACGTCGATCGTGATGCCCTGCTCGCGCTCGGCGCGCAGGCCGTCCACCAGCAGGGACAGGTCCGGAGTGGCCAGTCCCTTGTCGACCGACGCGCGCTGCACGGCCTCGATCTGGTCGGCGAGCACCGACTTGGTGTCGTACAGCAGGCGCCCGACCAGAGTGGACTTTCCGTCGTCGACGCTGCCGGCGGTGGCGAAGCGGAGCAGATCCCGTGTCACTAGAAGTACCCCTCGCGCTTCCGGTCTTCCATCGCCGCCTCGGAGAGGCGGTCGTCGGCGCGGGTGGCCCCGCGCTCGGTGAGCCGGGACGCGGTGACCTCGGCGATGATCTCCTCCACCGTGGCCGCCGTGGACTCGACGGCACCGGTGCACGAACCGTCGCCGACCGTCCGGTACCGGACGTCCCGCAGCTCCAGGGTCTCGGCGCCGCGCGGGCCGCCCCACGGGCCCTCGGCGAGCCACATGCCGTCGCGGCGGAAGACCTCGCGCTGGTGGGCGAAGTAGATCGACGGCAGCTCGATCCCTTCGCGCTGGATGTAGCGCCAGACGTCGAGCTCGGTCCAGTTGGAGATCGGGAACACCCGCACGTGCTCGCCGGGCGCGTGGCGGCCGTTGTAGAGGTTCCACAGCTCCGGGCGCTGGCTGCGGGGGTCCCACCGGCCGAACGCGTCGCGCAGCGAGATGATCCGCTCCTTGGCCCGCGCCCGCTCCTCGTCGCGTCGGCCGCCGCCGAACACCGCGTCGAACCGGTGCTCGACGATCGTGTCGAGCAGGGGGGTGGTCTGCAACGGGTTGCGCGTGCCGTCCGGGCGCTCGACGAGGCGGCCGTCGTCGATCCAGTCCTGGACGTGCGCCACCTCCAGGCGCAGCCCGAGCCGCTCGACGATCCGGTCGCGGAAGTCGATGACCTCGGGGTAGTTGTGCCCGGTGTCGACGTGCAGCAGCGGGAACGGCACCGGCGCGGGCGCGAACGCCTTGACGGCGAGGTGCACCAGCAGCGTGGAGTCCTTGCCGCCGGAGAACAGGATCACCGGACGGTCGAACTCTCCCGCCACCTCGCGGAAGATGTGGATGGACTCGGACTCGAGGGCCTCGAGCGCGTCGAGGGTGGGGGCTGCGGCGGCGGTCACTGGACGTGCAGCCCGCACTCGATCTTGCCCGTGCCCGCCCAGCGGCCGCTGCGCGGATCCGCGCCCGGCGCCGGCTTCGCGGTGCAGGGGGCGCATCCGATCGACGGGTAGCCCTCCGACACGAGCGGGTTGACCAGCACCCCGTGCTCGGCGATGTAGGCGTCCATGTCCTCGTCGCTCCACGCGGCGATCGGGTTGATCTTCACCAGCCCGAACTTCTCGTCGAACGTGACCAATGGCGTGTTCGCCCTGGTCGGTGCCTCGACCCGGCGGACGCCGGTGACCCAGGCGTCGTAACCCGCGAGCGTCTTCTGCAGCGGGGCGACCTTGCGCAGCGCGCAGCACTGGTTCGGGTCGCGGGCGAACAGGTCCTTGCCGAGCAGCGAGTCCTGCTCCGCGACGCTGTGCTCCGCCGTCGCGTTGACGATCCGCACGTCGTAGCTGTGCTCGACGGCGTCGCGCGTCCCGATGGTCTCGGCGAAGTGGTAGCCGGTCTCGAGGAACAGCACGTCCACCCCCGGCAGGGCGCGGGCGGCCAGGTCGACGAGCACCGCGTCCTGCATGTTCGACGCGACGATCAGCCGCTCGCCGAACGTTCCGGCGGCCCAGGTGAGCAGCTGCTCGGCGGTGGCGTCCGGGCCCAGCTCGGCCGCACCGCGCTCGGCCACCGCCCGCAGGTCAACCTCTGTCGCAAGGCTCATCGAACTGTCTCCGCGATTCCGATTCCGACGAGTTTCAGTGAGAACGTCCGCAGGCAGTCGGCGCAGTACCAGGCGCCGTGCGGCACCTTCTCGGTCTGCTCCGCGGGACGGAGGTCCTCCTCGCCGCAGTACGGGCAGTAGAAGGGGACGGCACGCTCAGACATTCCGGCTCACCTCGCGCCTCATTTGAGATCGCCCTCCGCGGCCCGGGTGACCCACTGGGCGAACCGCTCGCCGTCCTCGCGCTGGTCGACGAAGCGGCGGACGACCCGCTCGACGTAGTCGCCCAGCTCGGCGCTGGTGACCTTGAGCCCGCGCAGCTTCCGCCCGAACCCGGCGTCGAGGCCGAGGCCGCCGCCCAGGTGCACCTGGAAGCCCTCGACCTGCGTGCCGTCGGCGGCGGTGACGATCTGGCCCTTGAGCCCGATGTCGGCCACCTGCGTGCGGGCACAGGCGTTGGGGCAGCCGTTGAGGTGGATCGAGATCGGGACGTCCGGGCTGACGTCGGCGAGCCGGCGCTCCAGCTCCTCCACCAGCCGGATCGCCCGCTCCTTCGTCTCGACGATGGCGAGCTTGCAGAACTCGATGCCGGTGCAGGCCATCGTGGCGCGCCGCCACGGCGACGGCTCGGCCTGCAGGCCCAGGGTGGCGAGCTCTGCGGTCAGCGACGTGACGTTCCGGTCGGGCACGTCGAGCACGACGATCTTCTGCTGGGGCGTGAGCCGCACCCGGCGCGAGCCCGCGGTCTCCGCGGCCTTGGCCAGCGCCACCAGCGTGGCTCCCGAGACGCGCCCGGCGGGCGGTGCGACACCGATGTAGTTGCGGCCGTCGACCTGCTTGTGCACGCCGATGTGGTCGATCGGGCTCTCGGGGGTGGCGGGCGCGGGGCCGTCCACGAGCTTGCGGCCCAGGTACTCGTCCTCCAGCACGCGCCGGAACTCCTCCACGCCCCAGTCGGCCACGAGGAACTTGATCCGCGCGCGGTGGCGCAGCCTGCGGTAGCCGTAGTCGCGGAACACCGAGATGATCCCCGCCCAGACGTCGGGGACCTCGTCGAGCGGGACCCACGCCCCGAGCCGCTGCGCGATCTTCGGGTTGGTGGAGAGCCCGCCCCCGACCCACACGTCGAAGCCGGGGCCGTGCTCCGGGTGCTCGACGCCCACGAACGAGACGTCGTTCACCTCGTGCGCCACGTCCTGCTGCCAGGAGATCGCGGTCTTGAACTTGCGCGGCAGGTTGGAGAACTCGGGGCTGCCGATGTAGCGCTCGAGGATCGCGTCGATCGCCGGGCTCGGGTCGATCTTCTCGTCGGCGGAGATCCCGGCGACCGGCGAGCCGAGGATGACGCGAGGGGTGTCGCCACACGCCTCGGTGGTGAGCAGGCCGAGGCCTTCGAGCTTCTTCCAGATCGCGGGCATGTCCTCGATCTGGATCCAGTGGTACTGGATGTTCTGCCGGTCGGTGACGTCGGCGGTGCCCCGCGCGTGGTCCTGCGAGACCTCGCCGATCGCCCGCAGCTGCTCCGTGGTGAGCGCCCCGCCGTCGATGCGGACGCGGAGCATGAAGTAGCGGTCGTCGAGCTCCTCGGGCTCCAGCGCCGCGGTACGGCCGCCGTCGATGCCGGGCCGGCGCTGCGTGTAGAGGCCCCACCAGCGCATCCGGCCGCGCAGGTCGGCCGGGTCGATCGAGTCGAACCCGCGCTTGGAGTAGACGTTCTCGATTCGGGCGCGGACGTTCAGCCCGTCGTCGTCCTTCTTCGTGCGCTCGTTCGGGTTGAGGGGCTCGCGGTAGCCCAGCTTCCACTGGCCTTCGCCGCGCTTGCGTTTGCCGGGAACGGACGTGGTGGGGGGCAAGACGGAGCCTCCGGATCGCGGCACGGGCACACCGCGGTCAGGGCGGCAGGCCTCGGCGCCAGCTGAGATGTGGTGGTCGGGGGCGCGAGATCAGCGCTGTCGACAGAGCGCGCTGCTCACCCGGTGCAGGTCCACGTGGCGCCGGGCCACGAGTCGCAGGGTCAGCGCAGTCACAACGGACAGCGTGCCACTTGTCCGGTCCACGATCCATGGACGTCCGCATGCTGGGAGCGGACTCACACGTCTTCGCCGAACGGCCCCGTACCGATGCCCGTCTGCGTAGCGTCTCGCCGCGTGGAGAGCGGAGTGATCGACCTGCGCAGGAGGAGCGCGCCGGGGCTCCTGATCTCGGCACCGATCCTGTGGGGGCTCACCGTGGTGGTCCTCGTCGCCGCGGTCCGGGGCGAGGTGCACGGAGGCCTGACGGCACGGGTGGTCGCCGGGGTTCTGGGGGGCTGCCTCGGGCTGCTCGCGCTCCTCGTGTCGCAGGCGCTGTTCGAGCTTCGACGGCCGCTGCGGCTGCTGATCGACCATGAGGGGATCCGGCTCGACACCGGCCGCCGCAGGCCGGCGTTCCGCCTGGTGTGGACGGAGATCGCCGCGGTCTCGCTGCGCGTCTCCGACCGGCGCCGGCGCATCAGCGCCCAGACGTACATCCGGTGGCTCGACCGGCGGCCGGAGAGGACCCCGATCGTGGTGGCGCTCGAACTCCACCCGGCAGACGCCGAGGCCGTGCGCCGGCACCCCGAACTCCGTACCGCATGGCGGCTCGGCGGCGAGCAATGCTGGCTGTTCGTGGTGTGGGCGGGGCCCGGGGACCCGCCGCCCGTTGCTCCGCTCGTGCAGCGGTGGCGGCCGGATCTCTGGCGAGGCGAACACTCGGCGTCGATCCTGCCGCACAGTCGCTGAGCTGCCGTCAGGCCGCCTCGGCCGGCAGCGGGCGCCGGCCGCGCCGTTCGTTCACCCGCCCGGCCAGCCACCGCAGCCCGTGCCGCGCCGCCACGACACCTCGGGCCACCGCCACCCGCCCGTGCACGACGGCGGCCCGCGCGAGCACGGCCGGGGTGAGCAGCACGTCGGGATGCACCAGCATGAAGCCCGCCGCGGTCACCGCGGCCTCCACGGTGGCGTCCCGGGCCCCGGCGCTCAGGACGTGGCCTGTGAGGCGCCGGGCCAGCCGCTCCCGGAGTGACAGGGGCAGCACGACACCCGTGCGGCGCACGTCCATGATCGTCGACAACCGCCAGGCGGCATCCACCACGACCCGCTGCCGGGCGAAGAAGCCGTCGGCCGGAGCATCGAGATCCGGTTCGTCGGAGAGGTACGACTCCAGGCACACGGCATGCAGCGCCGCCGAGGAGATGCCCTGGCCGAAGGTGGGGTTGAACGACGCCACCGCATCGCCCACCGCCACCAGCCGGGCCGGGAGACGGTGCGGCGGCCCGAAGTCGCGACGGCGGCTGTCGGCCATGTGGTAGGTCCGGATCGGACCCTGCGGTTCGCCGGCCGTGACCACCGTGAAGGGTTCCGGCAGGTCCGCCCGCAGCTGCGCGCGGAAGTCCTCGATCGTGCTGCCGGGCCGGTGGTCGCCGTAGGCCGAGATCATCACGATGTAGCGGTCGTCCTCGATCGGCCCGTACACCCCGCCGTTCGTCCGGCCCGGCAGGTCGCGGATGAGCCACATGGGCGGCTCGGGGGTCGCTGGGCTCCGGAAGTACCCGGTGGCGTAGCTCAGCTCGATCGGCAGCCGGAGCAGGTCCGGGCGGTCCCAGCCGGCCCGTTCGAGCCACTCGCCGAGCCGGCTCGCCCGTCCGGTGGCGTCGACGACGAGGTCCGCACGCTCCACGCGGTGCTCGCCGCCCGCCTCCACGTGCACGCCGGTCACGGCCCCGCCCCGGCACTCCAGGCCGGTGGCGCGCCCGGTGACCACGGTGACCGCGGGGAGTGCGAGCACCCGGCGGCGGATCATCCCCTCCAGGAACGGCCGGCTCCCCGACATGACCCCGGGGTCGACGCTGCGCAGCCAGCGGTGGCGCCCGGTCAGCGCGGATCGCAGATCGCGGGACGGGGCCACGAAGGCACCCGCCGCCACGCAGTCGGCCGAGAAGCCGGGGAACCACCGGTCGAGATGCAGCCGCCCTCCCGCCAGCAGCGCGTGTACCTGCAGTCCGTGCGGCACGCCCGGCCGGTCGTCCACTCCGGGATCGGGCCCGTCCCGCTCGACGATCACGACCTCGGCGGCCACGTCGGCGAGCACCCGCGCTGCCAGCAACCCGGCAACCGACCCGCCCATCACGACGGCTCGCCCCAGCACCTGCCGCGGTGCGGTGGATGTCGTCGTCGACACGAGGTCGGCGAACACGCCGGCCGGCCGGCGCGGCCTGTCGATCGCCATCCCGGTCCTCCCGGTCACGTGCCCGGGCGCCCCGGGGTGCCATCGACGCTAGTCACGATCAACAGGACCGTCC
>NZ_JAAXKY010000234.1 GCF_012911925.1 Pseudonocardia xinjiangensis | reverse complement strand
GCCGGACCCCACGACCACCCCCACCACCACGCAGTCGACGACGACAACGGTCGCCAACCCCCCGGACGGGCCGGGCGTGCCGAACAACCCTCCCTCCGGGGTGGCGAGCGCACCTGGATCACCGAGACACTCCGGCTCCGGAGTCTGAGCACACCGCCGGTCGACAACCGCGCTGCTTCGAGCGAGCCGGTTGTCGACCGGCGGCGTCGCGCTGCCTTCACGATGTAATGCGAATAGGGCCCGTTCCGGATATCCGGAACGGGCCCTATTCGATGTAGCCCCGACGGGATTTGAACCCGCGCTACCGCCTTGAGAGGGCGGCGTCCTAGGCCGCTAGACGACGGGGCCGTGGAAACGCTGTATGAGATTATCAGACCGCTTCTGGTGCGTTTCCGCTGGGGTACCAGGACTCGAACCTAGACTAACTGAACCAGAATCAGTCGTGCTGCCAATTACACCATACCCCAAGGGTTCAGGATCATCCGGGGCTCCATGTGGTGGTGGAGCCCGGTGTCCCCTGCCCTGCGTCGAACACTCTAGCCGAGCCCTCCGGCGCGCTCCAAACCGGCCCTGAGTCGCGCGAGCGACCGTTCGCGACCCAGCAACTCCATCGATTCGTACAGCGGCGGGGACACCGTACGGCCGCTCACGGCCACCCGCACGGGCGCGAACGCCTTGCGCGGCTTGAGCCCCAGCCCGTCGATCAGCGCCGACTTCAGGGCGTCCTCGATGCGCTCCGTCGACCACTCGGGAAGCCCGTTCAGGCCGGTCAGAGCCGCTTCGAGCACCGGTGCGGCGTCGGCGCCGAGGTTCTTCTCGGCGGCGTCGGCCTCGGGGGCGAAGCCCTCCTCCGGCACGAACAGGAAGCGCAGCATCCGCGCGGCATCCGACAGCACGACACTGCGCTCCTGCACGAGCGGAGCCGCCGCGTCCAGCAGCGCGCGCTGCTCCCCGGTGATCGAACCGTCGTGAGTGCCGGTGATCACACCTTCGGCCACGAGGTAGGGCTCGACCCGCCGTGCGAACTCCTCGACGGGCAGCGCGCGCAGATGGGCGGCATTGATGGCCTCGGCCTTTTTCAGGTCGAACCGCGCGGCGTTGCGCGATACCCGGGATATGTCGAACGCTGCGACCATCTCGTCCATCGTGAAGACGTCGCGGTCCTCGGAGATCGCCCAGCCGAGCAGCGCCAGGTAATTGAGCAGGCCCTCCGGAAGGAAACCCCGCTCGCGGTAGAGGAAGAGGTTCGACTCGGGATCGCGCTTGGAGAGCTTGCGGTTGCCTTCCCCGGTCACGAGCGGAAGATGCCCGTAGCGGAACGGTCCGGTGCCGATTCCCACCCGCGCGAGCGCCTCGAGCAGCGCGATCTGGCGCGGGGTGGAGGAGAGCAGGTCCTCCCCGCGCAGGACGTCGGTGATGCCCATGAGCGCGTCGTCGACCGGGTTGGTGAGGGGGTAGAGCGGGGTGCCGTCGCCGCGGGCGAGCACGAAGTCGGGCACGGTGCCGGCCCGGAACGTCACCTCGCCCCGCACGAGGTCGGTGAAGGAGATGTCCCGGTCCGGCATCCGGAGCCGGTACACCGGCGCGCGACCCTCCGCCCGGAACGCGGCACGCTGCTCGTCGGTGAGGTGGCGGTCGGCGTTGTCGTAGCCGAGCTTCGGGTCACGGCCGGCGGCGCGGTGGCGGGCCTCGATCTCGTCGGCCTTCGAGTACGACTCGTAGACCTCGTCCGCGTCGATCAGCCGCTGCAGCGCGTCGGCGTACACCGCGCCGCGTTCGCTCTGCCGGTACGGGCCGTTCGGGCCGCCGACCTCGGGGCCCTCGTCCCAGTCCAGCCCGAGCCAGCGCAGCGCGTCGAGCAGCGCGGCGTAGGACTCGGCGGAGTCGCGGCTGGCGTCGGTGTCCTCGATCCGGAACACGAAGGTGCCGCCGTGGTGGCGGGCGTGGGCCCAGTTGAACAGCGCGGTACGGATGAGACCGACGTGGGGTGTGCCCGTCGGGGACGGGCAGAAGCGCACCCGGACGCCGGCCGGGGGCCGGGACTCGCTCGCAAGCTCGCTCATGATGCCGCCAGCCTATCGAGCGTGCGGGGTGGCCTTCCGTCCCCGAGGCGCCTAGAATTCAACGTATGTTGATTAACGAGCGCACGACCTGCCTCGTCGTCGGCGGTGGCCCTGCCGGTCTGGTACTCGGCCTGCTCATGGCCCGCGGCGGGGTCGATGTGACGGTGCTGGAGAAGCACCCGGACTTCCTGCGTGACTTCCGCGGCGACACCGTGCACGCATCCACCCTCACCCTGCTCGACGAGCTGGGGTTGGGCGAGCGGTTCGCCGCGCTGCCCCAGCGGCGGCTCGACCGCGCCCAGGTGCAGCTGGACACCGGCACCTTCCAGATGGCCGACCTGCGCAGGCTGCCCGGCGCCCACCAGCACATCGCGATGGTGCCCCAGTGGGACTTCCTCGACCTCGTCGCCGACGCTGCCGAGGCCGAGCCCACCTTCACCCTGCGCCGCAACGCCGAGGTCGTGGCCCTGCTCCACGACGGCGACCGGGTGGCAGGCGTGCGCTACCGCGACCGCACCGACGGCACCGAGCACGAGCTGCGCGCCGGCCTCACCGTGGCCTGCGACGGGCGCGGGTCCGCGGTGCGCGAAGCGGCCGGACTGACGTCGCGCTCGTTCGGCGTCCCGATGGACGTGTGGTGGTTCCGCCTGCCCCGCCATGCGGAGGACCCCGTGGGTGGTGTGGGCCGCATCGGCAGCGGCGGGTTCCTCGTGATGATCGACCGCGGGGACTACTGGCAGTGCGCCTACCTCATCCGCAAGGGCGCCGACGCGGAGATGCGCGCGGCGGGCATCCCGCAGTTCCGGGCGCGGATCACCCGGCTGCTGCCCTGGCTGGGGGACCGGATGGAGGCGCTGACGTCGTTCGACGACGTGAAGCTGCTCGACGTCCGGCTGGAACGGCTGCGCCGCTGGTACCGCGACGGCCTGCTGCTCATCGGCGACGCGGCACACGCGATGTCCCCGGTCGGCGGGGTCGGCATCAACCTGGCCGTGGCCGACGCCGTGGCCACCGCACGGCTGCTCACCCCCGCGCTGCGGTCCGGCGGGATCGTGCCGCTCGCGCTGCTGCGCCGCGTCCAGATGCGGCGCTGGTGGCCCACCGCCCTGATCCAGAGCGGGCAGCGCCTCGCCCACCGCAGGATCCTCGGCGACAAGGCGGCCGACCCCGGCCGGGTCGGCGTGCCCGCCGGGCCGCCGGACACGGCCGCGCCCGGCATGTTCGACACGTCGGGCGCAGGCGCGGCTCCCACGGGCACGGTGCCGTTCCCGTTGAGCATGTTGAAGAGGTTCCCGGTGCTGCAGGGCATCCCGGCGCGGCTCATCGCGATCGGTCCGCTGCCCGAGCACGCGCCGGAGTGGGCACGGCGGGCGGAGTTGCCGGCGACCCGGGCCTGAGCGCCCATCCCGACGCGGGCGGCGTACGTCATCGCCCGAGCCCACTTCGGACGGTCACCGGGACCACCGACGCGAGGAGCCCGGCTGCGGCCGCCGCGAGCCACCCGAATCCGGCCGCCGCGTAGAGCGGGCCGGCCAGCAGCCCGGCGACTGCGGCGCCGCCGTACGTCGCTGCGGTGTTGAGGGCGAGCACCGCGCTGCGGAGGTGCACACCCGCCCCGGCAAGCCGGCTCACCAGCACCGTCAGCCCGATGTGGTTGACCAGCCCCCACACCGACGCCGCCGCGAGGAACGCCGGCAGTACGCCGATCGTGACGGCCAGGGCCAGGTAGACCACGGCGAGCAGCGCGAGCACCGGTGCGACGAGGCGCGCGGTGCCCCACCGGTCCAGCAGGCGGTCGGCGCACGCGGCGAGCCCGAAGCCGAGCCCGTAGCTCAGCGCGACGAGGCCGGCCGTCGTGGCGCCGCCTCCGTGCAGCGCCCGGACGTCGACGCCCGCGAACGCGAACACCCCGTAGAACGCCGTCATGAACGCGAGCACGCCGGCAAGCAGGGGCGCCACGCCGGGCGCACGGAAGGCGGCGCCCAGTGCGGCCCGGCCCGATCCGGCAGATGGGACCGCGGGGAGCAGCGCATAGAGCGCCATCTGCAGCGCGCACAGCCCTGCCAGCGCACCGAACGCCGCCCGCCAGCCCACCGCGTCACCGAGCACGGTGGCCAGCGGCACCCCTGCCACCAGCGCGATCGACCAGCCCGTCAGCACGCGTCCGGTCGCCCGGGCGGCAGCGCCCGGGGCCGCGAGCTCCGCGGCGAGCGAGTAGGTCGCCGGCAGGAGCACACCGACTCCGGCCCCGCCGACGAGCTGCGCCAGCGCGAGCACCGTCCAGTGCGGAGCGACGGCGGACCCCGCCGCGGCGACGGCGAGGGTCCCCATACCGGCGAGCAGGACAGTGCGGGGCGCCACGGAGTCGAGCCGGTGACCCAGCAACAGCGCCGACGCGACGATTCCGATGCCGTAGGCCGAAAGCGCGCGGCCGGCCTCGGTCGTACCCGTGGCGAGTCCCGTCGCAATGTCGGACAGCAACGGGGCGAGCACGAAGGCTTGAGCGCCGACCACCACGATCCCGCCGGTGAGCACGGCTGGGGTGAGCAGGCGGGAGCGATGCCGGACATCAGTCATGTACCGAAGATGCGTCAGCGGATCAGCCCGATCCACCGTCGTTCGTCAACTCCGTACCACTTTCAGCCGGAGGAATGTCAGCATGGACCCGTGGACGTTATCGACCGGAGGATCATCGGGCTGCTCCTCGAGGACGCGGGCCGCACGTACGCGCAGCTGGGTCGAGAAGTGTCGCTCCCCCCCGCCGCCGTCCACGAGCGGGTGCGGCGGCTGCGCGCATCGGGTCACATCCGCCGTACCACGGTGGAGGTCGACCCCGACGCGATCGGCCGGCCGGTACTGGCGTTCGTCCTCGTCGACAGCGAGGGGTGGGTCAAGGACGAGTTCTTCGCCGCCGCACGGCGGGACCCGCGGATCGAGGAGGCGCACTCGGTGGCCGGGAACAGCAACTTCCTGCTCAAGGTGCGCGTGGGCGACCCCGACGAGCTGGAGGACGTCCTGCACGGCCTCTACCGGATCGAGGGCGTGGTGCGCAGCCGGACGATCATGGTGCTGCGGCGGGGGTTCGAGCGGGGCATCGGGATCGCCCCGCCACCGCCCGCCGGCTGACCAGTCAGTGCGCCTCGGCGATGCCGCACTCCCCGACCCGGCGGAAGCCCACCCGCTCGTAGACGCGGGTGGCGGTGTCGTCTCCCGCGGCGAGGAACACCACCTCCGCACCCGCGGCCCGGGCCGCCCTGGCCAGCATAGCCGTCAGCGCTGCACCCAGGCCGCGGCCACGCGCCGCCGCGGCCGTACCGATCCCGACCAGCTCGACCACGTCACCCGAGCGCTGCGCCGATCCCGCCGCCACCGGGCCGTCCGGACCCGTGACCAGCGCTCGCGCGATCGCCCCTGCCGCAAGGTCGGCCCGCAGCTCGGCGAGCGCGGCCCCCACGGGCGGGCGCGGCGGCGGCGCGCCGAAAGCCGTGGCGGCCACGGACAGCACCGAGTGCACCGCAGCCTGCAGATCCCCGTCGGCCGGCCCGAGCAGGCGGGCCGAGAAGCCGGGCGGGAACTCGACGGCCGCCGGTTCACCGTCGAGCACGAGCAGCGGGCACACCGTGACCGGCAGCCCCGCGGCGCCGACGGCGTCCGCCATCGACGGGCTCTCGCTCACGACCCACTCGAACGCCTCCGGCACACCCAGTGCCCGCTGGCGGCCCCGGACCCGCTCGACGTCCTGTGCGGTGACCGGCGGACCGTCCGGGATCGGGCGGGCGTAGAACGGATAGCCCGGCCGGTTGCGGACGAACAGCCGCAGCGGGCCGTCGTCCGTCGCGCTCGCCCACTGCCGCGGGACCTCGTCGCAGAACAGGTCGATCCGCCGCAGCACGTCGTCCACGGGCGCAGATCTTGCCCTGTGTCAGCTCGCCGCCTGCACGGGGACGGGCGCACGCAGCGCCGCGAACGCCAGTGCGTCGACCAGCGCCAGCCAGGACGCCTCGACGACGTTGCTGTGCACGCCCACGGTGGTCCACGACCCCGAGCTGCCGGTGGACTCCAGCAGCACCCGCGTGACGGCGTCCGTGCCGTAGCTCTGCGAGCGCCCGGTGGTGAGGATGCGGACCTTGTAGTCCGACAGCTCCACGTCCGACAGCCACGGGCACGACGGCGTCAGCGCCGCCCGCAACGCCGCATCGAGCGCGTTGACCGGGCCGTTCCCCTCCGCGGTGGCGATCCGGCGCTCCCCGTCGCCGAGGACGACGCGGACGGTCGCCTCGGCCAGCACGTCCGCGTCGGCGCTGTGCTCGACGATCACGCGGTAGGACTCGAGGGCGAACGGCACCCGGTCCGCCTCACCCATGGCCGAACGCATGAGCAGCTCCAGCGACGCGTCGGCCGCCTCGAACGACCAGCCCTCCGCCTCGCGCTCCTTCACCGTGGCGACCAGCGCCGACACCGCGTCGGGTTGGCCGGCCAGGTCCAGGCCGAGCTCCGCCCCCTTGAGCTCGACACTCGCCCGGCCGGCCATCTCGGTGACCAGCACCCGCTGCCCGTTGCCCACGACCACAGGGTCCATGTGGTTGTACAGCTCGGGGTCCACCTTGATCGCACTCGCGTGCAGGCCCGCCTTGTGGGCGAACGCTGACGTCCCGACATACGCCTGGTGGGTGTCGGGAGCGATGTTGGCGATCTCCGCCAACGCGTGCGAGGTGCGGGTCAGCTCGCCGAACGCGCCGTCCGGTAGGACGGGCATGTCCAGCTTGGTCACCAGGTTCCCGACGACGGCGAACAGGTCGGCGTTGCCGGTCCGTTCGCCGTAACCGTTCGCGGTGCACTGCACGTGCGTCGCGCCGGCCTGCACCGCGGTGACCGAGTTGGCCACCGCGGAGCCCGTGTCGTCCTGGCAGTGGATGCCGAGACGGAAACCGGTGCGCCCGGCCACCTCGGCCACCACCTCGGCGATGCCCAACGGGAGCATGCCGCCGTTCGTGTCGCACAGCACCACGACGTCCGCCCCCGCCGACACCGCGGCGTCCAGCACCCGCAGCGCCGTGTCCGGGTCGAACCGGTAGCCGTCGAAGAAGTGCTCGGCGTCGAGGAACACGCGCCGGCCCTCGCCACGCAGGAACGCCACCGTGTCGGCCACCATCGCGCAGTTCTCCGCCACGTCGGTGCGCAGGGCCCGCTCGATGTGACGGCGGTCGGACTTCGCGACGAGCGTGACCGCCGGCGCCCGGCTCTCCAGCAGCGCCCGGACCTGCGGGTCCGCCGCCGCCGTCGTCCCGGCCCGGCGGGTCGCCCCGAACGCCACCAGCACCGCGTGCCGCAGCTCCAGCTCCCCCTCCGCGGCACGGGCGAAGAACTCGGTGTCCTTCGGCATCGCCCCCGGCCATCCCCCCTCGATGAACCCGACCCCCAGCGCGTCCAGGTGCCGGGCGACGGCCAGCTTGTCGGCCACGGAGTAGCTGATGCCCTCGCGCTGAGCGCCGTCGCGCAGAGTCGTGTCGTAGACGTGGAACACGTCTCCGAGCGGGGTTCCGGCCGGTTCGGTGCGGGACATCCGGGGGCTCCTGGAGGTGGGTCGGGCGTGATCGGGCAACAAAAAAGACCCCCCGCGAATGCGAGAGGTCTGCGCGTCGGCTGTGGTGCTGGTTAGCCGACGCGCCTGTCGATAATGATCACGAAGAGATGCTGCACGAGGGTGAGCAT
>NZ_JAAXKY010000233.1 GCF_012911925.1 Pseudonocardia xinjiangensis | reverse complement strand
GTCGTGGTCTGCGCCGGCGGCGGCTCGGACGTCGGCCCGCCCAGCGGGGGATCGACCACCGCGGTCGTCGTCGGCGCGGAGCCACCGGCACTGGGCCGGGCGGGGGCGCGGACGGGGCCGCCACCGCTGCCGGGTGCGTTGTTCCCGTTGCCCGCCGAACCGCCGGAACCACTGCCGCCGTTACCCCCCGCATCCTCCCGGGGGGCACCCGTGTCAGGAGGAGGGACCACCGGCGAGTCGGGACCGGGTTCGGGTTCGGACGTGGCGACGGCGTCGCTCGGCCGGTTGTTCGTGCCGATCTCCGCGGACGAGGGAGGGGTGG
This sequence comes from Pseudonocardia xinjiangensis, assembly GCF_012911925.1. Lineage (GTDB taxonomy): Bacteria > Actinomycetota > Actinomycetes > Mycobacteriales > Pseudonocardiaceae > Pseudonocardia > Pseudonocardia xinjiangensis. Next base: position 7,586 of record NZ_JAAXKY010000233.1, on the reverse strand, counting down.
GCCACAGCATCACCGCGGCCCCGACCGCCGCGGCGGCCAGGAGCCCGCCGATCCCCACCAGCAACCCGACCTGCCGCTGCTCGGGAACCGGCTCGCGGTGGATCCACTCCGCCTGAGGCGCGGCCGACGGCGCCGGGCTGCCGGAGAGCAACGACGTGGCGGGCTCGTGCGACGCCGCGGGGTAGCCGGCGAACCTCCCGGACTGCGACGAGGCGCCCGCGGGGGTCAGGGCGGGCAGCGGCGGCCGGACCGGCGGGAACACGGCGGCACCGGCAGGGGTCCAGTGCTCGACCACCTCCGTGGTGCCGGTGACGGGGGGGATCACCACACCCGGCCACGACGCGGTCGGCTTCGGCGAGACGGCCAGCGCTGCACCCTTGGCAATGGCGTTCTTCGGGTCGGCGTCGACGGCCACGGGCCTGCCGAGCTGCTCGGACACGAGCTGCCCGACCAGCGGGATGCGCGACGAGCCGCCCACCAGCAGCACCGCCGTTAGCTCCTCGGGGATGAGGCCGGCCGAGGCGACCGCCCTGCGCAGCGCGGCGACCGTGTCCTCGATGTGGGGCCGGATCATCGCCTCGAACTCGCTGCGGTGCAGCCGCACCGAGCCGCGGGAGGCGGGCATCAGCACCGGAATGGAGACGTCGGTGTCGCTGCTCAGCGCCTCCTTGGCCTCCGTGCACTCGCGCCGCACCCGGGCCACGGCGGCGAGCACCGCGGGGTCGGTGTCGTCCAGATCGGCGGGGAAGGCCGCCGGCAGGCCCGACCTGACGTGCTCGAAGACGGCGTCGTCGAAGTCGATGCCGCCGAGCCGTTCGATCCCCTCGGGATGGCCGAGCAGTCCGAATCCGACGCCGGCCGCGTCGGCCGACAGGTCGCCCTTGCGGACGACCGCGGCGTCGAACGTGCCACCACCCAGGTCGTAGACGGCGATCGCGGAGCCGGCGGGGATCCGCTCGGCCGCCGCGTAGTGCAGGGCGGCGGCCTGCGGCTCGGCCAGGAACGTGACGGTCAGGCCATGGTCCGCGAGCGCCTCCGCGAGCAGGTCCTTCTTGTGCGTGCCCCATGACGCGGGATGGGTGACGGCGATCCGGTCGGCCGGGCCGCCCTCCCGCTCCGCCACCCGGTCGACCACCCACCGGACCAGCAGGGCCGACAGCTCCTCCGGGGCCCACGCCCGCCCGGCCACCAGGATCGGCGTCGGGTCGCCGATCCGGCGCTTGAACTCGCGTATCACCCGATCCGGGTCGGTCAGGGCGCGGCGCTCGGCGGCATCACCGACCACGACCGAGCCCTCGGGGGCCACGAACAGCACCGACGGGACGATGGAGCTGCGGGTGCCGAGGGTCACGACCTCCGGCTCGGCCCAGACCTGGCCAGGCGACCGGCACACGGCAGCTGAGGTATACGTCGTCCCCAGGTCGATACCGAGCTGGTAGCCCATCGAGTTCCCCTCAGCCGCCGATCCGGCCCCGACGCCGGGATCGGTCCCACTTCTAACGGCATCGCAGTATTGCGTACGTCCGTTAGCTCCCGAACGGGTCACGCAGGGGTGGGAGCCCGATCCCCTATGTGTTCCCCCGGGTCCCCCGACGGCTCGGCGCCCGATCCCCGAACGGGCGGTCGGCGAACCATGGCTGATCCCCGATGGCCCGGGGGTGCCCCCCTCATAGCTTTCGTCTCAACGCCGGTCGGCCCGACCGGGACCCCACCGACACACCGGAGATGATCGCCATGAGCGAGCCGATGACGCTGCTCGAGTTCCTGCGTGAGCTGCTCACCAACGAGCAGGCCCGCGACTGGTACGCCGACGACCCCGACGCCGCTCTGAAGTACTACGGCCTCGACGACCTCAGCCCGGCGGACGTCCACGACGCCCTCACGCTGATCGAGGACAACCAGACCGCCGACTTCGACCGGGAGTACAACACCGGCCACAACGAGGTGCACTTCCCGTCGCCGCCGCCGGTTCCGGTGCACTACGAGGGTGGCGACCACGAGGCAGCGGTCGAGTACCTCAACCGGTACATCACCAACAACTACGTCAACGACCAGGACACCATCGTCGACAACTCGACGAACCAGCAGATCGACACCCACGGTGGCGACTTCGACCAGGACATCGACGTCGACTCGGTGGTCGCCTCCGGCGACGGCTCCGTGGCGGCCGGCGGGGACATCGACGGCTCCACCATCGTGAGCGGCGACGGCAACCAGGTCGGCGACGGCAACGTCAGCGGGCACGACAACGTCGTGGGTGACGGCAACAACGTCATCAGCGGCGACGGCAACACCGCCGCGTTCGGCGACGGCGACGCCAACAGCGCCTCCTTCGACGACGTCTCCGTGGGCAACGGCGGCGCCATCTCGGTCGGCGGCGACGCCAGCGGCGACTACGACGTCGAGGACTCGTTCAACGAGACCAACACGACGGTCAACACCCACACCGAGTACGACGACTCGTTCAACGAGGACAACGACAACACGTCGAACTCCTTCAACGAGTCGCACTCCTCGACCGACGTCGACTCGCACGACGAGACCGTGAACCACGTCGGAAGCCACAACGACGTCGACATCGACCACTGATCAGGTTCCACCCGCGCTGACCGCGGCCCCGCTCCTGCAGGAGCGGGGCCGCGGTCGGCGCTGCACCGCCGCACGTCCGGGAGGCCACCCTCCCGCCGATCGGAAAGGCCGGTCCCGGCCCCCCGATCCCCCAGGCAGACACGACGCCGAGCCCCCACCTCCGGGATCGAGAACTCTGGACGATCCCCGATGGCCCGGCCGGCGGAGCGACCTAGTTTTCCTGGCAACGCCGGTTCGCCCGGCAGCCCGCGAACCCGACCCACATTGGGGAGATGACCGAGATGACCACCTCGACCTCGCTGCTCGACCTGCTGCTCAACCTGCTGCGTGACCCGGAGGCGCTGGCCGCCTACAAGGACGACCCGGAGAGCTTCCTGGCCTCCTGCGGCGACATCTCGCCCGACGACGTCCGCGACGCCCTCGTCCTGCTCGAGGACAGCCAGGACGCCGACTTCGACCGCGAGCACAACTCCGGTGGCAACGGCGGGCACCACAACGTCCACGTGCCCCCGCCGCACACCCCGGACCGGCACGACGGTGAGAGCGACCACGACGCCACCGTCCGCTACCTGAACACCTACATCACGAACAACCACGTCGACGACCGCGACACCATCGTCGACAACTCCGTCAACCAGCAGATCGACACCGGTGGCGGCGACTTCGACCAGGACATCGACATCGACTCCTCGGTCGCCTCCGGCGACGGCGCCGTGGCGGCAGGCGGGGACATCGAGGACTCCACCATCGTCACCGGCGACGACAACCAGGTCGGCGACAACAACGTCAACGGCGAGCACAACGTCGTGGGTGACGACAACAACGTCATCAGCGGTGACGACAACACCGCCGCGTTCGGCGACGGCGACGCCAACAGCACCTCGTTCGAGGACGTCTCGGTGAACAACGGTGGCGCGATCGCGGTCGGTGGCGACGCCGACGGCAGCTCCGACGTGGACGGCTCGTTCAACGACACCACCACCGAGACCAACACCAGCACCGAGTACGACGACTCGTTCAACGAGGACAACGACACCACGTCGGGCTCCTTCAACGACTCGCACTCCTCGACCGACGTCGACTCGCACGACACCACGCACAACGACGTCGACAGCCACAACGACCTCACGGTCGACCACTGATCACGTTCACCGGTCGCCGGAGCCCGCCCCATGCCGGGGTAATCTCCAGCTGATGCGACCACCGGCCCCGCCACTCCACGGGATCCTCCGAGGTGGCGGGGCCGGTGTCGTTCTTGGAAGCAGCAGGTTCGCGCCTGCACACGCAGCCGTGAGGAGGGCAGGGACACCGTGGCGGTACCCGCAGCGGTCGAACTGGTCGACCTCGCACTGAAGGCCACCACCGCCTACGAACGGTCCGATCTCGGCGGCAGGCTGCTCCAGACGCGCAAGCGCCTGGTCGACCCCGATGTGCGGGTCCTCGTGGTCGGGGAGTTCAAGCAGGGCAAGAGCCAGCTGGTCAACGCGCTGGTCAACGCTCCGGTCTGCCCGGTGGACGACGACATCGCCACCGCCGTGCCCACCGTCGTCAAGCACGCCGAGACCACCACGGTCGCCCTGGTGCGGGAGGGCTCCGAGAACGGGGCCCCGGAGCGCATCGAGGTGCCCGCCGCGCGGCTGGCCGAGTACGTCTCCGAGGCGGGCAACCCGGGCAACAAGGCGATGCTGAGCTACGCCGAGGTCGGGCTGCCCCGCAAGCTGCTCGCCGGCGGCCTGGTGCTCGTCGACACCCCCGGCGTCGGCGGCCTGGGGTCCGCACACGGCGCCGCCACCATGTCGGCGCTGCCGAGCGCCGACGCCGTGCTGCTGGTCTCCGACACCGCGCAGGAGTACACGGGACCCGAGCTGGAGTTCCTGCAGGCGGCGCTGAAGCTGTGCCCGAACGTGGCGTGTGTGCTCACGAAGACCGACCTCTACCCGCACTGGCGCCGGATCATGGAGCTCGACCGCGGCCACCTCGCCGCCACCGGGATCGACGCCGAGATGTTCCCGGTGTCCTCCATGCTGCGGTTGCACGCCGCCAAGACGCAGGACACCGCGCTCATGGACGAGTCGGGGTTCCGTCAGCTGGTGAACTTCCTGCTCAACAAGGTGGTCGCCCAGTCCGACGACCTGGACCGGCGTTCGACGAGCCACGACGTGCTGTCCGTTGCCGAGCAGCTCGCCGCGGGGATGAAGGCGGAGCTCGAGGTCCAGCAGGACCCGGAGCGCATGGAGTCGCTCGTCGCCGAGCTGTCGCGGGCGAAGGGCAACGCCGACGAGCTCAAGCAGCGCTCCTCACGGTGGCAGATCACGCTCAACGACGGCGTCGCCGACCTGCAGTCCGACATCGACTACGACCTGCGCGACCGGCTGCGCACGATCACGCGCGAGGCTGAACAGCTGATCGACGACGCCGACCCGGCCGAGATCTGGGAGCAGTTCGCGGAGTGGTTCCACCAGCAGGTGTCGTCCGCGGCGTCCGCCAACTTCGTGTGGGCGGCCGAACGTGCCCGCTGGCTCGCCGGGCGGGTGGCCGAGCACTTCGCCGAGGGAGCCGACATCCTGCTTCCCGAGCTGCGGTTCGACGACGAGGGGATGGCCGGGAAGGTCGACCCGCTCGTCAAGCCCGAGGTGGAGAAGTTCGGCACCGGCCAGAAGCTCCTGACCGGGATGCGGGGCGGCTACAGCGGCATGCTGATGTTCGGCATGCTCGGCGCCTTCATGGGCCTGCCCATCTTCGCGGGGGCGCCCGCGGGTATCGCGCTGGGCGTCAAGTCCGTGCGTGACGAGAGCAAGAGGCAGCTGATGAAACGGCGCTCGGACGGGAAGCAGGCCGTGCGCAAGCACATCGACGAGGTGACGTTCCAGGTCGGCAAGGACTCCCGCGACATGCTGCGGCGCACCCAGCGGCAGCTGCGTGACCACTTCAGCGCCATCGCCGAGGAGATGAGCACGTCGCTGGCCGCGTCGGTGCTCGCCGCGCAGAACGCGGTGAAGACCACCAGCTCCGAGCGTGAGCGGCGGATCCGCGACCTCAAGGCCGAGCTCGAGCGCATCGACGGGCTCGCCACCAGGGCGCGCGCACTCGTGAAGGACCTGGGTGCCGGTCAACCCGTCGCCGTCGGGTCGGGGGCAGCGCCCCGGAGCCCGGCGAGGAAGTCCCTGTGAACGGTCCCACCCCCGCGCTCGGCTCCGTCGTCCGCGTGCTGTTGCGGCGCACGATCGACGTCTACCGCGACAGCCCGAACGCCGTCGGGTGGCTGCAGCACAACCTGAACCGCTTCGACGAACCGTTGCGCGTCGCGATCGCCGGCAAGGTCAAGGCCGGGAAGTCGACGCTGCTCAACGCACTGGTCGGCGAGGAGATCGCGCCCACCGACGCAGGCGAGTGCACCCGCATCGTCACGTGGTACATCGACGCCCAGGTCCCCAAGGTGATGATGTACCCCAGGGGGGTGCCACCGCGGCAGCTCGCGATCAGCCGTGCGAACGGCGCACTGTCCTTCGACCTGCAGGGCACGCCGGTCGAACAGGTGGACAAGCTCGAGGTGGAGTGGCCGTCGCAGAGCCTGCGCACCCACACCCTCATCGACACCCCCGGTATCGCGTCGTTGTCGGCCGACACCTCGGCCAGGGCCGGCGCCTTCCTCACCCCCGACGAGTCGCCCAGCCAGGCCGACGCCGTGATCTACCTGATGCGCCACCTGCATGCCACCGACGTGCGCTTCCTGGAGTCGTTCTTCGACCAGGGCGTGGCCAGGGCGACGCCCGTCAACACGATCGGCGTCCTGTCCCGGGCCGACGAGATCGGCGTCGGGCGGCTCGACGCGCTGAGCTCGGCACGCCGGATCGCGCGGCGCTACCGGGCCGACGAGAAGATCCGGGGGCTGTGCCAGACGGTCGTGGCAGTGGCCGGCCTGCTCGCCCAGACCGGGCGCACCATGCGTCAGCACGAGTTCGCCGCCCTCACCGCGCTCGCCGAGCTGCCCCGGGCCGACCTCGACGCGATGCTGCTGTCGGTCGACCGCTTCTCCCGGGCCGAGCTCCCGGACCCGTCCACCGGGCCCGACGCCGACACCCGGGCCCGCCTCATGGAGCGGTTCGGCCTGTTCGGCGTGCGGCTGTCCACCACGCTGATCCGCCAGGGCATGAACGACCCGAACGCCATCGCCACCGAACTGGTGAAGCGCAGCGGGCTCGACGATCTGCGCAGCGTGCTCGCCACCCAGTTCACCGAGCGCCGTGACCTGCTCAAGGCGCGCTCGGCGCTGCTGGCCGTCGACCTCGTGCTCACCCGCGAGCCCCGCCCGGCGGCCGCGCCGCTGGTGGCGGAGGTGGAACGGATCCTGGCGGGCGCCCACGAGTTCGCCGAGCTGCGGCTGCTGTCGACGCTGCGCTCCGGTGCGGTGCGGCTGCCCACCGAGGCACTGCAGGAGGCCGAGCGGCTGCTCGGTGGCGACGGCGGCTCGGCCGCCGCGCGCCTCGGGCTGGAACCCGACGCCCACCCCGACGAGCTGCGCGCCGCGGCGCTGGACGCCGTGGCCCGCTGGCAGCGGCGGGCCGAGAGCCCGATGTCCGGACGCGCCGTGTCGGACGTCGCCCGGCTGGTGGTCCGCAGCTGCGAGGGCGTGCTCGCCGGCCTGTACCGCTGACGGAGGCCAGGAGGGCTCTGCGCGCTCCTACGCCTCCGCGGCGTTGCCGACGATCTGGCGCAGGTGGGCGAACAGCTCGCCCCGGCTGCTGGAGCCGAGCCGCTGGCGCATCCGGGCCACGTGGTGCTCCACGGTCTTCGCCGAGATGAAGAGCTGCTCGCCGATCTCCTTGTAGGTCAGCCCCTCGAGCACCAGTGCCGCCACCTCGCGTTCGCGCCCGCTCAGCGGACCTTCGTCGCCCGTGGCCGGGGGGAGGTCGGGGTCCGGGACCGCGGGGGGCTGGCCACCGGCCTGGCGCGCCGCGGGCACGGTGACCGGGATGCCCGTGGGACCGGTGTCGCTG
>NZ_JAAXKY010000232.1 GCF_012911925.1 Pseudonocardia xinjiangensis | reverse complement strand
CACGGGGGCGGTCGGCGGGTCGTAGAGGGGCGACCTCGCCGGTGTCGCCGACGACCCGTTGACGTGGAGCCCGCGGGTCGCGATCGGGATGGGGAGGGTCTCGGCGTTGATCAGGTCGAGGTCGGGGAGCACGGGTGCGGGCGGGGCGCCCGACGCGGAGCGCGGAGGGCGCTGTGGGCGGAGCCGGCGCACCACCAGGATGACGGCGGCCACCGTCGACTGGCCGGCGAGCAGCGCGATGCCCACACCGGTGAGGCCCAGCCGGGGCATCAGGATCCAGGCGAGCGGGATGACGATGACGGCGATCATCGCCGGGACGCCGAACTGCACGATCCGGCGCTGGCGGACCCTGGCGGCGTTGACCGTGGCGATCGACACGACGTTCGGCACGGCGGACAGCGCACTCAGCGCGAGCAGCGCGGTGCCGGTGGCCGCGTAGTGCTCGCCGAAGATCGAGAGGATCAGCCCGGCCCCCGGGACGATCACGATCACGGCGGGCACCAGCAGGGTGAGCGCCTTCCTGACCATGCCGCGGTAGGCCTCGTCGAGCCCTTGCGGGTCGGCCGACACGTGCGCCACCAGTGACTGGCCCATCCCGTTGGCCACCAGGTACAGCGCGAAGGCGATCTGCCAGGCCACCCCGAACGTGGCGGCGGCGTCCGCGTCGAGGCGCGCCAGCACGAGCAGGGGCAGGCCGAAGTTGACCGACAGCGAGAAGAGGGTGCCTGCCCAGTCGGCGGACACGAACCCGACGACGGTGCGGGCCCGGATCGGCACGGCGTTCGCCGCGGTGGCGATGCCGTGGGCCGGGAGGGCCCGCAGCAGCCATACGGTGACCGCCAGCACGAGCACGGCGGTGGCCACCGCCCAGGAGACGGCGATCGCGGTGAACATCGCGAGCACCGCGCCCACCGCGAGCAGGGCGATCTTCAGCACCGCGAAGACGAGGTTCTCCAGGGGCACGAGCGTCGCCCGCTTGATCGCGGTGAGCACGTAGTCCTGCATGACGAACACCGACCACACGGGGGTGGCGAGCAGGAAGAACGCCAGCAGCGGGCCGGATCCGACGGCCTCGAGCAGGTCGGGCGCCCACCATCCCGCCCCGAGTGCGAACACCCCGCCGGTGACGAGGGCCGCCCCGACCCCCACGGCGTAACAGCTGAGCACCAGCGACCGCGCCGTCCGGCCCGCCACCGGGACGAAGCGCAGCATGGCGTTGCCCAGGTTGAGCTGTGCCGCGCTGCCGAGCAGCGTGAGCGTGGAGACCATCGTGGAGTTCACACCGACGGTGTCGGGAGCGAACAGCCGCGCGGCGGCGACCCAGTAGAGGAGACCGACCGCCGAGGACAGCGCCGAGCTGAGTACCAGTGCCAATCCGTCACGGTGCTGCGGGGACTTCCAGCTCGCCAAGGCATTTCTCATTTGGCGGCGCTCCTCATGGACCGGCACATTAGGGCAGCCGGTCCACCCTGCTCTGATCGCCCCGTGCCCCGCTCGACGCGGCCGTCGCCTGCTCTCCCCATGTCCGGTCAGGCCGGTGCGCGCCCCGTGCCGGCGGGCCGCCGGACCGCGTCCGGACCGGCCACGGTGAGTCGGCCGGGGGCGGTGCCCGGGTACTCCGGCGCGAGTGCCGTGTTGCCGAGGATCATGTCGGCCGCCTTCTCCGCGAGCATCATCACCGGGCCGTAGGTGTTGGCGTTGGTGAGCGACGGCATGACCGCGGCGTCGACGATGCGCAGCCCGTCGAGGCCGCGCACCCGCAGCGTCGAGGGGTCCACGACGGCGCCGTCGTCGGTGCCCATCCGGGCACTGCACGCGAGGTGCAACCCGACCTTCGCGGTGCGGGTCACCCAGCTGATCACCTCGTTGTCGGACCGGACCTCGGGTCCCGGGATGCGCTCGCCCCCGTCGAGGTGCTGGAGTGCCGGCTGCGCGAGCAGCTCGCGCCCGATGCGGACTGCCTCCACCCAGCGCCTGCGGTCCTCCGGTTCGGTCAGGAAGTTTAGGAGGATCGCCGGATGCCGTGCGGGGTCCCGCGACGTGATCTTCACCGACCCTCTGGCCTGCGAGCGCATCACCCCCACGTGCAGCTGGTAGCCGTGCTCGTCGAGCGGAACCGACTGCTCGGTGCTGTTCATCGCCAGCGGCGCGAGCAGGTACATCAGGTCGGGGTGGCTCTCCTCCGGACCGCTCCGGGCGAAGCCGCCGGCCTGCATCGGGTTGCGGCTCCCCGGGCCGCGCCCGAACAGCAGCGCCTCCGCGACCACCCGCGGCCAGTGGACCTTGCGGCGGATGGGGGCCATGGACACCGGCTCCCGGCACAGGTGCTGCAGGTGGACGGCCAGGTGGTCCTGCAGCGACTCGCCCACCCCGGGCAGGTCGTGGACCACCCGGAGACCGAGCGCCTCCAGCTCCCGGGCCGCGCCGATGCCGGAGAGCTGCAGCAGCTGGGGTGAGCCGATCGCTCCGGCGCACAGGATGACCTCGCGGGCGGGCACGACGGTGTCGCCGCCCGTGCCCTGCCGGTACCGCACGCCGACGACGCGGCCGCCCTCGACGTGGAGGCGGGTGACCATCGTCCGGGACCGCACCTCGAGGTTGGGCCGCTTCCGCGCCGGACCGAGGTACGAGCGCGCCGCCGACTCCCGCCGGCCGCGGCGCACGCCCTGGTCCAACGGGGCGAAGCCCTCCTGCTCGGTTCCGTTCAGGTCGGGCAGCAGCTTGTGGCCCGCCTGCTCGGCCGCCGAGAGGAAGGCCTCGAAGATCGGGCCCTCGGCCGGTCCGCGCTGGAGCGTGTGCGGGCCGCCGCGGCCGCGGACGGACTCGTCCACGTCGCTGAGGCAGTTCTCCAGCCTGCGGAAGTAGGGCAGGCAGTGCGCGTAGTCCCACTCGGGTGTGCCGGACTCGACGCCCCACCGGTCGAAGTCGGTGGGGTGGCCCCGCTGGTACATCATCCCGTTGATGGCGCTGGAGCCCCCGATGCCCTTGCCCCGCGGGTGGTGCAGGCGCCGGTTCTGCAGGCCGGGTTCCGGCTCGGACTCGTAGAGCCAGTCGTGGTGCTTGTCGCCGACCGGCATTCCCATGGCGATCGGCAGCTGGATCGGCAGATCCCACCAGTAGTCGGGGCGCCCGGCCTCCAGGAGCAGGACGCGGGTGTTGCCATCGGCGGTGAGGCGGTTCGCCAGCACGCATCCGGCTGTGCCGCCGCCCACGATCACGACATCGAATGGTTTCTGCACCATGGGGAGTTCGCCCTTCGACGGGGGACAGGAGTGACGTATTCGGGGAAACGCTGAAGATCCGTTGGCCTGATGTGGCGGCGACCATAGCGGCCGTGCGGAGCGGCGCTTGATCGAGGACAGTTCTCGCGTCGTAATCTGGGGTGGGGAAGGCGCTCGGGCTGCACGGATCACCAGGTAATCGCGCGTGGAACCGCTCCCGTCACCGGCGTGCGCCGGTTGATCCTGACCGCAGGTCGGCGGGCGAACCGGGCCCGGGCCGCGGGTGATGGCGATGACGACGTCCAGGGGGCGAGCCGATGGGATCGATGACCGGCAGGGCAGGACTGGTGACGGGTGCGGCGAGCGGGATCGGGCGCGCCACGGCGATCAGGGCGGCGCAGGAGGGCGCCCGGGTGGTCGTCTCGGATCTGGAGTTGGCGCGTGAGCCCGGTGAGGAGACCGTGCGGTTGATCCGTGACGCCGGTGGGGAGGCCCACTTCCAGGCCTGCGACGTGTCCCGGGCCGAGGACCAGGACGCGCTGGTGGCGTTCGTTCTGGAGCGGTTCGGCGCGCTGGACTTCGCCCACAACAACGCGGGGATCGGCGGTGGTGGGGAGCTGCTTGCCGATGTCGAGGACGAGGACTTCGACCGGGTCATCGCGGTGAACCTGCGTGGGGTGTTCCTGGGGATGAAGCGCCAGATCCGCCAGATGCTGCGTGGGGGAGGGGGCTCGATCGTCAACACCGCCTCCAACGCCGGGCTGCGCGGAGTGAAGCGCCTCGCGCCCTACACGGCGGCCAAGCACGGCCTGGTGGGCCTCACGAAGAACGCCGCGGTCGAGTACGCCGAGGATCGCATCCGGGTCAACGCCGTCGCGCCTGGGACGATCATGACCGGGTTCGCCCGCGGGGCGACGCCCGAGCGGCTCGCGCAGATCATGAAGCCGCAGGCGATGCAGCGGATCGGCGAGCCGGAGGAGGTCGCTGCCGCGGTGGTCTGGTTGCTGTCGGACGACGCGTCGTTCGTCACCGGCGTGACGCTGCCGGTGGACGCCGGGTCGGTGGCCGGCTGGTGACCCGTCCCCGGGGTTCTCCGCCGGTCAGCCGCCGTGGCGCCGGCACGGGATGTCGGCGTCCACCTCTCTCGTGCCCAGGCAGGCCCGGAACATCGGGTGGATCGCGAACCTGCGCACGTTGCGGACGTCGAGCTGCGGGGCCTGGTGGTGCCCCACGAAGGTGAGTGGGCCGTCGGTGCAGGCGGTGCCCGCCGCGACCTCCGCGGTGAGGAAGCCGATCTTCCAGAGCACGTCGATCAGCGTGTCCTCGTCGTAGTCGGCCAGCCACCGCCGGGCGCGGGCACCGACCGTCACCTCGCCCGTGATGATCTCGAGGCACAGGTACTCGAGACTGCGCCGCTCGAACGTGTGCACCTGGCCCCGGAACGCCTCGAACACGCTGAGCACGTCCGGGTACTGGAATCTCTGCTCGGCGGCGACGTCGTGCGTGCGGCCCCGCGAGTACTCGAACTCCGCGAGCGCGATCGTGTCCATGCGCAGGGGGAGCGGCGACCTGCGCTCGCCTGCCGTGTGGAGGCACTGCGTGCAGAACAGGATCATCTCGCGGGGCCGGTGGAGCGTGCGGTCGACGATGTAGCGGAACGCGTCGTCCCGTCTGGTGCCACGCCCGGCGGCGAACAGGGCGTTCCAGCACTTCTCGTCGGTGGCCTCGGCGAGCCTCGGCAGGGAGTACCTGATCCGCCGGGCGATCAGGCTGCGGAGGTCGGCCTCCGACCACGACACCGACTCGATCAGGTCGCGGTGCTTCTGGGCGTCCTCGTAGAGCGACGGCGTGTTCTCGTAGAGCTCCTGGCGCAGCGAGATGTACATCCGCAGGTTCGCCGACAGCCCGTTGAGCGCGACGCAGGCCTGGAACAGCCCGGAGATGAACGCCTGCGCGTCCTCGGAGGAGTCCCAGCCCTTGTCCAGCTCGTCGATGACGACGACCACCTGCTGGTCCGTCAGCGCCTTCTGCAGGTGGGGTACGAGGTGGCGGATCTCCTCGAGCTTGTAGAGCCGCTCCAGCTCCTTGGTCTTGACCTGCGCCTCGTACGGGCCGATCTTGAAGCCCTCGAGCCGCTTGAGGTAGGAGATGAGCGCCCAGAGCTTCCCCATTCCCGGCTGGCGGTGGTGGTCCCGGACGTACTTCCGGATCGCCGCCTCGGACGCGTTCTTCGACCGCACCTGCTTCTTGCACAGCTCCTTCATCACCAGCACGAGCAGCGTGTACTTCCACGCGGCGGCGTAGGCGCCCTGCTTGGCCCATGAGCCCTGCTCCTCGGTCTGCATGGTGCGTTGGAGCATCTCGTAGGAGTAGTCCTCGGGGGCCAGCTCGATGACCCGTGCGCCGTTGGCCCGGCTGCGCCGGGCGACGATCTGGAAGATGGCGCTCTTGCCGGCGCCGCGGTTGCCGAGGATCACGGTCGTCTCGCCCCGCAGGACGCGCCGGAAGGCGTCGGACTCGAGGAAGTAGTGCTCAAGCCCTCGATCGATGTCGCGCTCGGCGGCGGGTGCGCCGAGGTCGATCGTGTTTTTGTCCTGCGCTGCGACCGTGCCCATGACGAACCTCCTGCTCGTGGACCCGCCACACAGGAGGAGCTGAGACCTGTTCGTGATGCAGCCGTTATCTGATGTCAGTCTTTCGAGTGAACTTCCCGGCTGGTTATCGCTGCGATTCCGGTACGACGCTGGCGAGGACCGTGGCCACGACCTTGCGGATGGCTACGGGCTGGGGCGGGGCGGATTTCCGGTCGGCGAACAGCAGGTGCCCCGCCCCGATCAGCGTGGGGGCGAGCGTGTCGACGTCGGCGTCCGCCGCCACGCGGCCCAGGGTCCGCTCCGCGGTGAGGTAGGAGGCGATCATGGCCGCGGCCTCGGTGAGGGCCGGGACGCCGCCGGTGGGCCTGGCCCGGCGCAGCCGGGCACGCAGGTCGTCGCGGGAGATCACCAGTGCGACGATCGCCACGGCGACCGACTCGAACAGGGTGGTGAGCGCGGCGGTGACGTTGCCGGCGACCGTGCCGGTGCCCGCGGACCCACGCAGCGCGGCCGCCTGGTGCTCGATCCGGTCGATGCGGTTCAGCACGAGCTCGGCGAGGAAGCCGTCGAAGTCGGCGAAGTGCCGGTGCAGCACGCCCTTGGCGCAGCAGGCCTCCGTGGTGACCGCACGGCTGGTGAGAGCGTTCGGCCCGTCCCGGAGCAGGACGCGCTCGGCGGCGTCGAACAGCTGCTCGCGCGCATCGCGGATGTGCACTCCCGTCGGCACCGTGCCCTCGTCCTCTCGTCGAACCCCACCCGTCGATGAGTGGGCATGTGCCCACTAAAGTGGGCACATGCCCACGCTACCGTCCGGGCGGGAGCCGCATCAGCACCGCGCGATGGCCGAGTCCTTCGGGTCCGACCCGGACCGCTACGACAGGACGAGACCCCGCTACCCCGACGCCATGGTGGCGGCGATCGTCGCCGCCAGCCCGGGGCCCGACGTCCTCGACGTCGGCTGCGGCACCGGCATCTCCAGCCGGCAGTTCCGGGCGGCCGGCTGCCGCGTGCTCGGGGTGGACGTCGACGCGCGGATGGCCGGCTTCGCGCGGCGCAGCGGCGTCGAGGTGGAGGTGGCCGCGTTCGAAGCCTGGGATCCGGTGGGCCGCGTGTTCGACGCGGTCGTCGCCGGCCAGACCTGGCACTGGGTGGACCCGGTCGCCGGCGCGGCCGCGGCGGCACGAGTGCTGCGGCCCGGCGGCCGGCTGGCGCCGTTCTGGAACGTGTTCCGGCCCCCGCCCGAGGTGGCGCGGGCCTTCTCCGCGGTGCACCGGAAGGTCATGCCCGGCTCTCCGCTCGATCCGTGGGCGGCGCCCGCCCTCGACGGGTACTCGACGCTCCTGACCAGGGCGGTCGCCGGGATCCGGCAGGTGGACGCGTTCGGCGAACCGGAGCAGTGGCGGTTCGACTGGGAGCGCTCCTACACCCGCGACGAGTGGCTGGACCAGCTGCCCACCGGTGGCGTCGCCGCCCAGTTGTCGGCTACGGAGCTGGAGGAGCTGCTCGCGGGCACCGGCGCCGCCATCGACGCGATGGGAGGCGGCTTCACGATGGGGTACGCCACCGTGGTGCTCGCCGCGGCGCGTACCGGCCCCGCCTGAGCGGGGCAGCTCTCAGCCCAGCAGCTCGATCTTGCCGGAGGCGAGGGTGAGCACTCCGCCGTGGATGGTGAGCTGACCGGCCCGCACCGCCTGTGCCAGCCCGGCGCTCTGGGTGGGCAGGGTGGCCACCACGAGGCGCACGTTGGCCGCGATGACCTCGTGCAGGAACGCCGCGCCGGTAGCGCCGGTCCGGCGCGCCTCGGCCACGGCAGGCTGGATCGGGTCCGTCAGCGGCGCGAACTCCCCGGCGGGCATCTTGCCGTCCGCGACGTCGATCGCCGCCTTGACCGCACCGCAGTCGTCGTGGCCGAGCACGAGCACCACGTCGGTACCGAGCACGGCCTGGGCGTACAGCAGGGACGCCGTCTCCGCGGGGGTGGCGATGTTGCCGGCGACCCGGCAGACGAACAGGTCGCCGATGCCGGCGTCCATGGCGAGCTCGGGTGAGGTCCGGGAGTCCGAGCAACCGAGTACCGCGGCGAAGGGCTGCTGGCTCCCGGTCAGCTGCTGCCGCAGCTCCACGCTCTGGTTCGGGTGCAGCGGCGTACCCGCGACGAACCGGTCATTGCCTTCCTGGAGGCGGCGCAGCGCCTCGTCGGGCGTGGAGGGCCGGGGGAGTACCGGGCCCGGACCCGAGGCCGGTGGTGGGGGCGACGGCG
>NZ_JAAXKY010000231.1 GCF_012911925.1 Pseudonocardia xinjiangensis | reverse complement strand
CCCCGCCACCCCGATCGCCGCCCCGCCCGTCACGGGTGCGCAGATCGCCGGGCTCGCGCTGAACCCGGCCCGCGACCGCGTCGCCGCCATCCTCGCCGAGCGCACGCGGGCCGAGGAGGTGGCGCGGGAGGTGGCCGCGAAGGCCGCAGCGGCCCGGGCCGAGGCCCAGCGCGCCGCTGCCGCGAAGCCGCCGCCCGACCCGCGCCACGAGGCCTACCAGCGCATGCACGCCCGGATCAGCGAGGCGTGCGACGACGGGCGGCTGCGCGGATCGATCTGCCGCGGCACCTGACCGTCCGCTCCACGGGCCCCACTGGTCGCGTCCGATTTCCGCCAGTGCAGAGGCGTTTGCGGTGGCAGAGTCGGTGCCGTGCTGCTGGATCAGGAACGTTGCTACCGCGCCGTCGCCGCCCGCGACGCCCGTTTCGACGGGCAGTTCATCACCGCCGTGCGCACGACCGGCATCTACTGCCGGCCGTCGTGCCCGGCCATGACGCCCAAGCGCGCCAACGTCGAGTTCCTCCCGACCGCGGGTGCCGCGCAGCAGCGCGGCTACCGCGCGTGCCGCCGCTGCCAGCCCGACGCGGTGCCCGGCTCGCCCGACTGGAACATCCGCGCCGACCTCGCCGCCCGGGCGATGCGGCTGATCGCCGACGGTGTGGTCGAGCGGGACGGTGTCGTGGGGCTCGCCACGCGGCTCGGGTACTCCGAGCGCCAGCTCAACCGGGTCCTCACCGCCGAGCTCGGCGCCGGGCCGCTCGCCCTGTCGAGGGCGCACCGGGCGCACACGGCCCGCCTGCTGATCGAGACCACCCCGCTGACGATGGCCGACATCGCGTTCGCAGCCGGGTTCGCGAGCGTCCGGCAGTTCAACGACACCGTGCGCGAGGTCTACGGAGTGCCTCCGACGACGCTCCGCACGGAGGCGGGCAGGCGCTGTGGAGCGGTGCCCGCCGCCGCGGGGACGCTCGTGCTGCGCCTGCCGTATCGCCCGCCGTTCGACGGCGACGGCCTGCTCGCGTTCTTCTCCGCGCGTGCCCTGGACGGCGTCGAGTCCGTGGTGGACGGCACGTACCACCGGACGCTGCGGTTGCCGCACGCCGCGGCCACGGTGGCGCTGGACCTGCGGCCCACCGACCGCGGCGCCGCCGCCACCACCGGCCACGTCGTGGCCACCGTGCGGCTCGGTGACCCGCGCGACCTGGGACCCGCGGTGGCCCGGCTGCGCCGGCTGCTCGACCTCGACGCCGACCCGGTCGCCGTCGACGCCCTGCTGGGTGCTGATCCCGACCTGGCCCCGTCCGTGGCCGCGACACCGGGTATCCGGCTGCCCGGCACCGTCGACGGCGTCGAGACGGCCCTGCGCACCGTGCTCGGACAGCAGGTGTCGGTGGCCGCGGCGCGCACGGCGGCATCACGGCTGGCCGCGGCGCTCGGCGAACGGCTGCCGCCCCAGCTGACCGGTGCCGCATCCGCGGACGCCGAACGCGAACCGCCGGACCTGCTGTTCCCCACCGCCGCCGCGATCGCCGAACGCGGTGCCGAGGTGCTCACCGGCCCGGCCACCCGCATCGCGACCGTGCTCCGGCTGGCCGAGGCGGTGGCGGACGGCTCGCTCGTCCTCGACGCGGGGCGCGACCCCGCCGACCTGAGGGCCGCCCTCACCGCCCTTCCCGGCATCGGGCCGTGGACGGCGGGCTATCTCGCGATGCGACTGCTCGGCGATCCCGACGAGCTGCTCGCCACCGACCTCGTGGTGCGCCGCGGAGCCGCCGCGCTCGGACTTCCGTCCGACGTGGACGGGCTCGCTGCACGCGCCGAGAACTGGAAGCCGTGGCGGTCCTACGCCGCCACCCACCTGTGGCGGACCGCCGCCACCACATCGTCCGGGAGGACGTCATGAGCACTGCCGTGTGGTCCACGCTCGACACACCGATCGGGCCGTTCACAGCCGTCGTCGACGAGGACGGGGCCGTCCTCACCTCGGGCTGGACGGCGTCCGTCGACGAGCTGCTCCCGCAGGTCCACCTGTCCCTGCGGCCCACCGAGCTCGTCGCGGGCGACATCGGCGCCGTCCGGGACGCGGTGATCCGCTACCACGAAGGCGAGCTGTCGGCCGTGGCCGACGTGCCGGTGCGGCAGCGGTCGGGCGAGTTCCTCCAGCACGCCTGGGACGTGCTGCGCACGGTGCCGCCCGGCGCCCCGGTGACCTACACCGAGTACGCGGCCAAGGCAGGCAGGCCGTTGGCGGTGCGAGCCGCGGCGTCGGCGTGCGCGCGCAATGCCGCAGCCCTGTTCGTGCCCTGCCACCGCGTGCTGCGCACGGACGGCACGATGGGCGGCTTCCGCTGGGGCGTCCCGGCGAAGCGCAGGCTCCTGGACCACGAGTCCCCGGTCGCCTGAGCCCCCGCGCAAGTTCAGGAAAGCCACTTTGCTGCCCTCTGGGGACAGGAAAGTGGCTTTCCTGAACCTCGGGGGGCCGGCGCGCGCTGCTCGACCATCTGTTCGACCGCTCGGCGATTGGTGCTGTCCGTTGGTCCGCGGGCCCGGCGCGCCTGTCCCGGTTCCGTCGGGGGCGCGGTGCACGCTGACTCGGTGGACACCGCCGCCGTCTCCGTGCTGCTCATCGGTCTGGTCGTGGGCGCCACGCTCGGCGCGGGCGCCGTCTGGCTGCTCGTCACGTCACGGTCGCGGGTGGCCACCGCCGAGGCCGGGCGCGCGGCGGCCGACGCCTCCGCCATGGCCAGGGCCGACGCGGCAGGTCTGCGTGCGGAGCGCGCCGGGCTGCTGGAGCGGCTCCGCGAGCTCACCGAGCAGTACGAGCGGGCCTCCGAGCGGTTGCGCCACGCGGAGTCGGAGGCGGCGGCGGCACTGGCCGCGCTGCAGAGCGAGCGGGAGGCGGGCGGGCGGCGCGAGCAGCTGCTGACGCGCCGCGACGCCGAGCTCAAGCAGGCGTTCCAGGCGCTCTCGGCCGACGCGCTGGCCCGCAACAACGAGCAGTTCGTGGCGCTGGCCGAGGGCCGTATCAAGGAGGCCACGGCGGCACTGGCCGCCAAGGCCGACGGCGACGCCACGAGCCGCGCCCAGGCCATCGCCCAGCTGCTCGACCCGATGGCGTCCACGCTGCAGCGCGTCGAGGGGCAGCTGCGCACGGTCGAGAAGGAGCGCGAGTCGGCCTACGCGGGGCTGCGCGAGCAGGTCAGCGCCATGCGGTTCAGCTCGGAGCAGCTGCAGCACGAGACCAAGCAGCTCGTCAACGCGCTGCGCGCCCCGCAGGTCCGCGGCCGCTGGGGCGAGCTGCAACTGGAGCGGATCGTGCAGCTGGCCGGCATGGTCGAGCACTGCGACTTCTCCACGCAGGTCACCGGCCAGGGAGAGGACGGCGCGGTCCGGCCCGACATGGTCGTGCACCTGGCCGGGGGCAAGCAGGTGGTGGTCGACGCGAAGGTGCCGTTCGCGGCCTACCTGGAGGCCGTGGAGAGCCGCGACCCCGACGTGCACCGCGAGCGGCTCGCCGCCCACGCCCGGCAGCTGCGCCAGCACGTCGACGCGCTGTCGGCCAAGAGCTACTGGTCGGCGTTCGAGCCGTCGCCCGAGTTCGTCGTGCTGTTCGTGCCGGGAGACCCGTTCCTCGAGGCCGCGCTGCAGGCCGACCCGGCGCTGCTGGAGCACGCGTTCTCGCACAACGTCGTGGTCGCCACACCCACCACGCTCATCGCGCTCCTGCGCACCGTCGCCTACAGCTGGCGACAGGAGGCGCTGGCGCGCAACGCCGCCCAGGTCCACCAGCTCGGCAAGGAGCTCCACAGCCGCCTGGCCACCATGGGCACCCACGTCGCCAAGCTCGGGCGCAGCCTCGACTCGGCCGTGGCCAGCTACAACCAGACGGTCTCCTCGCTGGAGGCGCGTGTGCTGGTCACCGCGCGCAAGTTCACCGACCTCGAGGTGGCCGACGACGAGATCGCCGCCCCCGCTCAGGTCGAACGCGCGCCACGCACCGTGGCCGCGCCCGAGCTCGTGGCGTCCGCGGCCGACTCACTGGTCGCCCTCCACGAGCTCAGCCGCACCGAGCGGCCTGCCGGCGACGGTCGCCCGGAGAACAGAGCTACCGTGACCAGGTGAGCGAACGCGGCGTACGGGGCTCCGGGGGCAGGTGGCCGATGGCCGACCGGTCCCTGCTGGCCACGGTGCTCGGGGTCCCGCCCATCGCGGCGGTCGGGCTCGGCGCCGTGCTGACCGCGGTGGGCGTGTTCGTCGACCTGGTCCGCGTCGGCAGCCTCGATCTGGTCTTCACCATCTGCTACATCGCCGGGTGTGTGCTCGCGGTGGCCTGGGTGCGCCGCGACGGGCTGTTCGGGCCCATGGTCCAGCCGCCGCTGCTGGTGGCCGTGGCGGTGCCGGTGGTGGTGCTGGCCGCCGGGTCGCCGAAGCCGGGCGCCGGCGTGGGCGAGCGCCTGCTCGTGGTGGGCGCACCGCTGGTCAACGCGTTCCCGACGATGGCCTGGACCACCGGCATCGTGCTGGCCCTCGGCGTGTTCCGGCTGATCGTGCAGCGCCCACTCGACGCCGCCCCGAAGGCGGACGCAGGCCCGCCCACGAAACCGCCGGTCAGCGCCCGGCGGAGCTCTGCGCGGTCCGAGCGGGGCGAAGCTCGCGGGGCAACGAGAACGTCAGAGTCTCCTCGGCGGTCGTGATCTCCTCCATGGAGGTCCAGCCGCGCTCGGCGAGATGGTCGAGCACGCCCCGCACGAGCACCTCCGGCACCGATGCGCCGCTGGTGAGTCCGACCGTCCCCACGCCGTCGAGCCAGCTCTCGTCGATCTCGCGGGCGTAGTCGATGAGGTGTGCCGCTCCGGCCCCGGCCTGCAGCGCCACCTCGACCAGCCGCACCGAGTTGGACGAGTTCTTCGAGCCCACCACGAGCACGAGGTCGCACTGGGCGGCCATCGCCTTGACGGCGACCTGCCGGTTCTGGGTGGCGTAGCAGATGTCGTCGCTCGGCGGGTTCTGCAGCGACGGGAAGCGCTCCCGCAGCGCGCGCACCGTCTCCATGGTCTCGTCGACCGACAGCGTGGTCTGGGAGAGCCAGACGACCCGCTCCGGATCCCGGACCGTGACGCCTGCCACATCGGCTGCGGTCTCGACGAGCTGGATGTGCGCCGGAGCCTCCCCGGCCGTGCCCTCCACCTCTTCGTGCCCGTGGTGGCCGACGAGGAGGATGTCGTAGTCCTCACGGGCGAAGCGCTTGGCCTCGTGGTGGACCTTGGTGACCAGCGGGCAGGTGGCGTCGATCGTGCGCAGCTCGCGCGATCGCGCCTGGTCACGCACCGCGGGGGACACCCCGTGGGCCGAGAACACCACGAGCGCACCGTGGGGGACCTCGTCGGCGTCGTCCACGAAGATCGCACCGCGCTCGGTGAGCGTCTCCACGACGTGCACGTTGTGGACGATCTGCTTGCGGACGTACACCGGCGGGCCGTGCTGCTCCAGCGCCTGCTCCACGGCCTCGACGGCCCGGTCAACACCTGCGCAGTAACCGCGCGGCTTGGCCAGCAGTACGCGCTTGTTCGCTCCGGACATGTCCCCCAGCGTACGGCCCCCGCCCGATCGCGCAGACGTCGTGCACCACGCGAAACCCCCAGGCTGCTCCCCGGCACCGGGCAGGGGAGACTGGAGGCATGAGCCCGCTGCCGCTGCCGGTGCGGATTGCCGCCGGTCTTGTCGCCACCGCCGTGGAGCAGGCCCGTGACCTGCCCCGACTCGTCGTCGAGCTCCCCGTCACCGCCGTGAGCCAGGCCCTGCAGGCGTCCATGCGCGTGCAGCAGAAGGTCACCGAGCTGGCGATCAAGGGTGATCGCGCCCTCGGCACGCTGCGTCCGGTCGAGGAACGGCCCAGCTGGGCCGTCTTCGACGACGAGGAGCCGGCGGAACGCAACGGCGGGAGCAACGTCAGCGAGCTGCACCAGCGGGCCCGGGACGCCGTGGTCACGATCGCCGCCGAGCCCGCACCGGCCCCCGCGGAGCCCGAGAAGGTGGTCGAGAAGGCCGCCGAGGTCGCGGCCGAGACCACTGCCGCCAAAGCAGCCCACGCCACTCCCACGACGTCCGGCACCGGCGCCGGGAGTGCGGGACCGAACGTCCTGCCCGGCTACCGGGACCTGACGATCCCCCAGCTGCGCGGCCGGTTGCGCCACCTCGACGTCGACGACCTGCGGACGCTCCTGGAGTGGGAGACGAACCACGACAACCGTCCGCCGTTCGTCACGATGCTCTCGAACCGGATCACCACGGTCACCGAAGGGTGACCCAGCCGAACTCCCCCGAGCAGCCGTGGCCCGTCCGCACGGTCGCCAGGAAGATCGCCGAGTGGGTCGACCGGCTCGGGGCGGTGTGGGTGGAGGGCCAGCTCGCCCAGGTCACCGCCCGCGCCGGCACGGGCACCGCGTTCCTGGTGCTGCGCGACCCGGCCGCGGACGTCTCGCTGCAGCTGACGGCGCCGATCGGCCTGGTGCGTGAGGGCGGCCCGGCGGTGGCCGAGGGCAACCGGGTCGTCGTCCACGGGAAGCCGTCGTTCTTCCTCGGCCGCGGGACGCTCAGCCTGCGCGTCGACCAGATCCGCGCCGTCGGCATCGGGGAGCTGCTCGCGCGGATCGAGCGCCTGCGCAAGCTGCTGGCGGCCGAGGGACTGTTCGACCCGGCCCGCAAGCGCCGGCCGCCGTTCCTGCCCGGCTGCATCGGGCTCGTCACCGGCCGGGCGTCGGCGGCGGAGCACGACGTCGTGTCGAACGCGACGGCACGCTGGCCGTCGGTCCGCTTCCGGATCGAGCACACCGCCACCCAGGGCGCGCTGGCCGTTCCGCAGATCGTCGACGCGCTCGGCGCGTTGGACCGCGACCCGCAGGTCGACGTGATCGTGCTGGCCCGCGGCGGCGGCAGTGTCGAGGACCTGCTCCCGTTCTCCGACGAGACGCTGTGCCGGGCCGTCGCGGCCTGCCGCACGCCTGTGGTGTCGGCGATCGGGCACGAGCCGGACACCCCGCTGGTCGACCACGTCGCCGACGTCCGGTGCTCCACGCCGACGGAGGCGGGGCGCCGGCTCGTACCGGACCTGGCCGAGGAGACCGCGCGCATCGCGGGGCTGCGCGACCGCGCCCGGCGCGCGCTGGCCGGCTGGGTGGACCGCGAACAGCGGCTGCTCACCGCGCTGCGCGGACGGCCGGTGCTGGCCGCCCCGCTGCAGGCACTCGACGGACGCGTCGCGGAGGTCGAGCGGCTGCGCGAGGCGGGCCGCGCCTGCCTGCTGCGCGGCCTCGACCGCCGCGGCAGCGACCTGGAACACGTCAGGGCGCGGTTGACGACGCTCGGCCCGGCCGCGACGCTGGCCCGCGGATACGCCGTGGTGCAGCGCGTGCCCGACGGCGCCGAGCCGGGGGCGGTGCTGCCGGTCCTGAGGTCGACCACAGAGGTCGAGCCGGGCGACCGGCTACGGATCCGGGTGGCCGACGGGGCGGTCGCGGCCACCGTGGCCGACGACAGCGCACCCCGCAGCACCGACCGCGGCGCAGGCAACGGGGCTGCCGAGGGCGAAACGGCGAAGCCGGCGCCGCCGCGTACCCGGAAGAGGAAGGCGAGCACGACATGACCGAACAGCCTGGCGTCGACGGGCTGGGCTACGAGCAGGCCCGCGACGAGCTCGCCGAAGTGGTGCGCACTCTGGAGACAGGTGGGCTCGGCCTGGACGAGTCGGTGGCGCTCTGGGAGCGGGGCGAGGCCCTCGCCCGCCGGTGCGAGCAGCAGCTTGCGGGCGCCCGGGAACGCGTCCAGAAGGTCCTGGACGCGACCGACCCGACCGACTGAGCCACCCCCCGTGCGCGACATGGACACATGACGCTGTTCGAGGGCCGGTTCCGGCCGCGACACGTGACCATGTCGCGGCCGGGGCCGCTCAGCGGGGAGGGATTGGGGTGCTCGTCTGTGCTGCTTCGGCCAGCGTGCGGAACGACTCGTCGCTTCCGCTGCCCGTGATCAGCATCCGTACCGGCGCGCCGTTCGGCGTCGGGACCTCGGTGATCCAGATC
>NZ_JAAXKY010000230.1 GCF_012911925.1 Pseudonocardia xinjiangensis | reverse complement strand
AGCGCTGCTTCAACCGGCTCAAGCAGTACCGGGCCATCGCCACCCGTTACGACAAGACCGCCCTGTCCTACCAAGCCATGATCGACCTCGCCACCCTACGAATGTGGCTTTGAGGACAGCTCCTAGTGGTCCTGCCCGTCCTCCATGGGCCGGGTGAGCAGACGTTCTGCGGCGCTCCCCGACCACTCGACGAGCATCAATGTGGCGTCGTCGCGCAGCTCGCCCCTGCGGTGCTCTCGCACGGCATGGGCGAGGCGCCGCAGCGTCTCCGGGGCGGCGAGCTGCGCCGCCGCCGCGTGCTCGGCCAGCTCGACGAGCCGGTCGACCCCGAACTCCTCGCCGTCCTCGTCCCTGGCTTCCACCACACCGTCGGAGTGCAGCAGGATCCGGTCGCCGGGCTCGAGGTACTCCTCGCCCAGCTCGTCGGACTGCGGCATCAGCGACGCCAGCCGGCCGAACGGCATGCGCAGGACGGCGTCGAGCGTGCGCACGACCTTCCCGCCGCGGAGCAGCACGGGCGGCGGATGTCCGGCGATCAGATAGCGCAGACACCCCGACTGCAGGTCGAGCTGGGCGAGCACTCCGGTGACGAAGCGGTGGTCGCTGAACTGCTCGGTCAGCGTGGCGTCGATCCGGGCGGCGACGCCCGCGATGTCGTGGCCCTCGCGGCGGGCGGATCGGGAGGCGGCGAGAGTGACCGAGGTGGTCAGGCCGGCGTTCAGGTCGTGCCCGGAGGAGTCGAAGATCGCGAAGTCGGCCCGCGACGTGCTGATCGCGTAGTCGAATGCGTCACCGCTGACGTTGTAGGCGGGCTCGAGCACGGCGGCCATCGCCAGTCCCTTGCCGCCGACGGTGAGCGGTGGCAGCAGCTGCCAGAGCAGCTCGCCCGCGACGGACATCGGGCGCGATCGCCGCGCCACCGCCAGCTCGTCCCCCTGCGTGAACTTGGAGGCCATCAGGTGGGCGACGAGCCCCGCGACGGCCAGGCAGTGCTCGGCGAGTGTCGGATCCGTGCCGCTCGAGTCCTCGTCGTTCGGGTTGGCGGTCAGGACCATCCGGGCCACTCCGAGGCGCTCCGCGCCGTCGACCAGCGGTACCCAGAGCACGCGGCGGCCCTCGTCGTCCCGGCCTTCCAGCACCGTGCCGAGCTGGAAGACCCGGCCCGGCAGCGTGCCGTCGACCCACAGGGGGCCTCCGGCGTCGCGCACCGGGCGCAGCTGTATCTGCTCGTGATCGGCGACGTAGAGCTCCGGGACCACCTCAAGCGGCTCGAGCGCGTCCTCCAGCAGGTCGCCGAGGGCGTCGCCGGAGGCCAGGTGGGCGCCTGCGAGCACGTCGAGCATCGCCTGGTGCCACCTGGCGTCCAACAGTTCCACCGGCCGAACCTATCGTGACGAGGCGCTGCGGCCCACGAGCTGGACCGCGACCAGCCTGGTCAGCCCACCGGACGCTCCAGCGTGACCAGCAGCCCGTCCACCCCGCCTGGGCCGATCCGGCCCTTCACCTCGGTGGACGTGATGGCCTTGAGCTGCCAGCCCTGTTGTGCCTCGTCGTTGAGGAGCCTCTCCAGCTTGTCGGCGGAGAGCTTGCCGCCGACAAGGCTCTCTCGCAGTTGCAGGACCCGGTACTCGTAGCGCGCCATGGTCAACAGGCTGCCAGGCCGCCCGGGCGCGCGAGCGGGTCCCGGGTGAGGACGGCCACTGGCAGGATCGCCGCCGTGCAGATCCTCTCAAGGGGCGCGGTGTGAGGCCGGTCCGCCAGACCGACATGGTCAACGCGCAGGTGCTCGACGCCCTGCGCGCCGCCGTCATCACGGGGGAGCTGCAGCCCGGCACGCTCCACTCGGTGCAGACGCTGGCCACCCAGCTGGGTGTCTCGCGCACGCCGGTCCGGGAGGCACTGATCAAGCTCGGCCAGCAGGGCATGGTCCGCTTCGAGCGCAACCGCGGGGTGCGCGTGCTGCAGACCACCCTGCACGATCTCGAGGAGGTCTTCGCGCTGCGCCTGCTGCTGGAGGTGCCGGCCACCCGGCGGGCGTGTCGGCAGATCGACGAGCCGGGCCGCCGCGAGCTGCGCAAGCTCTACCAGGCGATGGAGAAGGCCGCGCGGGCCGACGACGAGTACCGGATGTGGGAGCACGACCGGCGGTTCCACCTCGTGCTGCTGCAGGCGTCGGGAAACCTGCGGCTCGCCGAGTACGTCGACGGGCTGCGGGACATGGTGCTGCGCCGCGGCGTCTCCACCGCGGGCCTGTCACGCAGCCTCGACGACATCGTGACCGAGCACCGCGCGGTGCTCGACCGCATCGAGTCCGGTGACGCCGACGGGGCGGCCGAGGCGATGCGGGCGCACCTGCTGCACACCGCGGAGCTCCTCATCGCGCAGGAGGCGGGAGCACCACCCGGAAGCGTGGACGTCGACCTGGGCTGGACGGGGCGCCCCTGATCCATCGACCAGTCGGAATACGTTGACGCGTTGACGAGTGGCATGCCACATGCCACGGTCGGCCGAGGAACGCGCGGGTGAGCGCGGACCGGCTCGACGTCGAGAGGACCACCGATGGCGACTGTGAACAAGGTGAGCGTGATCCCGTGCGGGGCCATGACCGCGGACCTCACCTGGTTGCTGATCAAGCCGGGACGTTCGATCAAC
The DNA here is from genome assembly GCF_012911925.1 of Pseudonocardia xinjiangensis. Classification (GTDB taxonomy): domain Bacteria; phylum Actinomycetota; class Actinomycetes; order Mycobacteriales; family Pseudonocardiaceae; genus Pseudonocardia; species Pseudonocardia xinjiangensis. The sequence continues at coordinate 5,451 of NZ_JAAXKY010000230.1, read as the reverse complement.
GACCGGACCTCCAAGAACTCGCCCGCCCCGTGGGTCGACGTGCCCTCGCACTGCGTCCTGGTGGAGACCGACGAGGGCAAGATCCTCTGGGACACCAGCTGCCCCCGCGACTGGGAGGAGCGCTGGCAGCCGACCGGCCTGCAGGAGTTCTTCCCGTACGACAAGGTCTCGGACGACGAGTACCTCGACTCGCGGCTGAACCAGATGGGCGTCGGGCTCGACGAGATCGACTACGTCATCCTCTCCCACCTGCATTTCGACCACGCCGGCAACGCGCAGATGTTCAAGAACACCAACGCGAAGCTCGTCTGCCACGAGAAGGAGCGGGACTTCGCCTTCGGGTTCGGCGGCCTGTTCAACGGGGCACACCTCAAGACCGACTACGAGGGTCTCGACTTCCAGACGGTCTCCGGCGACACGGAGTTCCTCCCCGGCGTCACGCTGCTCGAGACGCCCGGCCACACCGTTGGGTGCATGTCGATGCAGGTCGACCTGCCCGACAGCGGCACCATGATCTTCACGTCCGACGCCGTCTACATGGGCGAGAGCTACGGGCCGCCTGCCACGCCGGCGGCCATCGTCAACAACCTGGAGCAGTTCTACGCGTCGGTCGAGAAGCTGCGCGACATCCAGGAGCGGACCGACGCCACCATGGTGTTCGGACACGACGCGGAGCAGATCCACAAGCTGCGCCTGGCCCCGGAGGGTTCCTACACATGAGCCATCCCGACGTCGAGCTCACCGAGGAGACGATCTTCACCTGGGGCGCGCCGCCACTGAAGTTCGGTGCGGGCGCCTCCGACGAGGTCGGGTTCGAGATGTCCGGCTACGGCGTGAAGCGCGTGCTGATCGTCACCGACCCGGGGATCCACGCGCTCGGCGCTCCGCAGCGCATCGCCGACAACCTGCGGCGCTACGACATCGAGTCGGAGATCTTCGACGGCGTGCACGTCGAGCCCACCGACGACTCGATGAACAAGGCCACCGAGTACGCCCGCGCACAGGGCCCGTGGGACGGCTTCGTGGCCGTCGGCGGCGGGTCGGCCATCGACACCGCCAAGGCCATCAACCTGCTCACCAGCCATCCCGGCGAGCTGATGGACTACATCAACAAGCCGATCGGGAACGCGAAGACACCGCCGGGCCAGCTCAAGCCGCTGATCGCGATCCCGACCACGGCGGGCACCGGGTCGGAGTCCACCGCGATGTGCGTGCTGGACATCCTGTCGATGAAGGTCAAGACCGGGATCAGCCACTGGCGGCTGCGTCCCACCCTCGCCGTGATCGACCCGCTGCTGACGATGAGCCTGCCGCCCGAGGTCACCGCCGCGTCCGGCATGGACATCGTGTGCCACGCGGTGGAGAGCTACACCGCCCGCTACTACTCCACGTTCGACCGCAAGAAGCCCGAGGAGCGGGTGACGTACTGCGGCTCCAACCCGGTGTCGGACCTGTGGTGCGAGAAGGCGATGACCCTCATCGCGCAGTCGTTCCGCACGGCCGTGCACGAGGGCGACAACCTCGAGGCACGCTCGAACATGATGATGGCCGCGACCTTCGCCGGCATGGGCTTCGGCAACTCCGGGGTGCACATCCCGCACGCCAACGCCTATCCGATCGCCGGGATGGTGAAGGACTACCACCCCAGGGGCTACCCGGAGGAGGAGCCGATGGTCCCGCACGGGCAGTCGGTGTCGCTCACCGCGCCCGAGGCGTTCCGGTTCTCCTTCGAGAGCGCCCCCGAGCGGCACCTGCGGGCCGCGGAGCTGATGGACCCGCGTGCCGACAGGCTGAACGACGCGCGCGAGCAGCTGCCGTCGGTGCTCATCTCGCTGATGCGCGACATCGACATCCCCAACGGGATCGGCGGGGTCGGCTACACCGAGGCGGACGTGCCCGACCTCGTGCCGGGCACCATGAAGCAGCAGCGCCTGCTGGCCACGTGCCCGAAGACCCCGACCGAGGACGACATCGCCGACATCCTCACGAAGTCGGTCGAGAACTGGTGACGGCAGCGGCGGGGCAGGCCCCCGCCGCTGCGGCGCGGAGGGGCACATGCCGATCTACGTGTTCAAGTGCGGGTGCGGGCTGCGTTTCGAGCACCTCGCCTCGTTCGACGCGGCCGCGCCCGGCTGCCCGTCGTGCGGCGGGGAGACCCGCAAGATCCCCGCCGGGTTCAGCCTCGGCGGCCGCGCCGACGCGGGGCTGTCGAAGGAGCAGATGCCCCAGACCTGGCGCGGCACCTACGACGGGAGCCGTGAGTACGTCACCGGGCTGCGCAGGCAGTGGGACCGTCGCCAGCGGCTCGAGGCCAAGCACCCCGAGCTGGCAGGCGACCAGCGTCCGATCATCGCCCACGAGGGCCGCTACCACGACGCGCCGCTGAGGGCGGGCGACCCGATCGGCGGAGCCGCAGGGCACGGCCACGGGCATGGACACGGCCACGGGCACGGGTCCGCCGACCCACCTGCCGCCCCGCCGGCTGCGGCGAAGCCCACGTCCGGTTCGGCGGGTCCGGCGGCGCCGAGCACCTCAGACTGAACCCCGTGAGCACGGACATCCAGCACACCGACCTGTCCGACCTGCACGCCGACCTGGCCGCCGCCGTCCGTGGCCGCGTCCGGTTCGACGCCGCCACCCGTGCCATGTACTCCGCCGACGCGTCGAACTACCGGCGGGTGCCGATCGGGCTGGTCACCCCGTTGGACACCGACGACGTCGAGGCCGCGGTGTCGGTCTGCAGCACCCACGGGGTGCCGGTGCTCCCGCGGGGCGCGGGCACGAGCATCGCCGGGCAGGCGGTCAACACGGCCGTGGTGCTGGACTTCACGAAGCACCTGAACGGCGTGCTGGAGATCGATCCCGAGGCGCGGACCGCGCGCGTGCAGCCCGGGCTCGTGCTCGACGCGCTGCGCGACGCGGCCCGCCCGCACGGCCTCACGTTCGGGCCCGACCCGTCCACCCACAACCGCTGCACCCTCGGCGGGATGATCGGCAACAACGCATGCGGCTCGCACTCGGTCGCGTGGGGCAAGACCGTCGACAACGTGCACGCCCTCGACGTGCTCACCTACCGGGGGGAACGCCTGCAGCTGGGCCCTGGCCAACCGGCCACCGGACGCGTCCCGAGCGCGTTGCGCGGGCTGGCCGCCCGGATCGACGACGGCGTGCGCGCGTCCTTCCCCGACCTCACCCGCCGGGTGTCGGGCTACAACCTCGACCAGTTGCTCCCGGAGAACGGGTTCGACCTGGCCCGCGCGCTCGTCGGCACCGAGGGCACCTGCGCCACGGTGCTCGGAGCGACGGTCCGCCTCGTCGAGTCGCCACCGGCCCGCGCGCTGGCGGTGCTCGGCTTCCCCGACGCCTACCTGGCGGCCGACCACGTCACGGTGGTGCGGGAACTGGGGCCGTTGACCATCGAGGGCATGGACGCCGGCCTGATCGCGGCGCTGCGCGCGTCCAACCCGGCGGAGACGGCCTCGCGCGCGCTGCCCGCCGGCGGCGGCTGGCTCTACGTCGAGACCGGCGGTGCCACCCGCGCCGAGGCCGAGGCGGCCGCACAGGCCGTCGTCACGGCGATGAAGCCCTACGGGGCCACGAGCGTGGTCGTCTCCGATCCGGCGGCGATGAAGGCGCTGTGGCGCATCCGTGAGGACGGCGCCGGCATCGTCACGCGCTCGCCCGACGGCGGCGAGGCCTGGCCCGGCTGGGAGGACGCGGCCGTGCCGCCGGAGCGGTTCGGTGCCTACCTGCGCGAGTTCGACGCCCTGCTCAGCCGACACCGGCGGCGGGGGGCCTACTACGGGCACTTCGGGGACGGCTGCCTGCACATCCGCATCGACTTCGAGCTGGCGAGCTCCTCCGGGATCGCCGATTTCCGCAGCTTCATGGAGGACGCCGCCGACCTCGCCGTCGCGCACGGGGGGTCGCTCTCGGGGGAGCACGGCGACGGTGTCGCGCGTGCCGAGCTGCTGCCCCGCATGTACCCGCCGGAGATCATCGCGGCGTTCGAGGAGTTCAAGGGGATCTGGGACCCCGACGACGGGATGAACCCCGGCCGGGTCGTCCGGCCCGCGAAGCTCGACGAGGACCTGCGCGTGTTCGTCGGTATGCCGACGCTGCGCGACGAACCCGTGCTGGCGTTCGCCCACGACCGCGGGTCGTTCACCCGGGCCACCCGCCGCTGCCTGGGCGTGGGCAAGTGCGTCACCGACCACGGCGGCGTGATGTGCCCGAGCTACCGGGCCACCGGCGAGGAGATGCACTCCACGCGGGGGCGCGCCCGGCTGCTGTTCGAGATGGCCGCGGGCGACGTCATCACCGACGGCTGGCAGTCCCCCGAGGTGGCCGAGGCACTCGACCTGTGCCTGTCCTGCAAGGGCTGCAAGCGCGACTGCCCCGTCGGCGTGGACATGGCCGCGTACAAGACCGAGTTCCTCGCCCAGCGCTACCGGCACAAGGTGCGTCCGGCGTCGCACTACTCGATGGGCGCCCTGCCGCGCTGGCTGCGCCTCGTGGGACGGCTCCCTGCCGCGGCGGTGCGCGCGCTGAACGCGGCAGCCCGCGGCCCGCTGGGAGCGGTGGCGAAACGAGCAGGTGGCATCGCGCCGGAACGCGGAATCCCGGGAATCGCCCCGCACAGGTACACGTCCCCCAAGTTCAGGAAAGCCACTTTCAGGTCCGCAGAGGGCAGGAAAGTGGCTTTCCTGAACCGGGGGGCTCCGCGCGGGCGGCTCCTGCTCTGGCCCGACACGTTCACCAACCACTTCGACCCCGCCGTCGCCGCCGACGCGGTCGCGGTGCTGGAGGGGCTGGGCTACACGGTGGAGCTGCCGCCCCGGGACGTGTGCTGCGGGCTCACCTGGACCTCCACCGGCCAGGTGGGCGCCGCCCGCAGGGTCCTGCGCCGCAGCCTGCGCACCATCGAGCCGTGGCTCGTGACGGGGGTGCCGGTCGTCGGGCTCGAGCCGTCGTGCACCGCGGCGTTGCGCGCCGACGGCCCCGAGCTCCTCCCCGACGAACCGCTCGCCGCGCTCCTGGCCACCGGCGTGCGCACCTTCGCCGAGGTGCTCGCCCAGCACGCCGACGAGCTCCGCGGCGGCGTCGTCGCTCCGGGGCAGCGGGCGCTCGTGCAGGTGCACTGCCACCAGCACGCCGAGCTCGGCACCGACGACGACCGCGCGGTCATGGCGGCGCTGGGTGTCGACGCCGAGGTGCTCGACTCGGGTTGCTGCGGGCTGGCCGGCAACTTCGGGTTCGAGAAGGGGCACTACGACGTGTCGATGGCGTGCGCGGAACGGGTGCTGCTGCCGGCGGTCCGCGCCGCCGACCCCGATGTGGCCGTGCTGGCCGACGGCTTCAGCTGCCGCACCCAGCTCCGTCAGGCGGGCACGCGCGAACCCGTCCACCTGGCGCAGCTGGCCGCAAGAGCCCTCGGCCTCACCCCCACCC
>NZ_JAAXKY010000022.1 GCF_012911925.1 Pseudonocardia xinjiangensis | reverse complement strand
CTCGTGCGGGCGGGTGGCCAGGAGGGGGTACACCCGCCCGCCCGGCCCGGCCGACGCTGGTCAACATGGTGATCCGTGGGCGGGCTCCGCAGGCGGTGTGGGGTCGGTGGTGGTTGTACTCGTGGATCCAGCTGGGTAGGGCTTTTCGACGGAGTGACTCGCTGGCGTAGAGCCGGCGGAAGGCCCACCCGTCGACGAGTGTGCGGTGGAACCGCTCGATGCTCCTCTGTTCGTCAAATCGCCGAGATGCTCGGCTCTGCGGCTGGTCGGGGGAGGTTGGCGTAGATCTCTCTGGTGATGTAGCGCTTCAGGCAGCGGTGATCTCTCGTTTGCTGAGGCCTTCGGTGGTGCGTCGTTCGCCGTAGTCGCGTGTGGGTTGGTGATGGCGCATCCGCACGATGGTGGTGATGCAGAGGGCGCTGTTCGCGGCGCGGTCGCCTCCTCGGCTGAGCCGGTGGCGACCGGTGGTGCGGCCACTACTCGCGGGTTGTGGTGCGACGCCGCAGAGCTTGGCGAAGGCGGCCTCGTTGCGGATGCGCTCAGCGTTGTCGCCGGCGGCGACAAGGAATTGACCGGCGAGCTCGACCCCGACACCGTGCAGTTCGACGAGCGCGGGCGCTGCATTGCGCGCCAGGGCTTCGATCTGGCGGTTCAGGGACTTGATCTGGTTGTCGAGGGTCTTCCATCGGCGTGCCAGGTCACCGGGAGGTCTTCACCCCGGCCGTCAGCAGCCGGTGGCAGCCACCTGCGAGGTCGAGGAGATCATCGGTCTCGGGCCGTAACCGTAGACACCGGTTCACCAGCGTCCGCTTCCTCAGGACGAGGGTCGCGCCGAACGAACCGGTGCTCTCGACGCCGATCGCGACGATCCGGCCGTGGCTGCGCTTCCAGGCCAGCAGCTCCTGGTAGCCGTGGTCGGCTGCAGCGAACTCTTGGTGGTCGAGCAGGCGGCCGTGTTCGTCGTTGACGGCGCCGTAGTTAATGTGCTTGTTGGTGCCGACTCCACCGATGACAGTCGCCATCTCGGTTGCGGGGGTCAGACTCGGCGGGGTGCAGCACCGAGGACAGTCTTCCCAGACTTTGCCATTGGTTCGGGGCCGGTAGGGCCGCGTGCGTTTCGGGACGATCCCGAACTCGGTGCAGGTGTCGCGCCAGAGGTGGGAGCAGTAGGCCGAGTCACTGTCGGTCAGCACTCGGCGGATGGTCACCTCCCCGGGCGGCGAACCAGGCCGCCGCACGGCGTAGCACGGCCACCGCGGTCACGGCGGTCTCGTCGTCACAGACCTCGCTGTAGGCGATCCGGGAGTGGTCATCGAGGGTGGTGTCGATGTAGGCGGTGCCCATCTTCGGGTTGCGGTGCCCATCTTCGGGTTTCGGTAGGGGTTGCGGGGCTTGTTCGGGATCGCGGCCCGGTTGCGGAGGCCCTGGCGCCGGCCGAGGAAGCGCCACCCGCCGCCCTCAGGGATGTTGCCCAGCTTCTTCACATCGGCGTGGACAAGATCGCCGGGGTGGGGATGTTCGTAGCGGCGGACTGTTCGCCGCTGCTCGGTCCATGCAGGAGAGTCGATTGATGCCGCAGCAGACCAGGACGTGAGGCACCGTCGAGGGTGCCCGTCCGACGATTGCGGCGATCTCGACCGGTCCGAGGCGTTGCTTCCAGCGCAGGTGCACGATCTTGCGTCGCAGCGGTGCCGGGGTGGCCCGCGGGCAATGGTGCGGGCGTGAGGACCGGTCGACCATCCCGGTTTCGCCTTCCTCGCGGTAGCGATCAGCCCACCGTTTCGCCGTTGGCCACGACACCTGGAACCGCTGCGCGGCCTGGGAGACCGACCACCCGTCCTCGACGATCAGTTTCCCGAGACGGAGCCGGGCGCGTGGAGTCAGGGCCGCGTTAACGTGAGCCACGAGGACCTCCTGTGGTTGTGGTGGATGCCGTCAGACAGCTCCACACCAACCCAGGAGGTCCTCCCTCACAAGATCAATCAGCTCGTGTCGTCACACAATCTCGACCAACGTCTCCGATCAGTACATCTAGAACACGCTTCGGCTGGCTTTCAGTCGATGATCAGGAGCTTCCGGCGCCGAGGCCGGGTCAAGATCAGTCACAACCCTGCAGATGGATCTCGAACGCGAAGTATGGACTGCATCGTCCGCTAGAAGCTCTAGGCGAATGAACCTTATCGTCCATTGGGCGAACAGTCGGCTGCGGGGCCGTCGCGGGTAATCTCTAAGCGATGAAGCCGGATCGGCCGAATCTCTCTGCAGAGGTTGCGTTCGGGCATCGAGGGAGGGTGGGGGCTGCACCTCTTGCCAGCGGGGAGCAGCAGACACGGCGCGCGAGCCACCGAGCGTGTCTGTGCCCAGGTGGGCGAGTTCCGGGATGTCCATGTAGGTCGCCTCGACACGTCATGGCGCGCACTGGCGACTCTGCTACCAAGTGCTCGATGGACAGTCCCGTGAGTCTCGCTTGAGGCGGCTACGCCCCCCGCGACACAACCGCATACCCTGACGATTTGAGCGACGCCGGCCCGGCTGCGTCGGCTGTTGGTTGCCGGTCCGGTCGGGAACCAACAGCAGGATCGCCACTGGGGGCCAACGAGCCCGGCGTGCAGACACGCCTCCAGTCTTCGAGACCAGCATCAGCGCTCTGATACTGGACTTGACAGTCCGAGCTCTCTCAGTAATTCTATGACTAGTTGGTCCAGTCTTGGGAGGAGGCGAGGTGCCGCCGCGCGTCGACGGCTGCGAGGGCTGCGAGGGCTGCGAGGGCTGCGAGGGCTGCGAGGGCTGCGAGGGCTGCGACGCAGAATGTTGCCCCCGGTCGGTGGCGCATATGTCACACAGTGCAGCGCCGACAGTAGTCATGAAGACAGCTCCCGCCTCTTAAGGTCAACGCTTGGGGGAATTCGACTCGGCACGCAGCGAGCTGGCCGGCTATGGCCAGACCTACCCCCGTCCGGCGCCGTCCGCAGCGAGCGGTCTGGCAGTGGCGGAACCATCCCTGAGACGAATGATTTCGCAGTGGCCACCTCGTCGGCAGGGGAGGTCCGTCGTCTTCCATCAAAGATGGCGCCGGATCGGCACAGCAGATCTGATTCTGCGGTTGATGCAAGAGGCTGCCCTACCTTGGCGCGCCGCGCGGGCAATTAAGCGGTGCAGGTACCGGTCTAGTTCCCTTCGGCCGGCACCGAAATTCCTCGCCGACGGCGTTGGTCGAGTGCAGGGGCCAACGAGTTGTCGTAGTGTGTCTGGTCGCGATGCTCCAGAGGGACCACGCATGCAGTTGCCGTGCGGCACCGCTTGTCGCTCGACGGCCCTCCCGGACTCGGATTGGTTGAAAGCCACTCCTGTTCGGAGCCGATACGGTCGGAGGGGAGTCGCCGAGCGGCAGCTCGGGACCACCGGCCTTGCTCGGCTCATTCGCACCCTGCAGCTACAGGTCAGAGATTGGCACATGGACAACCAGGGTGATCGAGCTTGAGGTCATGGGAGTTCTTCGAGCAGGAACCGTACCCGCTGCGCCTCGACTCCCTCGAGTCACTCGAGCGCTGGCGTGACGTCGTCGTGCGTAGGGTGCGGGAGCGCTATGACGACCGCGTGGGAGAGGGCACCGCGGCGGGTGAGTCGGTTGGCCGTACGGACCCCGAGCGCAGCAGCTTGCCGGATGTGTCGCTTCGGACCTGGTACTTCTGTCTCATGGCTGGCCTGAGCCGGATGCGGGAGCGGGGCGAGTTGCGGCCTGAGGCCGATCCCGCCGCGCTGGCCACGGGGATCATCGCGGCCGTTGAGGGTGGCTATTTGCTTGCCCGGGCTGCGCGGAGCGTGCGGCCGATGGAGCTCGCATTCGACATGGCTCTCGAGCATGTTCGATACTTCGCCGAGCCGTTGGCTTAGATGCAAACAGCGACGTGACGCGGTACCCAGGCCACTGTATGCGATGACCTGAGCTTGATCTTGAATCAAGTTGATCCGCGCAGGAGCGACTCGCGGATTTCGCGCCCCTCCGTGTATGTCCGGTTCAGCCCGCAAGACGGCGGCTGGCTCGGCGGGTAATCATGCGTCCGCAGCGTTCGGTCGAGTGCTGACTACCAAGACGTGCATGGCGCCAGGGGCCGAAGGTCACCAGGGTTGACCCCGGCCGTCCGGCGTGGTGGGAAATCGTTGGGGGCTGGTTCCCGCCGGTCGGAGGCGCAGATCCGACCCACATGCACGGGGGCCGTCCGCGCGCCCCTTCGTTGGTCAAGTCCACGAATCAGCGCGGGCTGCTGCAGTTGGACCCAATGTTCAGAATGACTGTTCTGCTGCACCCTTGCTTGGTAACCTCCCTTCTTGTGGCGCATGCGGACGGCGGGGGTCAGTCGCCGCGACTTACTGCGCGCGGCGCGGCCACCCGAGCGCGTATCCTGCAGGCTGCTGCAGATCTGATGTACGCCAAGGGCGTGGCTGCAACGACCATGGATGACGTCCGGGTGGCCAGTGGCACCAGTAAGTCGCAGCTCTACCAGCATTTCAGTGACAAAGACGCCGTGGTGCGTGAGGTCATCTCATTGCAAGCCAGTCGGGTGCTTGAGCGGCAGCGCCGGCGGCTGGAGCGGTTGAGCTCCTTACGCGGGCTCGAACTCTGGCGAGACGCGATAGTGCAGCGCAACGCCCTCCGTAACGGTGCATACGGCTGTGAGCTGGGCTCACTGGCGAACGAACTCGCTGATCGGGACGAGGAGTCGCGAGTCGCGTTGGCTGCCCACTTTCGTACCTGGAAGGCCCTGCTCGCCGCCGGGCTCGCGCGGATGCGTGAGACCGGCGAGCTAGGTCCGGACGCTGACCCCGGATGGCTGGCCACGGGGATAATGGCTGCCGTGCAGGGCGGTTACCTGCTCGCCCAGGCGGAGCGCGACGTGAGGCCGATGGAGATTGCTTTAGACATGGCACTGGACCGCGTCCGCGGGCATGCATCGGGATCGACCGCCGACGCCGACCAGATGTGACGCTCGGCTCGGCGATCGATCAAGAGAAACGGCGTCTGCTGACCAACAAAAACCGACGCTGACGCGACAGCCACCATCGGCTCCTTCGTGGTATTGGCTTGAGCTATGCACGGCGTCCCGATCGGGACGCGCACATCATGGTCGCGGTTTGATAGGAGCGGGCGCAGGTGGAGGTGGAGGTGGAGGTGACTCGACCTCAGTTCATAAACCGGTGGGGACAACGGCGCCCATCTGAGGCGGATGCTTATCCATGGTGTCATGGCCTGATATGTAGGCCGGCTTGCCAGGTGCAGGGTGCGGCGAGGAACGCGTGCTGACCCCCCTGCCGCTTGCTCCTCTGGATCGGGCACCGTGTGTCGATGCTGCCGCTGCACGAGCACAAGATGATGCCGGGCCGCAACCGTCTGACGCCGACGGGCGACATCGAGTCGATCCGGCTTCGTTGGTGTCCGGGCAGGCAAGCGGGGTATTCTCTATAGCGGGGTGAAAATTGTCCGCTTCTATGCGTGCGACCCCTGGATCACATGTGCGCTCCAGTTCCGCGGCCACTGGCGTGAGCATTGGCGGCCGCATCACTACACGCCCTCTACTTGTATGACGAAGCCGTCTCGTTCGCCGCGGCGCACCGTCCCTGTGCAGAATGCCGCCGGGCCGACTACAACGCGTACCGCAACGAATGGCGTGATCGTGGGATCCGCGGCAGCTCGGTGAAGTTGTGCCGCGGCGGCGGGCAGCTCGTGGCCCAACTCCAGTGAGTCGCCGAAGCCCCACGGGTGCCCACCGTGACCACCCGCCCGTAGTGCGGAAGACGTTCCAGATGAACGCAGCGTGGAGGCCCCGAGGGTGACGCGCCGATCGAGGAGATCATGTTGGGCGCGGTGAATTCGTCGGCGGGCAGGTTGTCGGCGTAGGCGGCGGGCATGCGCTTGGCAACCAGCCAGTGCTGCACCGGGAACGTCAGGTGGAGGCCGACGAACGTCAGCCAGAGGTGGACCTTGCCCAAGGTGCCGCCATCATCTTACACTTGACTAACTAGTCCACTATATCTAGTTGGCGTCAGCGCCGCGTGTCTCTCACTGCCGTCTCGAGTATGCCCAGAGAAGGCGGGCGGCGCAAAGAACTGCAGGTTCAAGGCGTGAGACGTCCGGCAACCCTTCGACATCGATCGGGCTCGAACGGCGTGTCGGGCGTGCTGTGACGTTCAGCCACCACCGCGTCCTCTAGACTAAGTATTCCAGATTATCTCGCCAGGACGAAGAGTCAAGTTGTCGAGATAGGATCGCCTCCGTGACGAGTGCCAGAGCCGAGCCTCCCGCGCGGCGGCGCCTGACCGCCCGCGGCGCTCTCACCCGCGAGCGCATCGTCCGCGCCGCGGCCGATCTCATGCACGCCAACGGGGTCGCCGGCACGACCATGGACCAGGTGATCGAGGCCTCCGGTACCAGCAAGTCGCAGCTCTACCACTACTTTGACGACAAGGACGCTCTGGTCACCGCGGTGATCAAGATGCAGACCGCGCGGGTGATGGAGCGGCAAGAGCCCCACCTCGAACAACTCAGCTCGCTGCAGGGCTTGCGGCGATGGCGCGATGCCGTCGTTAGTTTCGTCGAGGAACGCCACGGAGCGCACGGCTGCGAGATCGGCTCGCTCGCTAGTGAGCTCGCGGATCGCTCCGAGCCGGCCCGGATCCTGATCAATGCCACGTTCCGGAGCTGGGAGTCGTATCTCGCTGCCGGGCTCCGCCGGATGCAGGATCGCGGCGAACTCGATACCGAGGCCGACGTGGCAGAACTCGCCACCGGGATCATGGCGGCCTACCAAGGCGGCCACCTCCTCTCGCAAGCCGGACGAACCGCGCAGCCGATAGCGCTGGCGCTGGACCTCGCGATCCGCAATGTGGAGGCGCTCGCGCCACAGCGGAAAAGCGCATCCGGCGCAGCAAGCTGACATTCAGGCTCTGGAAGCCCCATCACCAGCCAGACTTGAAAGGCCGACCTGCCGAGGCTGAGGCAGGCCGGCCGCGAGTCGGGTGCTGCTGCGGCCGTAAATCGGCGAGGACCGGAGATGAGTACTCGTAATTCTCATGCGAGGGGATTTGCTGGCCGTTCCCTCGGCGTATGCGGTCCGCGCCTACCCTGGCCAGTATGACGCCGGCACCAGTAGAGTCCCGGACAGCGCGGAGCCAGCCCGGCCCCCTCGTAAACGCCGCGTTCCGCGAATGGGGAGTCCTACGTCGCTGCCGGACCGGATCCAGCGCCGGAGTGGGCTGATCTCGACGCTCGGACCGACCCCCAGGGCTCGCCACCGCGACATGGCCGCCTAGCGGGCGACCACCTGCTCTCCCGGCGGCGCGCACCTCGCGTCCGATGGCAGTGGCGATCGGCGGCATCGGGGTCCGGCTGGCCCTCATCGGGTTCGCACCAAGGGTGGCGAGTTGAATCTGTTCACGCTCTTAACGAAGGGCTTCGCCGCCCGGCGTCGCGGCGTGCTCGACTCACGACGGCCTCCCGCGCACGACGACGCGAGTACGGACATCTCGGTCCAACATGGCGAAGCGTTCACGCCAGCGAGGCACACCGACCAGACCCTCGAGATCGCACTTCAGGGTCCTTCCGGAGTGAAGGCCTGGGCCGCGTGTGACGTCAACGGCGCGCCCTCGAACGACATCCACGGCGGTCCCCCGCGCCGCCACCAGGGGGTTGGTGACCACCGCAGCCGTCGAGCCGCCCGGGCCGTGGCAGACGGCCACGGTCGTCCAGGTCCGTCAGGAGACCCCCACCGCCAAGACCTTCAATCTGAAGGTATTTGCATCCCGGGCCGGGCAGCACTTCATCGTCCGCCTGACCGCACCCGGCGGGTACCGGGCGCAGCGGACGTACTCGATTGCCACCGCGCCGTCGGGTTCGCCGGAGATCGAGATCACCGTCGAGATCCTCCCGGGCGGTGAGGTCTCGGGCTTCCTCCGCGAGGCTGTCGAAGTGGGAGACGTGCTCAAGGTGCGGGGGCCGATCGGCGGCCACTTCGCCTGGTACCGACAACCCGCCCTCGGGGTGGCCGCTGAATCCGGGATCGTGCCCGTGATGTCGATGCTGCGCCACGCCCGCGTGCTCGGGCAGCCCGACCTGTTTCACCTGCTGTAGATCGTGGCGGTGGTCATCAACATGAACATTTCATCCCGCCTGAAGCTCACCGAGGGGGCGATGCCCTCCATCAGCTGAGCCACGGCCACGGCACGGCGGAGCCTTTCAGCCGGTCAAACTCTCGGAACGGGTCGGTACGCATTAGCATCGCGATCACTCCTTTCACCGAACAATGGGAGTAGCGCGAGTTCCCGCCTGTCGAGCGATCAGGGGGCGTGGCAAACATCGGACCGTGCCGTCCGATACCGAGGGTCGGGCGACGCTCGGTGAAGGCGACGAGCTGAGTGATACGGCCTTGCTCGGCGCGCGTCGAAAGCCAGCCTCAACTCCTGCGGCCGGGGGGAGGCGGCTCGCACGTCCCGCTCGATGCCGAGCTGGGGCCTCGTCCAGACCCTTTGGGTCCTGCCAGCGGCCCGTTCGGGAACCCGGGCCTGGACACGGCGACGAGGCCACCGGCGCCAACATCGTCAAGGTGGCCCTCGAGACCCCCGCTCAAGCAGATCGCGGTCGACGCCGGCCTCGCGGGCGGCGTTGCGGCGGAGGAGGTCGGCGGGGTCACCGCGGGCGAGGGCCTCGACGCCCGCTACATGCCCGCTCTATAGTCAGACTAGACGGTCCAGTCGAGCTGGCCGGCCGCCTGCCACCTAGCAGGCAGCGGTTGCGATCAGGAGGGGGGTGAGGTCTATCTAACCTGTTTGGGCAGCCGATCTCTGGTTGGCCAGGTGCATCCATCATCGCGGTGCCAGCTATAGCGAAAACGGAGGAGATGACTTGGAGTCGAAGTACGGTAAATCGCCAGAGGCCATCGCGCGATTGACCTCTGAGCAGTTCCGTGTCACCCAAGAGGGCGCAACCGAACGCGCCTTCAGTAATGATTATTGGGACAACAAGGAGCCGGGCATCTACGTGGACATCGTGTCCGGGGAGCCGCTCTTTGCTTCTATCGACAAGTACGATAGCCATACGGGCTGGCCGAGCTTCACAAAGCCGATCGTCCAGCGCAATGTGGCGGAGCGCGACGACCGGAGCTACGGGATGAGCAGGGTCGAGGTTCGATCCGCTCATGGAGACAGTCATTTGGGACACGTCTTCGATGATGGTCCGCGCGACAGGGGTGGGCGCCGTTACTGCCTCAACTCCGCCGCACTGCGGTTCGTGCCCCTAGCTGACCTAGTGCGCGAAGGGTACGGTGAGTACCGCGAGCTATTCGGCGCCGATAAAGAGGTTGACACCGAGGACCCGCCGGCCAGCGTAAGTGAATCTTAGAGTCGCAGCGCTGCGACTCTAAGATTCACACAGAGCCGCAGCGCTGCGAGACCGCTATGGCACGACGGTGCTGTCGGTGGGTCAGCGGGTGTTCGGGCTCACGGATTGGACTCGCGACGGCACGCTGGCGGAGTATGTTGCCGTCGAGGCGCGTAACCTCGCGCCGCTGCCGGGCGACGTTGATTTCAGGGTGGGCGCGAGCCTGCCGATCTCGGGTCTGGCCGCGTGGCAGGGTTGTTCGTGCACGGCCGCGTCCAGGTGGGGCAGAGCGTTCTCGTGCACGGTGCGGCCGGTGGAGTCGGATCGATGGTGACGCAGCTCGCGCGTGAGGCGGGTGCCTACGTCATCGGTACCGGACGTGCTGCCGACCGGCGGACGGCGCTCGACTTCGGCGCGCAGGAGTTCGTCCACATTCAGAACGACTCGCTGGAGGACGTCGGCCGGGTCGATCTGGTTTTCGAGGGGAAGACGATCATCCGCGTTCGCCCGTAAGGACCGGCGACGCGATCGCCGGGCGGTAGATCGGCATAGCGAGCTTGGCGTCCCGTAATTAACTGGTGGAGGTCAAGCTCGTCGCCGAGATACAGCCGCTAGTCGAGTCACGCGGGCAGTGACGCGGCCGTTCGACAACGACATCGATGGGAACAGTCGGCGAGACCGAGATAGAACCTGATCACGTTGCCGTCGGTACCCGGCGCGACAGCTCCGTGATGGCAGGGAACCTTGCTCACGTCGCCGGCATCTCGATAGAAAGGTTCGGGCGGTCAACCGTGCGCATGTTGTGATCGAGCTCATTGGACGTTCGGTCGCTCCGATCGGACTTCAGGTCTTCTGCGGCGAGATGCCAACCTCTTACACCTTCTCGAGCAGCAGTCCTGACCGATCGCGCAGCCCCTGGCCGCGACGTCCTTCTCCCGTAGTCATCAGGGTGCTTCCACGTGAGAAGCATGTTCCATAGCTCCAAGAGGTGCGCGAGGTCGGCGCGTAGTCCGCAGCGGTGTCGTCGGTGGACAAGAAAGCTCCTCCACTCGCGGGGTGATGTCGCCGTGACGCGCAGGTGTTCGGCAACGGGACGGGGATGGAGTCAACGATAACGGGGGCTGCCGAACATGCCATCGATCGCGATGCAGTGTTTGGCACATCCGCCGGACCGAGTTAGGCAGCCGGATCCCCGCTGGCGCGCTCTGAGGATCAGACTTGCCGCTCCCTCCAGAAGCGTCGGGGCCGGATCGCACTACGCCGAGCCTCCAGTGATTCCGCGGCGCACACCGCGTTTCCGTCAGCGTGAACGCGGGTCCGAGTTGGGTTGCGTTTCCCGCGCCCTGGCCTGAGCCGCTACTTCGGAGGGCGAGGCCCGGCGGCCGGCGTGTGCCTCGCGGCGGTAGCGCTCCACCATGTGCGGGTAGTGCAGCTCGAACGCCGGCCGCTCCGAGCGGATGCGCGGGAGCTCGGTGAAGTTGTGCCGCGGCGGCGGGCAGCTCGTGGCCCACTCCAGCGAGTTGCCGAAGCCCCACGGGTCGTCAACGGTGACCACGCGGCCGTAGCGGTAGCTGCGGAAGAAGTTCCAGATGAAGGGCAGCGTGGATGCCCCGAGCACGAACGCCCCGATCGAGGAGATCGTGTTGAGCGTGGTGAACCCGTCGGTGGGCAGGTAGTCGACGTAGCGGCGGGGCATGCCCTCGGCGCCCAGCCAGTGGTGCACCAGGAAGGTCAGGTGGAAGCCGATGAAGGTGAGCCAGAAGTGGACCTTGCCGAGGGTGTCGTCCATCATCCGGCCGGTCATCTTCGGGAACCAGAAGTAGATGCCGGAGTAGGTGGCGAACACGATCGTGCCGAACAGCACGTAGTGGAAGTGCGCCACCACGAAGTAGGTGTCCGAGACGTGGAAGTCGAGCGGCGGCGAGGCCAGCAGAACTCCGGTGAGGCCACCGAGCAGGAACGTGACCAGGAAGCCCAGCGCGAACAGCATCGGGGGCTCGAAGGTCATGTTCCCCTTCCACAGCGTGCCGATCCAGTTGACGAACTTGACGCCCGTCGGCACCGCGATCAGGAACGTGGTGAAGGAGAAGAAGGCCAGCAGCACAGCTCCGGTGGCGTACAGATGGTGGGCCCATACCGCCACCGACAGCGCGGCGATCGCGATCGTGGCGTAGACCAGGCCCTTGTAGCCGAAGATCGGTTTGCGGGCGAACACCGGGAAAACCTCGGAGACGATGCCGAAGAACGGCAACGCGATGATGTAGACCTCGGGATGGCCGAAAAACCAGAACAGGTGCTGCCACAGGATCGCCCCGCCGTTGGCCGGGTCGAACACGTGGGCTCCGAGGTGGCGGTCGGCCAGCAGACCGAGCAACGCCGCTGTGAGCTCCGGGAACGCGATGAGGATCAGGATCGCGGTGATGAGGATGTTCCAGGTGAAGATCGGCATCCGGAACATCGTCATGCCCGGGGCGCGCATGCAGACGATGGTGGTGATGAAGTTGACGGCCCCGAGGATCGTGCCCAGTCCTCCGACGACCAAGCCGATAATCCACAGGTCTGACCCGCTGCCGGGTGAGTGGACCACGCCGGACAGGGGCGCGTAGGCGGTCCAGCCGAAATCGGCGGCCCCACCCGGCGTCAAGAAGCCGGAGAGCACGATCAACCCACCGAACAGGAACAGCCAGTACGAGAACGCGTTGAGCCGCGGGAACGCCACGTCCGGGGCGCCGATCTGCAGCGGCACGATGTAGTTGGCGAAACCGAACACGATCGGCGTCGCATACAGCAGCAGCATGATCGTGCCGTGCATGGTGAACAGCTGGTTGTACTGCTCGTTCGATAGAAACTGCAGACCGGGCCGGGCGAGCTCGGCGCGTATCAACAGCGCCATGGCCCCGCCGGCCAGGAAGAACACGAAGGCCGTCACCAGATACAGGACCGCGATGTCCTTGGCGTCCGTCGTCCGCAGCATCCTGACGAGTGCTGACCCCACGGCCGCACGGCGCACCGGTGCTGCACGAGCACGGACCGGTGCCGGAACAAGCTGTGTCATATCGCCTCCTGCGCTAACCAGCCCGCCAGATTCACACCGCTTCGCTCGACCGCTCGGCGAGCGCCTGCGCGGACGCGTAGACCGCTTCGCGTTGCGAAAGCCAGTAGCTACGCTGGGTCATCGTTGATCTTGAGGAGCACCTCGGACGGCGGAGAGCGAGGCTCGATGTCCTCCGATGGCCACACGTCGTCGACTCTCTGGACTATCGAGTCCGACTATCAGGTCTTGGCGTCGAACTGTCAAGTTCACTGAGACCCGACTCCAGCCGTCTTCGGATGGAACCGGCGCCCCGACCGTGGGGGCGCAACTTGCACCTTATGTCATATTCACCCAGCTAGATGGTCGCGAGCGCCCGCACCGAAGAGGATCTAACCCGCGCATGAACTGGACTTGACAGTACCGGATTTGACGGGTAACTAGATGTCGCACGGTATGCGAGCACCGTGCCAAGTCGCCCTGCGGTCGCTCGCGCTGGTCGGATGACCGGCAGATTCGAACACCGACAGTGACGTCGTGTCGATCCTGAGACCGGCCAGCCCAAATCGCACGGCCAAACGCAGACGAGAGGAAGCATGATGCCGGTCACCAGAGGATTCACGCGTCGCGCGGCCGAGCGCGATCCGCGCCTGCCGCCCGGTCAGTACGACGCCGGCGACGGGTGGCCTGTCCTGCACGCCGAAGCCACACCGTCCATCCGCACCGATGGCTGGACCTTCACCGTCGACGGCCTGGTCATGACGCCTACCACGTGGAGCTGGGAGGAGATCCAAGCCCTGCCGGGATCTCGTTACGAGGGCGCCATTCACTGCGTCACCACCTGGTCGAAGTTCGGCATGACGTTCGACGGGGTCTCGGTTGACACCCTTCTGAAGGCAGCGGGTCCGTTCGACGACGCGGCGTTCGTGCTCGCCCGTTCGCACACCGGCTACACCACCAACCTGCCGATCGAAGATGTGACCGACGGCAAGGCGTGGGTGGTCTGGAACGTGAACGGCACGCCGCTGGAAGCGATCCACGGAGGACCGGCCCGGCTGCTCGTGCCCCACCTGTACTTCTGGAAAAGCGCGAAGTGGGTGTCCGGGCTCAAGCTACTGCCCCAGGACCAGCCCGGCTTCTGGGAGCGCAACGGATACCACGACCGGGGAGACCCCTGGCTCGAGCAGCGCTACCAGGGAGACTGACATGTCCACAGACGACAGCGACGAGACCGACGGCGTCGACATCGACTCCGGGCTCCTTCAGCCTGAGGACAGCCTTGACAACCGCGGGGTCCTCGACGTACTGGACGAGGGCTACTCCCCTCCAGACCGTCCGTGGGAGCTCAACGACTACGGCCTCACCGCGAGGGAAGCGGCCGAACACGAAAGCCTCAACGGCCGCTTGGCACGCGAGCTGCCCGACATCATGATCCCCGACGGGGATGGGCTGGGAGACGCCTCGGACACCGACGGCGAGTTGTACGACAACGAAGCCGGCACGGCGCGCTCAGGGAGGTTGATCGACGTTGAAGCCACGGGCGAGATCGACGATTACACCTACCTCTACGCGGTGGACATCGGTCGCGATGGTGGAGCGGCCTCCGCCGAAGAGGCCGCGGTACACATCGTCGCCGATGAAGACGAACAAGAATAAGCCTGAGGCCACCAACGCGCCGGAAACGACGGTGTTGTTACCCGATTGATCAGTGTGTGAGACCGGTGGACCAGTGTGCACCCCCATCAGGCGGCCGCGGACGAGGGGTCGGAAGCGACACCCATCTGAGAGACACGGTTAGTCCTATCGAACGAGTTCTCGCCGACCAGCACGGCGCTCGCGCCGCCTCGCACATCGACGGTGCATTCCGTCCCACCAGGCTGAATACCCTCCGAAGGAGAAACTGATGGTCGACACGCTCAAGAACATCCATGCCGTGGATGGCGACTCTGTCATCGAGGGACACATCCCCACCGCGGTTACGGCGGAGGCCTTCGTCTACAACGACGGTTCCACCCAGGTCTTCGAATCCAGCGGCGCTACCACCTACGTCGAGCAGGGCCGGCCGACACAGGGCAAGTGGTACATCGATGACGGCCGCTTCTGCTCCTTCTGGCCTCCCAGCTATCGCGCCTGCTACGACTTGCATTGGATCGTGGAGGAAGGCCGGATCGTGGGCGTGCGGTTCACCGAGCTCGACCGGGGATCAAGCTTCGACGGCCGTTATCGGTGAGCCCGGCGTCCCCGGCTGCAAGGGAGGCGGCCGGTCAGGGCCCTGCATCCCTCCGCCGACCGATCCGCTCCCTCCGCCGACCGAGCCGAATCCGTTGGCGGCGACAACTCCGACCGCCATGGTCGACCAACCAATGGAAGCAATCGGCATCTACTCAGCACGGACGTGGTAGACGGTGGGCCTTGGTAAAGATCGGCGCAGACGGAAGCGGCACGGTGGTGTATCGATTGGGTAGCTCCGGCAGGGGATGTACACATGCATTATGGTCAGCGCGTAGCGGCTACAGGGTGGTGGGCGGGGTGGCAGCAAGGCTTGGACCGCTGACCTCCCGTACGCCGTCGACCTAGTTCGGCGGACAGCAGCAGGCGCTGGTCGGCGGCTTGTCATCGGTACTCGGGGTTGGGATTTTCGAAGTCGAATCGGCGACCTCGGTCCCACTCCGAACGCCCGTTGCCATGTGCAGGGATGCCCTCAGCGCTCTTGATCATCTGCGCGAGGTGCATGAGGTTCCACGTCATGAACGCGGTGTTGCGATTGGTGAAGTCGTTCTGCGGCCCACCCGACCCCGGATCGAGATAAGACGGGCCAGGGCCGATGGCCCCGATCCAGCCTGCATCGGCCTGCGGTGGGATTGTGTACCCTATGTGCTGCAGGCTGTAAAGCACGTTCATCGCACAGTGCTTGACGCCGTCCTCGTTGCCCGTAATGAGACAGCCGCCTACTCGACCGTAGTAGGCGTACTGTCCGGCGTCGTTCAGCAGGTGTGAGCACGCATAGAGCCGCTCGATGATCTTCTTCATTTCGGAAGAGTTGTCGCCAAGCCAGATCGGACCGCACAACACAAGAATCTCGGCAGCAAGGACCTTGTCGTAGAGGGCAGGCCACTCGTCGGTCGTCCAACCGTGTTCAGTCATGTCGGGATAGACCCCGACGGCGATGTCGTGGTCGATGGTCCGTATGACTTCCACCTCCACGCCCTCCCGCTTCATCAGGTCGGCGCTGAGCCGGATCAGGCCCTCTGTATTGCTCGATTCTGGAGACCGCTTGAGGGTTCCGTTGAAGAACAAGGCTCGGAGGCCATCGAAACGAAGATCCATCTGAATTCCTTCGAAGCGAGTGAGGCCGTTCGTTCGACCTCGCTGGACAGGTGCTTTATAGCGATCGCCGAGACGGTGAACACGCGGATGACCCAGTAAGGCGGTAGACGCCTGGCTCCAACGATCTCACCGCTCCGAGGCACTCCCGTCCCTCCCCCGGTCGCCTTCGAGCAATGCTTTGACTGTCGCAGCGTCGTCGGAGACCACGCTGACGGCCCCATGAAGCACCGTCCTCACTTGGGCATGCGGGATGACCGCGGCGCCTGACGCGTCCGCGAACACGTAGTCGCCAGGCCGAACGGCAACACCGTTCACCACTACGGGCCGATTCGCCTCGAACGGAGTGATGACGGCACCACCCCAGTGGATCGCCTCACCTCGGCAGTACGCAGCAAAACTGTACGTCGAGAGTTCCGCGAAGTCGCGTAGCCGCGCGTCGGTCAGCACGCCGGCCAAGTTGTGGCGGGCCAGCCGGCTCAGCTTGGTACCCCCCGCGATTGAGACATCGGGATGACCGTTGCTCGCCAACACCAGCACGCTGCCCATGCCACCATCGGACACCGCTTCGTCGAACAGCTTGCCGAAGTTGTAGCGATCAGATGGCAGCGCTACTTCGCAGGACGGAAAGTACGAGATCGTGACCGCCGGGCCGAAGAGCAATCTGCCCGGCGTCGGGCTCACCAGGTCAAGAAGGTGGCATCGGTGCCGGTGCAGCCGTCCCATGGCGTCCACGATGTCAGCGGTACTGACCTGTTGGGCCAAGACGCCCAACTCCGGATCTTCGGTCGTCATCGGACCTCCTGGCGCGCGAGAGCCCCACCTCGTCGCACGACCTGGGAAGCGGCCCGGGCTCAGGCGGTGCGCGGTCCGTTGCTCATATCGTCGACCTGAATCTCATCGGGATCGACGGGCTGGAGTCGCGTCGTCATGATCTAGGTGTGGGTTCGCCCTCGCGGCGAACGATCAACACTTCCCATTGGTGGCCGGCGGTGTTGCCGGTCGGCCTATCCCGATTGTAGATGGATCGCCAACCTGATCGCATACGTACTCATCCTAGCCCGGCACGCCACGTCGGATGAAGGCCTGAGGGGATCTCATTCGGTCCGTGCCGCGAAGAGGTCGCTACCACCGATGACCCTCAGCCGTGATGCTGGCCAGGTTGAGCTCTACGAGATGTCGGGTACTCGCGCCCGGGTCCGGATACCGGCCACGCGAGCCGAGTCCTGGTCGTCACCGGTCGAGCAGATGTGCTTGCCCCACGCGGTGCGCGGCGAGGTCATCGATGTCGGCCATGAGCGAGGTTGCTGGCCCGGCGGTACCAAGCTCGCCAGGGAAGGACGTGGCCCGAAGGCGGCTTGCGACACCATGGCGCTGGTCAGGTACCAGGCGAGCAGGCCGCTGGTGATCAGCTGGCAGGCGCCGATGACCAGGACAGTGGCGTGGGCGCCGAGCAATCCAATGGCCAGGAGTGTGCAGCCAGCGGCGAGCATCGTGAGCACGCCGGCGAGAGCGACGTTCTCGGTGGTCGCGGCGGCGGCCCCGATCTAGGTGATGGCGCCGGGCACGACGAACCAGAAGCCGTAGGCGGAGGCGGCGCTGTCTGCGGCGAGGATCGGGGGAAGAGGACACCGAGGCCGACGAGCAGAGTGTAAAGACCGTAGGCGATCCAGAAGAATCCCCAGAATCCGTGCATGGCGGTGGCGAAGGCGTCGCGGACGTTGTAGGCCCACATACCGGCCAGGAACTGCACAATGCCGCCAGCCGTCCGAGCGAAGGGGAATAGCACCAGAAGGTGGTCGACGCTGTCCTGCCAGCCAGCGAGGTCGATCGTGACCATGAAAGTGGCCGCGACAATACCGAAGAGTCCAATAACGGAGCTTGCGAAGGCAGAAGAGGCCAGCGTTGTCACGTTCTCCGTGCGGCCGCGGATCTCATGCATGCCGCAGGCGTCGCCGGCACCCACTATGGGCCAGGTGGTCGACGCGTCAAAGGCGACGTGCGCCCGGCTCGCGTCCATCTGCGACCCATATCGATCGCCGCCAGCGGTGGGCGGTAGCAGGCGGGATGGGTGTCTGGGCAGGCAGCGAGGCGGAGCGACGCGCTGCAGCGCCCTCCCAGCGGCTCCGATGGCGGGTCGGTTACCTACGCGCACTCCGGCGAACCCAGGCGCCAACCGCACCTCCGGCCGCTTCATTGGTGCTAGATGGTCCATCGTCGTATCGCTCTCCGACATGGATGGGAGAGCGCGGACAGCGCGGCGGACGATCGGATCGGAGCATCGCCGGTCCCATGGGTGCATGCGCGGTCCTCGCCGTTGCTGGGAGGCCGGGCGCTGGGTCCCCTGGTCGTGCAGGTGAGTGAGTTGGGTGCGCGGCCACCGGGATGTGTCACGCGCTGGCTGGAGGCCGCCTGGGCGATGTGGTGTGCGCCACTTGTCGCATCCTGTGGGCCGCCTGCCTGATGCCATAGTCTGGAACAAGCAGTCTAGTTTTTGTGCTCGCTGCTCTACGAGGGCCTCCGCCCTGGGCAGATCGACGGAGCGCTGAGTCGTCATCGCCGCACCACAGGTCAACCAATGAACAGGAGACCGCTATGTCCGATTCCTATTCACTGCCCACTGAACCCGAAGGCATGGCCGCGTCGCTGGTTGAGCGGTTCAACTCCGGCAAGGTCAGCGCAATGATGATCCACTACGAGCCGGGGGCCGTGTTCGTCGCGAGAGACGGGCGAACCGTCACTGATCCCACCGAGATCGCTGCCGAACTCGAGCGCGACCTCAGTCTCGGCCTGCCGCTGCAGGCCAAGGCGCGCCATGTGTCCGTTGCCGGCGATATCGCCCAGATCGTGCTGGACTGGTCAATTGATGGCACAGGTCCCGGCGGCGAGCACGTGCACCTCGAAGGCTCGGCAAGCGATGTCGTGCGCCGCGGCGCGGATGGACGCTGGCGCTACGTGATCGACAATGCTCTTGGGACGGCAGTGCGACAGCCCGCCTGACACGTGTGCGCCACGGCAGCTCTCGGCGATGGACCCTCTCTTCAGCGTGGCGTCGACGATCACCGCCACGTGGTGAAACTGCCGTATCACGACGATTAGCTTCCACGCTCAACCCTCACGTGAACGGCTGCCGGTTGGGTAATGCCACCGCGCTTTACGTGGTCGGGATTTAGACCTATTTGCTCGAATTCTCCGGGCGACGACGGAAGCCATGTGGTGCTGGCGGCTCCGGCGGTTCGCGCACGACGGCAGTACCAACATGGTGGCGTGCAGGGCGCCCACCCAATCCGCGGAGTATGAGATTCTCTGTTTTACAATGTAGTATTACGCGGCAACGATTCTCCGGCGTATCCGCGGGGAGTCATGAACAAGCGACCTCAACGATCAGGTCATCACCGAGCCTGAGCGAACGCCAGGGACGTTCAGCAGGCGATGGGCGGGCACTCAAGACCGTCGAACTGCCCCTTCTGCACGACGTCGGCCGGAAGAGTGAACCGGGCTTCGCCCATCCGTTGCTGTACCCATTCGCCACGCATGTGACGTTCTCGTTCCCATTCCGTTCAGGATGACGTTTTGGGATCACGCGACAAAAAATGAATCGGGCTCGCGAATCGACTCCTAGTGAAACCGACATTCACGCACCATTATAGTGCTCTATGATAAACGGCGCCGCCATCGCGCTTCGATCTTGTGAGGATGAGGCTGTGAGAACAGTAAAAGCGGGTTCCAGATATGATTTCGTTGTCGTGGGCGGCGGGAGCGCCGGTTGCGTGATCGGTTCTCGATTATCGGAGAACGACGACGTCCGCGTGCTTCTTGTCGAAGCCGGAGGACGTGATCAGCTGTCGGCCATGGCGAGCCCGGCTGGTTGGCTCGCCCTGCTGGGCAGCTCCGCCGACTGGTGCACCCCGTCCACCGAGCAGGCCTTCCTGGGCTCATCGATCGTCCTGCCGCGCGGACGCGCCCTGGGGGGTTCGTCGGCCATCAACGGGCTGAACTTCCTGCGCGGCCATCGCTCGAGCTACGACCGGTGGGCGGCGATGGGGGCAAAGGGGTGGGAGTTCGACGACCTCCTGCCCTACTTCCGGCGCAGCGAACGCGCGGTGGGGCGGGATCCCGCCGTTCGCGGCACGGACGGACCGATGGTCGTATCACCACCGCCCGAGCCGCATCCGCTGATCAGCGCGTGCCTCGACGCGGCCGTCGAAGTGGGGTGTCCAGCGGCGACGGATGTGAGCAGCGGCCTGGAGGAAGGTGTCGGGCGCTGCGACAACACGATCGTCGACGGGGTGCGGCAGAGCGTGGCCGATGCCTACCTGCGCCCCGTGCTGGACCGGCCGAACCTGGACGTGGTCACCGGCGCCGCGGTGCACCGGCTGCGGTTCGACGGTCGTCGTTGTACCGGGGTCGAGTACTCGCTGGACGGCACGGTGATCTTCGCGGAGTGCTCGCGGGAGGTGGTGCTCACCGCGGGGACGATCGGGTCGGCGCAGTTGTTGCTGCTCTCCGGTGTCGGGCCGGCGGATCACCTGCGCGGCGTCGGCGTAGAGGTCGTGCACGACCTTCCCGGGGTCGGGGCCAACTTCCACGACCATCCGGCGGCGATGGTGAGCTACAGCGCCTCCCGCCCGGTGCCGCTGATGCCGGGCAACCCCCCGGGCGAGGCCATGGGACTGGTGCGCAGCGACCCCGCTCTGGGCGACGCGGACCTGCAGATGCTCTTCCTCAGCCGGCCCTTCCATCCGGCCGTCCGCACCGACTTGGCTCAGGGGTACTCAATCATGTTCAGTGCGATGACTCCGCGCAGCCGAGGGTCGGTGCGGCTCGCAAGCGCCGATCCCGAGGCCGTCCCGCTCGTGGACCCGAACTATCTCGGTGACGACCGCGACGTCGAGACGATGACGGCGGGCCTGCGCCTCGCCAGGCAGATCGGGTCTGCCGAGGCGCTCGCCCCCTGGCGGGGCGAGGAGGCACCCGCGGTGTCGGACCCCGACGACCCGGTCGCCGTCCAGGCGTACCTACGAGGAAGCCTGATGCCCTACTTCCACTACGCGGGTAGCTGCCGGATCGGGATCGACGACATGGCCGTGGTCGACCCGGAGCTGCGAGTGCGCGGGCTCGACGGGCTCCGGGTCGCCGACGCGTCCGTGATGCCGTCGGTCGTCTCCGCGAACACCAACGCCACGGTCTGCGCAATCGCGGAACGGGCGGCGGCTCTCATCGCCGCGTGACGCTGCAGGCTCAGGTGAACGCCGCGACGAGCGCGCGGAGGCAGGCCTCCCCCGGGGTGACGAGCAGCTGACTGGGCACCTCCACGGGTGAGTCGAGCGGCCGGATCACCACACCGGCCGGGCTCCATCGCACCCCAGCCCCACGGTCGTGGTGCGCTGCCCCGGCTGATCTCCACCAGTGCGTCCTCGACGGACCCCGGAGGGCTGGCGACGCTGCAGCTCTCCTACCGACACACCGGTGCGCACCTCCACCCCAGCTCTGCCGAGCGCCTCAGCGACCAGCTCACCGGCGAAGAGTTCCATGCGGTGCAGCAACCGCCCCTCGGGCTCCAGAAGCGTGACCGATGCCCCCAACCCGTGCCACGCCGTCGCCATCTCAACACCCTGTGGGCCACCGCCGATGACCGCGAGCCGTTCGGGAACGGCGCTGCTCTCGGTGGCCTCACGGTTCGTCCACGCGTGCGCGGCCCCGATACCCGGGATGTCGGGGATCGCCGCCCGGCTGCCGGTGCAGACCACGACCGCGCGCCGCGCCTCGAGCACGACCACCTGGTCGTCCGGCGTAGCAACGGTGACCCGGCGGGCACCATCGAGCCGAGCATGCCCGCGGAACAGCTCCGCACCGATCTCCTTGACCCGGTGCGCCCGGCCGTCGTCGTCCCAGTTGGCCACGTAGCGGTCGCGACGCCCGAACACGCGGACTGCGTTGAGCGGACCGGAGACCGCATCCCGCGCGCCGTCGACACGGCAGGTATCCGCGAGGGCGACGACCGGCCACAGAATCGCCTTGCTGGGGATACAACCCCAGTACGCGCAGTCACCGCCCACCAATTCCTGCTCGACCACCGCAACCTTGAGCTCCGCAGCTCGGACCCGGCCGGCGACGGTCTGCCCCACCGGGCCGGCACCCATGATGACGACGTCGAAGACGTTGTCCGTTGTCCCGTTCATTCCCCGTCCTTCCCGCAACGATCGACGTGCTGGTTCTCGCTCGTACTGGTGGTGGCTGCGGCAGCCGTGCCGGACGCGTTCCGCGGTGAGAAAACCGCTCTCCGCCCGGGCTGAGGCGCGCGTCGAGCGCGCTGCTCCTGGTACGACGACGCCCTCCTTTCCGGCTGGTCATCAGCGCGGCGAAATGGCCACACCCGGCATTCGTCCGGCCCCCGTCCGCGGAAGCGGAGGACAAGTAGAGAGACGACCAGCAGCAGCGAGGGCGCCGTGCACCTCGGCCATGAACGGGGGCCGGGCCGCAGCCGGAGGCCGCTGCATCGGCCGACACTCCCAGCCTGTCGGGCGCCGGCGCAGTGAGCCGCCCCGCGGTCGCGCCCGTCGCGGCCAGCTCGTCCGCGGTGGCCTTGCTGTAAAAGATGCGGACGCCGACCGCGGGCAGGGCGTCCGGGGGTCGGCGGCCTCGCGCGCGAATGGGTGCTCCGCTGGGCCGCGAGCGCCGTGGACCCACCAGACCTCCCGCGCACGGTCCCGCGCGGCCAGGTGGTGGAGTC
Source organism: Pseudonocardia xinjiangensis (assembly GCF_012911925.1). GTDB lineage: Bacteria > Actinomycetota > Actinomycetes > Mycobacteriales > Pseudonocardiaceae > Pseudonocardia > Pseudonocardia xinjiangensis. The sequence continues at coordinate 42,688 of NZ_JAAXKY010000022.1, read as the reverse complement.
AGCCGTCCTCGACGCCGACCCGTCACCGTACGGCTCGTTCGCCCTCGTGGTTGCCCGGAGCAGGAGCCCTGATCATGAACCTTTTCCCGACTTCAGCTCGACATGGCCTGCAGGCGCCCGGTGAGCGCCACCCGGTCGACGGCCAGACCCAAGGTCGTCCGCACCGGCTGCTCGCTACACCCGGCGTGGGCCAGCACCAGCCCGCCCTGCAGTGCGGCCATGACCCCGGTGCCAAGTTCGGCGAGGTCGGCGGCGGCGTCAAGTTCGCCGCGCTCCGCATGCGGCGAAGTGCGGCGGCGAGGTAGGACTCCCACGTCCGGAATGCGTCCTCGAGCTTGGCCCGTGCAGCGCTGGACTGGTCGGCCAGCTGGCCGACCAGTGCACCGATCGGGCAACCCCCGACTTCGCCTCACGTGCGGTTCATAGCAACGAGGGCATCGGCCCACTCGCGCAGCCCACTGACGGAGTCCACCCGGGTGAGCAGCGACCGCTGGCGGGCGAGCACTGGGTTCACCTGGAAGTCGACCACTGCCTCGATCACCGCCTCCTTCTTCACGAAGTAGCGGTGGAACTGCGAGCGACTGGCGTTCGACGCTGTCAGGACCTGCTCGATGCTCGTCCCGCAACACCACGGCTGAAGACGATGCGGGCGGCAGCACGCACGATCAGCTCGCGCGTCACCGCGCCCCGGTGAGTCCGCAGCGGAGCCTCCTCCGCGGCATCATCTCTCGGCATCGATCGAATGCTAACCATCGCAGACTCTCCGGTCCACTTTCAGGCCCTGATCCGTGGCACTACTCCAGCAGAGCGGCCACGCTTTTCGGACAAACCTGAGATTCGGCTGGGGCGGACGATCGAATCGGAGCATCGCCGGCCCCCGGGGGTGCATGCGCGGGGCCTCGCCGTTGCTGGAGGCCGGACTCTGGGTCCCCTGGTGAGGCAGGCGAGCGGGGTGCGTGCGCGGCCACCGGGGATGCCTCACGCCCTGACTGGAGGACGCCTGGCGCGATGTGGTGTGCGCCACTTGTCGCCCTCCTGTGGGCCGCCTGTTCGATGCCATAGTCTGGAACAGTCAGTCTAGTTACAGTGGCTGTGACCGTTCGACGAGGTCCGCATCCCGCCCTGGGTAGACCGATGGTGCGCTGAGTCGTAATCGCCGCATCGCAGTTCAACCACCATGAACAGGAGACCGGAATGTCCGAGTCTTATTCACTCCCCACCGAACCCGAAGGCATGGCCGCGTCGCTGGTTGAGCGGTTCAACTCCGGCAAGGTCAGCGCAATGATGATCCACTACGAGCCGGGGGCCGCGTTCGTCGCGAGAGACGGGCGAACCATCACCGAACCCACCGAGATCGCTGCCGAACTCGAGCGCGACCTCAAGCACGGCCTGCCACTGAAGGCCACGACGCGCCATGTGTTCGTTGCCGGCGATATCGCCCAGATCGTGCTGGACTGGTCAATTGATGGCACAGGTCCCGACGGCGAGCACGTGCACCTCGAAGGCTCGGCAAGCGACATCGTGCGCCGCGGCGCGGATGGACGTTGGCGCTACGTGATCGACAATGCTCTTGGGACGGCGGTACGACAGCCCGCCTGACACGTATCCGCCACGGCAGCTCTCCGCGATGGACCCCCTCTTCAGCACGGCGTCGACGATCACCGCCACGTGGTAAAACTGCCCATGTCACGGAAGATCAGCTTTCCACGCTCAAGCCTCACATGAACAGGCCTTCGGTTGGGAAACACCACCGCACTTCATGTAATCGAGATTTCGGACCTGCGCACCCCTCCACGAGAGGCAGCACCACATCGAGCGCCTTTGGGCCGTCAGAGAAGCCTGTCACGGACGAGGCATGTCGTCTCGTCTCAAGGACGTGCCGATGATGCCAGGACATCACACGAACGAGTTGGGAGCAACTTCATGACCATGAAGCACTCGCATCACATCGAAGTCGCGAATTCGTCGACTCCCCCACCGGAGTTCGAGGTCGTCAGCTCGGTCCCGACCCCGCCGCTGCCCGATTCTTCCGAAGTGATGACCCTCCTCGTCAAACTGCCTCCGGGAAGCGCCGGCAACCCGCCCCATCGGCACACCGGCCCCGCCTTCGGTTACGTGGTCCAGGGTGAGATGGTCTTCGAGCTCGAGGGCGAGCCCGAGCGCGTTGTGCACACCGGCGAGACGTTTTGGGAGCCGGGCGGCGACGTGATCCACTACCAGGACGGCAACAATCTCACCGATGTCGAGACCCGATTCGTCGTCACCATGTTCTGCGTTCCCGGCCAGCCGATGCTGATCCCGGTGAGCCCCGACGAGCTCGAGCAACGCCGGTCGCGCCGCGCGCCTCGACCGTGATCCGCCCGCACCCGCTCGATAGAACCGAGGTGGCGTCCACAACCGGCAATTCGTGAGCCAGCGTGCTCGACGTCCGTTGTCGCAGCACCTGCACGAGCCGCTACGAACCGGAACCGGCGCCTCGAAAAGTGCGGCGATCATGTCAGGAGGGACAGGCCGATGACGATCCACTCGCGAGAATTCCGGCGATGTCTGGGGCACTTCACGACGAGGGTGACGGTGAACGCATTCACCGCGGTGTCCTCGGCCCGCCACTGATTCTGGTGTCGCTGGACCGGCGGTCGAAGGTCTGCCCGCCTGGGCGAGTCGCGACCGTTCACGGTCAACGTGCTCGAAGCAGCACAGAAGGACCTCGCCCTGCGCGGCCCGACAGTGCCGGGCGCGACATGGCCCGGCCGGTGTTGGTGTCGACGGCCAGTGCCTGATAGCGACAGGGGCTAGCTGGGACGACCTAGGGCACATGCGCTAGTTGTCGATCTATGCGTCAGCGGGAGGTGTCCGATAGGCGTGAGTTCATCGGCTGTGTTGCTCGGGCCCGTCGCGGTGCGCTGAACCTCATCCACTTGGCCGGATCGGCACCCCGGAAGACATCGCGAACATGGTGTCGTTTCTGCTCTCGGAAAAGGCAAGCTGGATGACCGGCGCCATCGTCGACGTTGACGGCGGGCGTCATCGCCGGACGTAACTAACTTGGCCAGCTGATCGGTTCCGTGGAGGTACACGCCGGCGCGACCTCGCCGGCCGCCGGGCCGCGATGGGATCGCTGTTCGGCTCGCCGGGATGCGCGCTGGTTCTACAAGCATGCGAACGATGCTTCCCTACGCCAGAGTTGGTATGCGTTTGGATGAGGAGGCCGACCTTGGGAAGTCCGGACGCCGAACGGAGATGGCGACGGATCGTGGGACGCGGCGATCCCTCGTTACAGCGAGCGCCGCAGGTGTCGGGGTAATTGGCCCGTATCCACAGGACCACGACAGGAGGCTCATGCAAGTGTGTCCTCACGTCCGTCGACCACATTTCAGTGCCGGATACGGACCCATGAGGGAACTTGTCGGAAGGCTTTGATGATGTCGAATTTCGCGATTCTGCCTTCTCGTGCAACCGCGGAGAAGTATCGCGCCGCGGGAGTGTGGCGCGGCTCCGGGCCCATTGGGGATCTGCGTCGGTGGCGTGAGGAGATCCCTGATGCCATCGCGATCAGGGCCTATCGGGCCGAGGCTGTGGGGGCCGAGCTGTGTTCGGTGGAGCTCAGCTACGCCGACTACGCCCACTACGTCGAGCGGTTCGCCGGAGCGCTGTACGAGTTGGGCGTGCGGCCGGGCCAGGTGGTTGCGTTCCAGTTGCCGAACTGGTGGCAAACCGGCGCGCTCTTGCTGGCGGCCATGCGGCTGCAGGCGGTGCTTGCACCGATCATGACCACGATCCGGCCGCGCGAGCTGGAGCGAATGTTGGCTCGGGTGGGTGCGAACGTCTGCGTCACGGTGGATGAGTGGGACGGGTTCCACCACGCCGCGGCGCTGCGCGAGATGGCTCCACGGCTGTCCGAGCTGCGACACCGGGTGGTGATCGGCAAGGCGAACGACGACGAGACCGAGTTCAGCTCGTTCTTCGAGCACACCGCGTGGGAGCAGCGCCACCCGGTCGGGCTGGACGATGCTTCAGAGGACCCGGACCAGGTGGCCATACTTTTCTTCACGTCGGGTACGTCGGGAGAGCCGAAAGGCGCGCTCCATAGCCACAATACCGTGCACGCCGGAATGGCCGGTCTGGGAGAGCCGGGAGTCGGGCAGCAGGACGTGATTTTCACGCCTCATGCGCTAATGCACACGCTTGCCTACCGCAGCACGCTGCTTTCCCTGTGGAACGGGGCGTGCAGGGTGATGCTCGACTCCTGGTCCGGGAAACGAGGTGCGGCAGTACTTGCCGAAACCGGCACCACGATCATGCTCGCCGCGCCCACATTCCTTCAGGACGTGATCGCGGCCGGGGCCGGCGAGCCGCAGCGCCTGCCCGCGCTTCGCGCGCTCATCTGCGCCGGCACCACCATCCCGCGGCCGCTGGTCTCGGAGGTCCCACGGGTGTTCGGGGTGCCGTTGCAGGCGGGGTGGGGAATGACCGAGACCGGGCTCATCACGCTGACCCGCGAGAACGACCCGCCGGGGTGGGCCACGCACAGCGACGGACGCCCGTGCAATGGCGTGGAGATCGACCTGCGGTCGGACTCCGAGATCACCCGCGACCAACCCGGCCGCGCCTTCGTCCGCGGCGGCGGCGTGTGCCTGGCAACCGTCGGCCGCGACACCGGCAAGGTCGTGGTCATAGCCGAGCAGGGCGACGGCTGGTACGACACCGGAGACCTCGCCGCGCCTGACGGACGCGGCGGGGTCAAGCTGATGGGCCGCGCCGCCGACCGGATCGGCGGGGTGTTCATGATCCCGGTCAACGACATCGAGTCCGTGCTGCTGGGTCATCCCGGCGTCGCGGACGTCGCCCTGGTCGGCTACCCGACCGACGACGGCGGCGAACTGGCCTGTGCGGTGATCGCCCCGACGACCTCGCCCCCGGTCACCCTGGTTGAGCTGTGCGAATACCTCGGCGACCAGGGCATGACTATGTCGTACCTGCCCTCCCGCCTGGAGTATGTCGAAACGCTGCCGCGCAACACCAACGGCAAGGTGCGCAAGGAGCTGCTCCGGCGCTGGCTGTTTGGCGAAGCCGCGCTCACGGAATGACCGACGGTGGGCCACGACATGTCAAATCGGCGAGCCACGGTTGTGACCAGAGTGTCGCCGACTGGCGAGCTCACGGGGGTTCACTCTCGCGTGCGCCGCTCATACACGATGCTGGCCACCTGGCTGCCTACCGCGGCGGCAGCCGGGTCGGGCTCGGCAGCGTCAGCTGCCGGGGATCGCCTTGGCCAGCAGGCCAGGCGTTCGTACTCATCGGGTGAGCGCCACGCAGCCAGCGTTGAAATGCGTTCGGTGTTGTACCACCCGTCGATCTAGGCGAACAGGTCGTTCTCCGCCTCGTCCCCATCGAGGCACTGGAGAAGCGCAGCGACCTGTGAATCGAACCCCTTTCCGGGTGGTACAACGTGCCCGCGGATCCCGCGGGATCAGACCGCGTACTCGAGCGCGCCGAGGATGAGGCCGATGTCGCGACGGTTCGAGCACTGGCACCCGACGATCCGGTTGGAGAACGCGTCGCGTGCCGCGGCCAGCCAGAACACGCCCTGTGCGCAGGGGGATCCGGGGCGCATCGGCCACCCAGATTGGGTTGGGTGCGGCGCCGTGAATTCGCTGTGACCAGGTCCCGCGCCGGTGTCACGGCCGGGTTCTTCCTGGTCGAGGAAGTTCTCTAGGTCGGCGCCGAGGAACGCGTCGGACGGCACCATGTACGGCCTGCTCACGGTCAACGCCTCCACGGCGGGGATCGACCACGTGCTGTGAATGGTGAACCCGGAGAAGAACACGGCGGTGTTCGTCCCGGCCTGACCGGGCGACCGTATGGCCGGCGGCCTGCACGACGGAGGTCGTGCGAGCCCCGCCTCAGTCATCGCGCGAGCCAGTCCCGATAGGTGGTCTTGGCGATGACGGCGTCGCCCTTGGCGATGAGAACGTCACTCGAGGCGGCGGCGTACTTGCCGGCGTTGTTGTCGGTGACGACGGCGCGCTGGTCCCCGTGGGCGGCCAGGGTGATCCGGCCCAGCTCGTCGAGCGTGAAGACCTCGGGGCCGGCGACGTTGCGGGTGCCTTGCAGCGGGGCGCTCACACAGACCTCGGCCACGGCCTGGGCGACGTCGGCCGAGGCCGTGGGCTGGATGCGCGTGGCGGGCAGGCGGACGGTCTTGTCGTCAGAGGTCCACGACAGCACCGTGTCGATGAACTCGAAGAACTGCGTGGCGCGGACGATCGAGTACGGCACGGGACCGGCCTTGAGGATGTCCTCCTGCAGCACCTTTGCGCGGTAGTACACCAGCTCCGGCACCAGTTCGGCGCCGACAATCGAGAGGACCACCGCATGGCCGACGCCGGCGGACCTGGCGGCCAGCAGCAGGTTGTCCATCGTCGTCTGGAAGAACCCGAGCGAGGCCTCATCGGAGGTCGGCGAGTCCGTCAAGTTGACGACGACATCTGGTCCCGCCAACGCCTCGGGCAGTCCCTTCCCGCTCAACAGGTCCAGCCCGGTGGACGGCGAGTGTGGCACCGCCTCGTGCCCGCAAGCGGTCAGGATCTTCACCACCTGCGATCCGATGAGCCCGGTCCCGCCGATGACAGCGATCTTCATGTCTTCGACCTTTCTCTCTTCTCAGGTGACTACGATCAGCTCATGCGCTGGCCCCGCCGGTCCTGCCGCTGGGCGAGCTCGTCCTCGTCCACAAACGTGCGCATTGAACGCGGTGACGGCATCGTCCGGGGATGCGACGTGGCCGATGTTGGTCGGTAGCCTTCCATCCAGTACCCGCGCGGCCAGTTCACCAAGTTGAGCGCAATCAGCCCGACCACGAAATCAATCGCTCGACTCTGGGCGCCCAACCTCAGGCGGCCCGGCGATCGTCACCAGCGTGCCCCCAGAACGAATCAGGGCCGCGGACCGCTTCCCGACGTCGCCGCCAATACATCGAACGCCAGATCGACACCACCGACATGCTCGCGGTGTCGTGAACCTCGGCGTGACCGGTCAGCTCACGTCGAGCACGGCCTTGCCCGGGATCCGGCGGGCAAAGAGCGTCTCCACTGCGCTCGCAACGTCCTTCCAGTCCCCGCGCAGGCCGATCTGCGGGTCGAGGCACCCTTCGGCGAGCATCCCGACGAGCACAGCGAGGTCCCCGGCCAGCCCTCCGCCCATCATGAACGACTGCAGGCTGCGCAACTCGCCGACGGTCGCGTACGGCTCGAACACGGTGGGCTCACCGGACGTGGCGCCGATGGATTGCACCGACCCGCCCACGGCGAGCAGGCCGAACACCTGGGCCAGCTGAGGGCCGCCGACGTTGTCGAGCACGCCGTGCAGCCCCGGCTCGACGCCCTCAAGGCCGACGACGACCTCGGCCGCTCCCAGCTCGGCGAGGTCCTCGCCGCGCGCCGCACTGCCGACCGAGGCGATCACGTGCGCCCCGGCTGCCGCTCCCAGCTGGACCGCAAACCGTCCGACCCCGCCGGACGCCCCAGTGACGAGCACCCGCTGCCCCGTCACGAAACCGAGTCTGCGAAGCGCGCGCAGCGCCGTGACCCCGGCGACCGGAAGAGCCGAGGCTGCTCCGAGGTCGACCCCGTCGGGCACCACCGCCAGCTCGGCGACCGGGACGGCCCGCAGCTGCGCCCACGCACCGGACGGTCCGAACGTGACGACCCGGCTGCCCGCGGGCGGCCCGGAACCGTCGGCCGCAGCGGTGCGCACCACACCCGCGGCGTCCCACCCCGGTACGTAACCCGCCGGTTGATCGGCGACGCCACGCAGCTCGCCGTAGTTGAAGATCGCGCCGCGCTGCTCGCCGTGGTTCAGCGAGATCGCGCGTACCTCGACGAGCACCTCGTCGGACGCGGGAACGGGTTCTGCGGTCTCGCCGAGCCGCAACTCGGCCGGGACATCGTGGTCCACCACTAGAGCGAGCACGGTCAACTCCTTTCGTGGCGGTCCTGCCACCGCCTCCTCGGCCGCCAACCACAGCGGCCCGGCTGGCGAAGGATCGGGCGCATGCCGTCCGCGTAGCGTTCGAGCAGCAAGTCGACGTCGGCCGTGTCGAACGCGGTCGAGGTGGTCACTGACTTCCCCTACCCGTTCAGCTTGCTATCCCGAATCCGCGGCGGACCAATCGGATCTCACCTCCTGGCCACGCGGCTGAGGCTGATCCACGAGGAGGGCAGGACCGCTCGCCGCCCTGAGTCGTCATGGACGAACGCGGATAATCGTCTTCCCCTTGATCCGCTCGGTCGGATTGTAGGCGGCGACAGCGTCGTCGAGGGCCGCGACGCCGATGTTCGTCAGCAGTCGTCCGTCCCGCACCCGCCGGACGATCTCACTCAGCTGGGCTCGATCGGCCTCGACGACGAAGTCGATCGCTCGGCCGTCTGCGGGTCGCGCCTCGGCGGGGCCGGCGATGGTCACCAGCGTTCCTCCGGGTCGGATCACGCCTGCGGACCGTTTCCCGATGTCGCCGCCGATGACATCGAACACCAGATCGACTCCGCCGACGTCTTCCAGGGCGTCATTCTCGAGGTCGACGAACTCCTGCGCGCCGAAATCGAGCGCGACCTGCCGGTCGGCGGCACGTCCGGTGCCGATGACATAGGCGCCCGCCTCGCGTGCGAGCTGCGTCACCATCGATCCGACTCCACCGGCCGCACCGTGCACGAGGACGCTCTGTCCCACCTGGACGCGGCCGTGCACGAATAATCCCTGCCATGCGGTCAGACCCGAGATCGGCAGGCTCGCACCCACCGTGAAGTCAACGTCGCCCGGCAGCGGCGCGAGGTTACGCGCCTCGACGGCCACATACTCCGCCAGCGTGCCGTCGCGAGTCCAATCCGTGAGCCCGAACACCCGCTGGCCCACCGACAGCCCCGTCGTGCCATAGCCGAGAGCGCTCACCACTCCGGCCAGCTCGTGCCCAGGGATCGACGGTGTCCGATCCCGGCCGAGGCGATCGGTCCAGGTCGAGGGCCACGTCAGCTCACCCGGGGTGAATCCCGACGCATGAACCTGAACAACGACGTCGTTTATCGCCGCGTTCGGCTCCGGCCGCTCCACCAGCGTCATCCCGGCCGTTCCCACGGCCTGATCCGTCACCACAACCGCCTTCATCCGGCGCCTCCCTGCATCCAGCCTTCGCCGCCACACGCTGATGCCATGCCGGCCTTTCTCGGACGCGCTAGTCCAGTCCGTCGAGATCGCCTGGTTGAGTCGCGCACGCCGCGACGACGGGCGGCGAACCCCCTCGTTGAGGGCATCTGAGCTCCTATTTTGAGATCGTTGCGGGCTTACGGCGCAGCCGACACGGCGTCCGCGGCGGCCTGCGACAGCCTACCCAGTCGACTATCGGCGAAGCTCTACTGGACTGTCAAGTCTGGCCGTGGCAGCGGGTGCGTGAACAGGCTTCAGCTCGCCACCCTTGATGCGAACCCGTTGAGGGACAGCCGGACCTCGACGCGGCCGATAGCCACTGCCATCAGCCGCTAGGTGCGCGCCGCCGGGGAGAGCAGGTAGTCGCCGGTAGGCGGCCATGATCGCGGTGGCGAGCCCCCGGAGGGTCGGTCCAGCGCGGGATCGGCCCGCCCTCGCGCTGGACGCGGCCCGGCAGCGAGGCAGGCGCAGCTGGTCACAGACGGCGTGGGCGGGCCCCAAGATGGCCACGCAAGCCAGGATCTTCGAGACCAGCGTCCACGCTCGGAAACCATTCGTGATCCCTTCCGCCAACATCGGTCCAGACGGTCCAGTTTCCTAAGAAGAAGAGGCGGTCGCCGCGCATCGACAGCAACGAGCGCTGGGCCACAGACCGTGCCAGCCCTCAGGCGGTAGAGCAGGGCATCGGCGCGGATCCCGCGTGACTTGGCTCGGGAGAAGGCTCACGACTCGAGCACTTCATCTTCATGGTGTCTCCACCAGATCACTTCAGGAGCGACCGGCTTCGACCCCCGGGCCACCCTCCAATGGACTTGACAGTCCAGCCATCTGGAGCGATAGTCCACCAATCAGCGACTGATCGGGGCCAGGCCGCGTACGCGACACAGCGCCCGCACGGGCGTGTGTGACATCACCCGTGCGGCATGCCCCGCCTCCGTTGAGTTAGGCATGGCCGGACCGGGCAGCCCCGGGCGATCCACACGCAAGTCCCCCATGACCTCGGCACGGCCAGCACCGTGCACCTGCGCTTCCGTCATAGAGCAATAAAAGGGATCCACCATGACCAGCAACAACGACGTAATCGTCGCGACCGCTCACGCCACGCTCCTGGCAACCAGTCGACTGGAGACCGAGATCAGGACTGGTAATTTCACCTATACGGCCGACGATCCCCGGACTGGATCGGTGGCCGCCGGTCCAACGCCGACCGAATTTCTTCTCATGGCGCTCGCGTCATGCACTGCCATAACCTTGCGGGAATATGCCGACCGCAAGTATGACTATGCTGGCGACATCACTGTCGACGTCACTTATCACGAACCGCAGATCGTTGGCGCTGAGCGGTACCTCCAGCGCACGATCAGACTCTCGGAAGAAGTTCCGGAGCTCGACTTTCAGTCGATGGTGAACATCGTCGAACGCTCGCCGGTCACCCTGTTGTTGCAGTTCGCATGGAGCGTTCGGACAGAGATCTTCAACGCGCAGACCCCTACAGGATTCGCGGTATAGGAAATCTCCGTGTTCGACCAGAACTGGCGGCACCTCGAGGGCGGGCCGGACGACTCGCGCCCCAAAGCATGCCGACGGCGAAGCCTCATGCGGCTAAATCTCAACGTGAGTTTTTGACTGCCCCGCGTGACTCGCGCGGATACATCCTGGGGTGTTTACAGAGCAGGCCCGGTCAGGAGCATGCGATGAGTGGACGAGAACACATGACCGAAACCGAAGAGGGGATGTCGACGCACCGTGCACCGCGGGTGCGCGTGGTCGCGGCATCGTCGTGCGCCGCGGCCGTCCCGACCCAGCCTGCGGCCGCCCGCGCTGCGTCTACCGTCGCGGAGCTCGACAGCAGGCGGGGCTGGGCGTCTGTGGGTGCCGTCGCGCTCGGCGCGTTCGTCGTCGTCATGACTGAGACGATGCCGGTGGGGCTGCTGCCGCAGATCGCCGACGGACTGCATGTCTCGCTCGGCCTCGCGGGTCTGATGGTGCTCGTACCGGGCTTCAGCGCCGCGGTGTCGGCGCCGCTGTTCTTCCTCGGATCCGGCCGCTTCAACCGGCGCTCGGTCATCCTCGTCCTGGGCCTGACGGTGCTGGTGTCGAACGCGGTCGTCGCGGTGGCGCCGAACTTCGCCCTGGTGCTGATCGCCCGTATGTTCTTCGGCGCCACACTCGGAGCCTTCTGGACCGTGGTCTCACCGGTCGGCCCCAAGCTGGTGGGCCCAGCCGGCGGCACTCGCGCCATCACCATCATCGCGGCGGGTATTTCGGGTGGGACTGTGGTGGGGCTGCCGGCGGGACAGTTCCTCGGCAACCTCATCGGATGGCGTCTGACTTTCGCCACCGCGGCAGCGGCGACACTGCTCGTCGTGGTTGCGCAAACGGTCCTGCTGCCGAGCATTCCGCCGGACGGCCGTACGCACCTGCGCGATCTCGTGGGAGTCCTGACGCGGCGGGCCGCCCGGTTCGGGATGGCGGCGGGCGCGCTGGTGTTCATCGGACAGTTCACCGCCTGGACGTACATCACCCCATTCCTCATGGACCACACGCATCTGTCCAGCGGCGTGGTCTCCCTGCTTTACGTCATCTACGGCTGCGGTGGCATCGTCGGCTCACTCGTCGCCGGATCGCTGTTCAAACGCGGAGTGATCGGCAGCTTCGCCGGGTCGGCGACAGTAGTGGCCGCATTGCTCATCGGGCTGGCGAGCTCGGGCAGCCTGCCCTGGCTGGATGGCCTCTTGCTCGTGCTGTGGGGCCTGTTCTGGGGAATCGTGAACCCGGGAACGCTGGTCTGGATACTCGACGCGGCCCCGGAAACCCCGGAGGCCGCGTCGGCCGTGAATGTGACGAACCTTCAGATAGCCCTGGCGGCAGGGTCTGGCCTCGGCGCGATCCTTGTTTCGTCGACAACCTTGCAGACGGTGTTCCTCACGGCGGGCTTCATCGTCCTTGCCTCCGCCGTGCTCGCCGCGGTGGCGGCGCGGTTCGTGACACTCTCCCGGAGGGAATGAGGAGACCGGAGCGAGGCAGGGGGCGCACTCGGGAAGGCTTCACGCACAAGCCCAGAAGTGGTCTTTGACATATGGAAGGCACAGGTCGATGCACAGCACGGCACCAGTGACCAACGTGGCCAGCCGGGGGAGAACGCTCCGGCTGGCCTTCATATCTGCGGTGGTCTCCCTGGTGGCCGCGTTTGCCGCGGTGGGCTCGACGATTCCGCTGTTCAACATCTATCGGGCCGAGGAGGGTTTCACCAACGCCGGCATCTCGATGACCGTCGTCGCCTACTCCGTCGCCACTCTCGCCACGCTGCTGGTGTTGGGGCGACTGTCCAATCATCTGGGCAGACGGCCCACCTCGATCGCCAGCCTCATCCTGCTCCTTGTGGGCTGTGTGCTGCTACTGAACGTGCACGAGATCGGTATCCTGATCGCTGGTCGGCTGCTGATGGGCCTGGGCGCCGGCCTGGCCAGCAGCAGCCTCACCTCCTACATCGTGGACGCCGCACCGGCTCGACCGGCCTGGCTGGCCTCCGTCGCGTCCAGCCAGACAGTCATGCTCGGCCTGGCCTTCGGCGCCATCGCCTCCGGCGCCCTGGTCCAGTTCGGCCCCTGGCCGCGCGACCTCATCTTCCTGGTCGTCATCGTCCTCCTCCTGGTGTCCGTGGCGCTGATCGTCGTCAGTCCGGAAACCGCGACCTGGATGCCGGGTGCGTGGCGATCGCTGCGCCCCCGGGTCTCCGTGCCGGCCCGGGTCAGGAGTCTGCTCCCGGTCGCGGCCGCGGTTTTCCTAGCGACCTGGGCGGCCGGCGCGTTCTATCAAGCGTTCGTGCCCGCGCTGGTCGAAGATCAGCTCCACACTCGCAGCCCGCTCGGCGTCGGACTGGTGTTCGCCGCCTACATGGGTCCGAGTGTTCTCGGCGCTCCCCTCGCCAGCCGCTTCACACCCGCGACCGCCCAGCGCGTCGGCATGATCGGCTTCCTGACCGGGATGATCGGTATCGTCACAGCGATCGCCACCGGCACACTGGTGTTGTTCATCGCCGCGACCATCGTCGCGGGCGCCTCTCAAGGCATCGCCATCAGCGCCGCCACCCGCACCCTGCTGCACGGCAGCACCCTGGCCGAGCGGGCACCGACCTTCAGCGTCATCTACCTCCTCAGTTACAGCGGCGCGACGATCCCCGCCCTCATCGCCGGCCAACTTTTGAGCACCTTCTCGCTACCGCAGATCGCTCTCGGATACGGCGGGCTCGGCCTCGTCGCCACCCTGTTCACTGTCATCGCTGCACGCAACCCGCACATCGACGCGACCGGGAACAGCCCGGCACGGTGAGTAGTCCTGACGAACCTCACCGTCATCCCATGCTCTTGATCTGCCCGCCGGCGAGGGCATTTGAGACACGGGTCGAGACACGAGCGTGAAGCTGAGATGATGACACCGCGGAGAAAGCCGAAGAGCTTCCGATCTGGGTCGTCGACCAAGACCTTCGCCATCTTAGAAGGGACAGCTCCGCCATGTCTGACATTTCAGCTCAAGCGCGCTACGAACAGTTCGTCGAACTCCACCGTGGCCCCGATACGTTCATCATGCCCAACGCCTGGGACGGCCCCTCGGCTCTGCTCTTCAAGGAGGCCGGGTTCACGTCCATCGCGACCTCTTCAGCGGCTTTCGCCGCGACACTGGGCCGGATCGATGGCGTCCACGCCGTCAGCCGTGACACGCACCTTGACCATGCCGCCCTACTCACGTCCGTGAGTGGTCTGCCGATCAACGGCGACTTTGAAGACGGCTACGGCGAGACTCCCGAAGATGTCCGGGTCACTGTCGACGCTGCTATTGCCCGAGGTCTCGCCGGCATCGGAGTCGAGGACACCACGGGTGCCCCCTCCAACCCGATTCGCGACTTCGATGACGCGGTCCGCCGCATCGAGGCCGCCGCCGCGGCAGCGCACGGACGGATCGTTCTGACCGGGCGTACGGACAATTTCTTGTGGGGGATTTCCGACATCGATGACACCATCCGCCGCCTCTCGGCCTTCGCGGAGGCAGGTGCTGACGTCCTCTACGCACCGAACCTGCCGGACATGGCCGCCATCAGCGCAGTCATCAGGGCTGTCGCTCCCAAGCCGGTCAACGTGCTCGTCAGCCCACAGGACACGGCTACCCTCGCGGAACTCCAGACGATCGGTGTCCGCCGGGTCAGCCTCGGGGTCGACCCCTACACCCACGCCCTCGGAGCTACACAGGCGGCTGCGGCGAAGCTTGCAAAGGGAGACCTGACGGCGCTCGCATCAAATCTCGACTTCGGCCACATCGTCGACCTCATCAAGGGCTGACACGGCCGCGCAACCGCGGTCAGACCTAGCGCTGCGCGTGTCGTCGGTACCATTGACTTCCGAAGCGATTCCATCTGACGGCGAAGAGCGGCAAATCCCTCCAACACCCCTACGCCGGCGGTGAACCACACCGTATTCATCCAGTCCTTCGACCGTTCCGCCGCTGGGTCGCGCTGGTGGCGATCCTAGTCACCACCAGTGCGACCCTACCGACAGCTACTTCTGTAGGAAGGACTGCAGCATGGCCGTCACTTCCTGTGGCCTCTCCTCGTTCACGAAGTGGCCTGAACCGTTCAGGACCCGTCCCTGGACGTTCACGGCGTACTCACGCCACTGGTCGGCGATCAGTGAACCGAAGGAGCGCTCGCCACCGATCGCGAGGATGGGCATCTGCAACTTGCCCTGAGCCAAGAACTCCTTGTTCTGCTGAATATCTGTGCGGAACGCACGGTACACACTCAACATGGCCGTCAGGCGGCCGGGCTCCTTGAGAAAGTGGGCGTAGAAGTCAAAGTCCGAGGCCGTGAACGGCGACTTGTCGCCCGCCACATACTCAAGCATCAAGTCCTCGACGAGGACACGTTCGTGACCGGCGATGAGCCTTTCAGCGAGGGGCAGCTGGAACAAGCCGAAGTGCCACGCCGCGGGCTGATTCGGGTCGGCGTTGAGCACGGGGAAGTGGTAAAAACTCTCATCCGGGATGGGAGCTTCCATCACGGCCATGCTCCGCACTTCCGACCGAAATTGCGCCGCGTAGGCGTAGGCGACCACCTCACCAATATCGTGGGCGACTACCTGGACACCGTTGTTGAGCCCCAACTGCGTCAGCAGCTGATGCACGTCCTTCGCCAACTGCGCTGCGTCGTAACCACCCTCAGTGACCTGGGACTCGCCATAACCACGCAGGTCGACGGCGATCACCGTGTGGGTCTCGGACAGCGGGCCCATCTGCTGCCGCCACTCGGACCATTCCTCGGGGAACCCGTGGATCATTACCACAGGCGAACCTTTGCCGCCCCGCACGTAGTGCATACGGAAGCC
The DNA here is from genome assembly GCF_012911925.1 of Pseudonocardia xinjiangensis. Classification (GTDB taxonomy): domain Bacteria; phylum Actinomycetota; class Actinomycetes; order Mycobacteriales; family Pseudonocardiaceae; genus Pseudonocardia; species Pseudonocardia xinjiangensis. The sequence goes on along the minus strand of NZ_JAAXKY010000022.1, from coordinate 27,113 downwards.
ATTTACTTCGGCGTACTCGGACTTAAAACCAGCGGGCGGTTGAGATTGCGGATAAGGCGACGGTGACTGCGCCGCCACGGAACCATGCTCGTGGCTCTCGGCCCATGCTGGAAAGCTCAAAGTCGCGGAAGCCACCAGGAGGGCAACCACAGCAGCGATGAACGTGAAGAGCCTGTTGGTCTTTCCTATTCCGATGCGCATTATTCCCCTACCTAGAGTCGCCATCTCGTTACGCGTCACCAGACGCGTAAGTTCAGTGAAGCGACCCACTCGGTCATTTCACTTTCCATGCCCAGACTGGGCTTGATGGAAAACTATCGTCGGACCATGCTCCCATCCCCTGTTGGTCCACCTGAAGGCCGGAGTCCGCCGCCAGGCGATGTTCGACTTCAGCCAGATCTAGTGACGGGCTCAGTGGATCTCTCCGGAAGTGAGCGCCCGGGAAGACCAACTCTTACCTCTGCTCCTCGGGCAGCCGACCGCCCGCTGCCCGGCGAGCTCCGGCTCGGCTTCCACTCGCAGCCCAGGGCTTCAGTACGACCCTGAAGTGCGATGTCGATGGTGTAGCGCGGCGTACGCCCTCGCCTGCGTGAACGCCTCGCCAGGTTGGACCGATAGGTCCACATTCAGACGTTGTTCACGGGAGACGGTCGCGAGTCGCGCCGCCCCCACGACGGACGGCAAAGCCCCTCGTCGAGGGCATCTGATCTCCTATTTTGCGATCTTGACGGGCCGACAGCACAGTCGACGGCGACCCCGGGCGGAGGCCTGCGCCAGCCCGTCCAGCCAACTATCGGCGAAACCCTATTGGACTGTCAAGTCCAAGTTGTGACGGCCTCCGGAACCGCGAACAGCTTCAGTTCGCCATCGTTGGTGCGACCCCGCACTGCCACTCCAACTTCGGCTTCTTCGACGGCGCCAGCCGCCCTGAGGAACTGGCCGAGCAGGCGGCCCGGATGGGGCATCGACACCCTCGCGCTGACGACCACGACGGCCTCTACGACCTGGTGCGCTTCGCCGAAGCCGCCAAGCAGGTTGGCGTGCGCACCGCGTTCGGCGCTGAGCTGAGGCTGGACCTGCCTGGCAGGCAGAACTGCGTCCCGGACCCGACCGGCACCCACCTGCTGGTCCTGGACCGCGGCCTGGCCGGCTACCGGCGGATCCAGGAGCACGACGGACACTCGAACATCAGGCAGGTGTGTGTCGGTGAGCTGGATCGAGTGAGGGTCTCGTGGAGGGTTCAAGCAAACCGTCACCGCTGAAGACCTCGTCGGCAACGTACCCGCGGGTGCCCGTCACGGCCTCATCAACGCGCAGTGGCAGCTGTATGAGCCGCTCCTACCTGTGGTGAGCGCGCTGGGCCGGTCGCATGTGGCGTCGTCGCAAGTGCACGCCACGATTTTCACCCGCCCACGAGTGGACCGACTATCCATAGGGACGACTTCAGGGATGATCTGAGCGAACGCTGCCCGCCGTGTCCTCAGACCGCGATCGTCTGTGCACCCCGTGCGTGGGCCGGTCAATAATCGTGGAATGGCGGAGAGCGGCGCTCGCGTGGTGTTGGCCGAGGACGACGTGTTGCTGCGTGAAGGCCTGGCCAGCCTGCTCGCGGGGGCCGGGTTCGACATCGTCGGGCGTTACGGTACGCACACCGAGCTGATGGCCCACGTCTTGCGGCTGCGCCCGGACCTCGTGATCGTCGATATCCGGATGCCGCCCACGCACACCACCGAAGGCTTGGACGCGGCCCGCACGATCCGCCAGGAGCTGCCCGACACCGCGATCCTGGTCCTGTCGGGGCACGTCCAGGTCGAGCAGGCCACCGAGCTGCTCAGTGGCGGGCAGCGCATGGGATATCTGCTCAAGGACCGCGTCAGCGACGTCGAGGACTTCCTCTCCACGCTGGACCGGATCATCAAGGGCGCCTCCGTCGTGGATCCCGCGCTCGTGCAGGAGCTGCTCGCCGCCCACCGGGTCGGGGACCCCCTGCAGCCCCTCTCATCACGGGAGCGTGAAGTGCTCGGGCTCATGGCCGAGGGTCTGTCCAATGCCGGCATTGCCCACCGGCTGTGGCTGGCCGAGGGGACGATCGAGAAGCACGTCCGCGGCATCCTCACGAAGCTGGGCATCGCCGAGGCTGCTGAAAGCCACCGGCGTGTGCTGGCCGTCCTCACGTTCCTCGGCAACAACTGACCCCGCGCCCGTACCCCTCGCCGAAGTGCGGGCACGTCACGTTCTCGTCCGCACGTTGCCCTGAACGTCGGTTCATGGAGCAGCGCTGTGGAACATGCGCGTGCCTGCCAGCAGGTAATTGATGTTCCTGCTCGCGGGTACAGCGAATTGCCGCTCACCGGGCGGACGTACCGCGCTCCGGCGACGACACTCCCCCTCATCGCCGGCATCGGCCAGATCGGTCAACCGGCCCGCTGAACAGCAAAAAGGGCTCCGCCGCCTGCCCGCGATGCGAGCCAATCCGCGCCAACTGGACCGAGACCTGAGTGGAACCCGTAATGGCAACGATACCGCCCGACACACCGATCATCGAGGATCCGTCACCCGCACAGGTCGCTGATCTCATCGACCAGGCCGCCACACTCATCGAGACCGATGGCCTGGAGGTCGGCGACTACTGGACGAGGGCCCTGTTCCAGCCGTATGAGCCCGGGATGCCCTGCTGCACGGCGGGCGCGCTCGCTGCCGTGTCCGGCTACCGCGAGGGCATCGACGCTGAGAAGTCGTTCGTCGGGGTCAGCGACTACGACCCTGAGACCGGTGTCTCCGAGCCCGACCACCCGCATCTCGTGATGGCCGCCGCGATGAAGGCGCTCGGGTTCCGGGAGGCCGAGGACCTCTACGACTGGTCGGACAACGCCGGTGACCGGGCGGTTGTGGCGGGGCTCCGCTACGCCGCCGCGCAGATCCGCGCCCAGGCAGGCGGTGCGGCATGAGCTGGACGACCAGCGGCGGCGTCTTCGACGAGCAGGTCGACGCCGTCGCTACCGGGTCCAACGTGCAGGTGACGATCGGGAGCCTGCCCAACGAGGTTGGGCTGATCCTGCCCCGTGCCCTCGCGGAGGGGCTGCACCCGACGCTGGGCGAGGCACATGCGCAGGCGCCTCCGGTGCCTGAGCTGCGTGGATGCACGGTCATCCCCGTGCTGGTCGAGCGCGCGCCCCAGCTACTCGCCCGCATCGAGCGCGTCAACGTGTCCACCCTCGACGCCGCTGTCGTGGCGGCGGCCCGGGGCGACGAGCGGCTGTCCGGGATCGAGCGGGTCGGGGCCCGCGGATCGCTCGTCGTCCGCCCCGACAGGAACTCCGGCGAGGCCGTTGAGCCGCTCGTTCAGGTCGGCGTCATCACCTGGGACGGGCGCCCCCTTTGCTCAGGGCAGACGGCTGACGAGAGCGAGCTCCGCGGCTACAGGCCCCGCCCACGCGAACGGAGCGCCGCGGCATGACCCGCTACCAGCCTGCCCAGAGGGTCCAGGTGTTCGACCCCCAACTGCAGCGGTACATCGAGGGCGGCGTCCTCACCGCCACGACCAGCTGCGTCCGCGTGTCGCTCGACGACCGCATGGTGCCGATCAACGTCGACCCCGCCGACCACTTCCGCGTCCAACCCCTCGACATCCCGCCATGCACCGGCTGCACGTCGCCGCTGTGCCCCGACTGTGAACCCGGTACACGCGGACGCCGCGACTGATCACGATCGCCGGCCTGTTCTGCGGCGCCGAAGAGTCCGAACTCGGCGCCTCCGTAGTCCCTGACGGCCGCTGCCACGCTACAGAGCACCAGGCGCTGCCCTCGAAGCCGCGACCGACGGGGCGGCCGCGGCCGCGGCCAGTTCGGATGGCGCGACCGGCACCGTACTGCCGCCCTCGGGCGGCGCGGTCGAGTTCGACACGGTGATCGCCCCGGGTGGGCAGCTCACCGACCTTTCCGCCGTGCAGCGGATCCGACGGGGCACCCAATGCGGCCGACAACGTGCGCACGTCTGGCCTGACGAACACAGCGTGCACGTCCTGATCGCCCGTCGGACCTGTCCGCCGACGACCTGGGTCAGCTCCGGATGCGTGGAGCACTTCCGGCCGGACCGCCCCCAGCCTCACCCTCACCCGGCCGGAGCGGCGATCCTGCCGGGCGGCCGTGGGGGGCCGGCAGACCACCTACTGGCGCAGGTCGGCCCGCTACACCCCGCCGACAGCTCCGGCGGAGGGCGCGCGCCGGGCGCCGGAAACGGCTAGCGGGGTTGAGCCGCGTCGCGGTCGTACGAAGGGTCGCCTTCGCTCTCGAACAGGTGTAGGCACGGTGTGAGCGGGGCCCGACCGCGCGTGGAGGTGTCGGATGGAGGCAGGCGGGGTGCTGCCGGGCCGAGATCCGCAGGCCGAGGTACTGCACAAGTGCGAACGCACGCGCGTGAGTCGGCTGTACTTGACTGGTCGCACGGTCATCCGTAAGGAGCCGCTGGGGCCGGACGCCGAGTGCCGGCTGCGGCACGAGCGGGCGATGCTCGAGCGGCTGCGCGATGTCGCGGGGGTGGCGCAGCTGGAGGCGCCCCGATACCCGGGGTCCATCGTGCTGGCGGATGTTGGTGGCACCAGCCTGGCAGGGCTGGCCAAGCCGCTGCCGGCTGATGTCCTGATCGGGCTGGCGGTGGGGTTGGCCCAGGCGGTGGCGGGGATGCACCGGCGGGGTGTGATGCACCGCGACATCAGCCCGGCAAACATAGTGATCTCCGGCGACGGTGTCCCGTGCCTGGTCGATTTCGCGTTGGCGACCTCGCTCGCCGAGATCCGCCCGGAGTTCACCCACCACACGCAGATCGAGGGGACGCTGGCCTATCTGGCGCCGGAGCAGACCGGGCGCACCAGCCGCTCGGTGGACCAGCGGGCCGACCTCTACGCGTTGGGCGCGACGCTGTACGAGCTGGCCACGGGTGAGCCGCCGTTCGGTACGGAGGACCCGCTGCGCCTCGCCCACGATCACCTGGCGCGGGTGGCGGCACCGCCGGCGAAGGTGAACCCGGCGGTACCGGGGCCGCTGTCGGAGATCATCCTGCATCTGCTGGAGAAGGAACCGGACCACCGCTACCAGACCGCCGAGGGCGTGGTTCACGACCTGGAGCGGGTGCGGGAGGTTCAGGCGCGTCCGGCGGCGGCTTCGGTCCGCATCGGCGAGCACGACGTCCCGCTGCGGCTGCTGCCGCCGCGGCTGGTGAGCCGCGACGGCGAGTTGGCGGCCCTGCAGGAGGCGTTCGAGGACGCGCGTGAGGGTCGGTGCCGGGCGGTGCTGGTCGGCGGGACACCCGGGGTGGGCAAGACCGCGCTGGTCGACGAGCTGCGGCCGCTGGTGGCCGGCCGGGGCGGCTGGTTCGTGGCCGGCAAGTTCGACCAGTACCGGCGGGACCTGGAGTTCAACGCCGTCCAGCAGGCGTTTCGGGCGCTGGGCAGGCTGTTGCTGGCAGAGCCGGAGGCCGAGCTGACCGAGGTCCGGGCACGGATTCTGGCCGCGCTCGGCCCGAACGCCGGGCTACTGACCGCCGTGGTGCCGGAGTTCACCGCGCTGCTGGCGGTGCCGCCCGATCCCGGGGATCCGCTGACCGCGCAGAACCGGGCGCAGCGGGCAGGCGTGCAGGCGCTGCGGGCAGTCGCGTCGCGGAAACGCCCGGTGGTGCTGTTCCTCGACGACCTGCAGTGGGCCGGGCGCACCCCGCTCGGCCTTGTCGACATGCTGCTCGACGAGGAACCGGTTGAGGGCCTGCTGGTGGTGGGGGCCTACCGCGACGAGGACGTGGACGCGGCGGACCCGCTGGCGGCGCCGCTGTCCCGCTGGCGTGACCAGGCCCGAGCTCGGCACCTGCGACTGAACAACCTGCCCGTCCCGAGCCTCGTCACCATGGTCACCGAGATGCTGCACGCGGCCCCGGCAGCCACGGCGGGTTTGGCCGCGGTGATCGAGCCGCACACGTCCGGCAACCCGTACGAGACCGTAGAGCTGCTCAACGCGCTGCGCCGCGACGGCGTGCTCACCGCGACCGCCGCGGGGTGGCGGTGGGACACGGCGACGGTGCGCGACCATCTGCGCCGGTCAAAGGTCGGCGAGCTGCTGGCGGCACGCATCGGGACCGTACCGCCGCGGTCCCGGCAGCTGGTGGAGGCGATGGCCTGTCTGGGCGGGCGCGCCGAGCTGAGCCTGCTGCAGACTGCGACCGGCGCCCCGGCGACCGAGGTGCAACCGATGCTGGCGCCCGCCCTTGCCGAAGGCCTTCTCGTCATGGAGCCCGGCGCCCACGAGGCGGTGCGGTTCCGCCACGACCGGATCCGCGAGGCGATCCTGCGCGAGCTCGACCCGGGGAGGCGACGCACCCTGCAGCTGGCCACGGCCCGGCGGCTGGCCGGCGTGTCTGAGTTGTATGCGGTCGCCGCCGAGCAGTACCTGCCGGTCGTTGACGGGATCGACAATGCCGGCGAGCGGCGTCGGGTGGTGGGGCTGCTGCGGCGCGCCGCCGAACAGGCCAGGTTGATCGGGGACCACGCGCTGGTGAACGCGCTGCTGGCCGCCGCGCTGCGGCTGATCGACCCGGGTGAGACCGCCACGCTGGTCGCGGTGCACAGCGACCGCCACGCCGCCCTCTACGGCCTGGGGAGCCTGGATGAGGCGGACGAGGAGTACCGCACGATCGAAGGGCTGGGCCCCACCGCATTGGACCGCGCGGTCGCGACGGCGGTGCAGGTGAGCAGCCTGACCCACAGGAACCGATTCGCTGACGCGATCGGGCTCGGCATCGACTTGCTGCGTGAGCTCGGCATCACCGTGCCAGTGGCGGACCAGCTCGCCGCCGAGCTCGACCACCAGTTCGACCGTCTGTACCGGTGGCTGAATCGCACCGACGCTGCCGAGGACATGGCTCGGCCCGATCTCACAGAGCCGACACTGCTTGCCACGACCCGTCTGATCGACGCAGTCCAGCCGGCGGCCTACTTCGCCGGCGGCGACGGCACGGTCGCCTGGCTGAGCCTGGAAGCGCTGCGGATCTGGCTCGAGCACGGCCCTGGCCCGACCCTCATCGGACCTGCCAGCGCCGCCGCCGTCGCCGCGGTGGCGCGGCGCGGCGACTACGCCGCCGGATACCGGGCGGTGCGCCGGGTCCTGGCGCTGGGAGAGGTCCGCGCCTACGAGCCCGGCACCTCCGAAGCCCGACGCCGGTTCGCTCTGCTGAGCTGCTGGTTCGAGCCGATCGAGAACGGTGTCCAAGCCGCGGGGCGGGCCCGAGAGGGGCTGATCGCGGGAGGCGACCTGGCCAACGCCGGCTACACCTACCATCCGACCGCGCATTACCTGCTGGACTGCGCGCCGTCGCTGGACGTCGTCGCCGCCGAGATCGAGGCGGGGCTGGCCTTCGTGCGCCGGACCGGCAACGAGCAGACCGGGCAGTGGCTCGACAGCTACCAGTGGCTGGCCGATGTACTGCGTGGCGAAAACACCGCCACAATCGGTAAGACGGTCCTCACCGACAGATACGCCGGCAACCGGATGGCGCTCTTCCACGCGCGTCTCAGCCACGCGCTCGTCGCCGCGGTCTTCGGCGATCCCGTCGGCCTGATGCAGCACACCGCGGCGGCGATGCCGCTGCTGTCGGCTTTACCTGGCCTCTACCCCACCGCCCTGGCCCGTCTGCTGCGCGGGTTGGCCCTCGCCGAGCAAGCTCGCGCCAGCCACGGTGACGAACGCGGCCGTCTGCTGTCCGAACTGGACGAGGTGACGCAGTGGCTGGCCGCCCGCGCCGCGGACGCGCCGGACAACTTCCGGCACCTGCAGCGGTTGCTGGAGGCGGAGCGGGCCTGGGCGGTCGACGACTTCCGCACCGGCGCCCTCGCCTTCGACACCGCCCGGCGCGAGGCCGCCGGCCGGCAGCGCCCGTGGCACCGCGCCCTCATCACCGAACGCTCCGCCCGCTTTTACCTCGCACACGGGTTGGAGCAGGCCGGCCGCGACCTCATCGCCCTCGCGCGGCAGTACTACGCCGCATGGGGCGCGACGGCGAAGGTCGCCCATCTGGACTGGGCCTACCCGACCTCACGGCTGGGAGCACTCACGACCAGCGAACCCGGCGGCGACCGGCGTGCCGATGATCTCCGGCTGTCCTCGACGGTCACGACCGGCACGCTCGACCTGCTCGGCATCCTCGCCGCGACGCAGGCGCTCAGCTCGGAGACCAACATCGAACGCTTGCACACCCGCGTCGTCGAGGTGCTCAGTGCGATGACCGGCGCCACCAGCGTGCACCTGCTGTTGTGGGACGACGACCGCCACGACTGGCTGCTGCGCGCACCGAACCACATCACAGAAACCGCCACGACTGGCGGCCCGCATGAACGCGACCTGCCGATGTCGGCAGTGCGCTACATCCAGCGGACGGCTGAGGTGCTGATCGTCGTCGACGCCACCCGCGACGACCGCTTCGCCCGCGATCCGTACATCGCCGGCCTCGGCGCCTGTTCGTTGCTGGCCATGCCCATCCTCGGCCGCGGCGCGCTGCGGGCGGTGCTGTTGCTGGAGAACCGCCTCATGCGCGCCGCATTCACCACAGAACGGCTCGACGCCGTCAGGCTCATCGCCGCGCAGCTCGCCGTCTCCCTCGACAACGCCCAGCTCTACGCCGACCTCACCGCCTCGCGCGCGCGTATCGTCGCCGCCGCCGACCAGGCCCGTCGGCGGATCGAGCGGGACCTGCATGATGGCGCCCAGCAACGTCTGGTCACGCTCGCCATGCGCGCGCGGATCGCCCGAGCGGCCGTACCGCCCGAGTCCGGCGCGCTGACGGAACAGCTGGAGGCTCTCGCGACCGAAGCCGCCACGGCCATGAACGAGGTGCGCGAGCTCGCCCGCGGCATCCATCCCCCGGCCCTCGCCCAGGGCGGACTGCTCCCCGCCCTCAACGCGCTCGCCCGCCGATCGAGCGTCCCGGTGCGGATCAAGGCGCCCGCCGGCCGACGGTTGCCGGAGCCGGTCGAAGTCGCGGCCTACTACGTAGTCGCAGAGGCGCTGACGAACGCCACCAAACATGCCGAGCCCTCGATCGTGACCGTAGAGGTCGAGATCAACACCACGCCGGCCGGCGTCGTCCTGCGGGTCCAGGTCCACGACGACGGCCGCGGCGGCGCGCACTTCACCGGCGGGACCGGCCTGCTCGGACTCAAGGACCGCGTCGAGACGCTCGGCGGCCGCCTCGCCCTGCGCTCTGCACCCGGTGCCGGCACCGCCGTTCTGGCCGAGTTCCCCCTGGAGCGCGCGGGCGTGGGCCCGAGCTGAGCAGGAGTCATCTCAATCTCCGACGTCGCGGACCAGCGACTTGATCGCCGCGGCGGACAGCGTCGGCTTCCACACGAACCCGATGGCCGGGCTCGCATCGATCAGGTCGGTGAGGTCCTCCTCGGCGTTCACGGAAATCAGGATCAGGTGACCAGCGTCGAGATTCGGGTGGCCGGCCAGGTGCCGTGCCAGCTCGAAGCCGTCGGTCGTGCCGAGATCGACGTCGATAAGCGTCACGTCGGGACGCAGTTCGGCAGCGCGGACAAGCGCGTCGGCACCCGTCGAGGCGACGCCGACGATCCGTAGACCCTCCTGCTCGAGCAGTGTCCGTGCGGCGCACAGGAAATCCAGGCTGTCGTCGACAAGCAAGCACCGCAGGGTCACGATCATCAGGCTAGGGCCGCCACGCTGGCCCGACTACGCAGCTAGCCGCTATCCGAGCGGGCAGAACCTCATGGTCACCCCCTCCCCTACCCTGGGCGCCCCTGGACACGACCGGCCTCCCGGGTAGCAGGGTTTCCGGCGGGCGGATCTCCGGGCCGGCCATTGGCTGCTGACCGGGCAGACAGCGCCTCGTGAGCCCGCGATAGTGGGACTCGCAGCCCATCGCTCGGCGTGAGCCGTGGAGTCCGCACGACCTCCTCATCGACCCGGACGTCGGCGGCACTGGTCAAGAGGAGTCTCATGATTTTCCGTTGTCGCATCCGGCCTACTCGTCCGCCTTCCGGTGCACCGCACACTCGCGCCGCCGACAACGCCCCCGTTCCCCGGTGTGGTGTGCTGCTCGGCGGCCGCTACCGGCTCGCGAAACGAGTGGGCCGTGGGGCGACGGCGGACGTGTGGCGTGCCCACGACGAACTGCTGGACCGGGACGTCGCGATCAAGCTGTTCCGCCCACACAACTTGATCGGCGCCGAGGCTCGGCTCACCACTCGGGTACGGGATCCCAACGTCGTCGCCGTGCACGACCTGGTGCTGCACCGCGGTTCGGCCTCCCTGGTGATGGACTACCACCCCGGCGTGAGCCTCGCCGAGCTGCTGCGAGACCGGCACCGGCTGCCACCGTCCGTCGTCGCCGCACTCGGCCTGCAACTGTCCGCCGCACTGGAGGCGGTGCACGAGGCCGGCGTCGTGCACTGCGACGTGAAGCCGGCGAACCTGATGATCACGGACACCGGCAGGCTGGTCCTGATCGACTTCGGCATCGCCGAGCTCAGTGGCGGCGAGCCGGCCCACCCCGCCCGCCGCACCGGCGACGTCGTCGGCTCTCCGGCGTACACCGCCCCGGAGCTCGTTCTGGGCGACCCGCCGCGCCCCGCCTCCGACTTGTGGTCTCTCGGGACCGTGCTCTTCACCGCCGTCCAAGGCCGGCCTCCCTTCCTGCACGAAGGCCTCGTCCCGACGCTCACCGCGGTGCTCCACGATCCGCTGCCCCCGGCCTCGCGAGCCGGTCGCCTTCGGCCACTAGTGGAGCAGCTGCTGGTCAAGGACCCTGCGGCGCGGCCGTCCTCGGCAGCGATCCGGTCGATGCTCGTCGAGGCCTACCGCGCGTCGTTCTCGAGCACGGCGGATGTGCGTGCTGTGGCGCCGCGCAAGCCCGTGTACGCGCGCTCCCGGCGGGCGGCATGAGCACGTTGAGGTCCGTCTGGATCTGCCACCGGTGCGAGGTGCTCGGCGCCGACCCGGTCATGGAGCCCGAGTGCTGGATTTGCGGTGGCCCGGTCACCTTGACGCCAGGGCCATGCCCACCGGGGTGGACAACCAGATGTCCGGGGTCGTCGCTCGCGAGGGCAGCGCTATCTGATGGCCAACACCACCGGGCCCCGCGCGCCACGAGAGGTCAAGACCGAGCTGGTGGAGATGCACGGGAAGGTCTTCCGCAAGGTGTATGTCGGGCCGACCACAAGCCACGGCTTGGTCGAGGAGTACTGGATCTACATTGGAATGATCGAAGTCGACACCGACCACGCCGCATGACCCAGGGAAATCTGCGACGAGCGGGCGGGCGCTGATGACACGTGGCGATAATCGTGAGCGAATCGCCCGCGCTCTGCCCGAGTAACGACGATCCAATCGGTGACGCGTTGGCCCGAATTGTCGCGATCCCACTGCACACCCAGTGCACACGCGACGCCGGCGCACCGGCCCCGCCCGGTATTATCGGCCGCAGGCGGCTCGGAGTGGCCCCATGTCCCAACCGACTGTTGGTTCCCGTGCGCTGGGATTCCAACCTCGTCCTTGAGCACTCGCGCGAAGTGCAGCAGGTTCCATGGCAATGCAGTGGTGTTCGGTCATGAGGGGTCCTGTTCGGTCGGCACGGCGGGTTCGCCGCCATTGATGAAGGCGTCGCGCGGGTGTTGCACCGACGCCAGCGAGAGGATGTCGCGGCCGAACAACGCGGCGGTCAGCCAGATCACGAGCACGCGGACCTTGCGTTCCCAGCTGGGCACGGCCAGCACGTGGTAGCCGCGGTGCATCAGCCAAGCGAGCGGCCCTGTGATCACGAGTCGCCGGTACTGGAAGATGCCGTGACCGATGCCGAGCGCCGCAATAGCGCCGAGGCTGTGGTGCCGGTAGTTCTTCGGCTTTCCGCCGTGCAAGGTCGCGACGATGTTGCGGGCGAGCAGCTTGCCCTGGCGGACGGCGTGTTGGGCGTTGGGCACCGTGCGGGTGCCCGGGGTCGGGGAGGTGAGGTCCTCGATCCCCGCGTCGTCCCCGGCGGCCCAAGCGTCGGGTGCCGGTTCGGTGTCGGTGCCGACCCGCAGGTCGGGCCGGGTGACGAGGAAACCGCGCTCGTCCACCGGCAGGTCGGTGCGCATGCCCACGACCGGGTTCGCCGCGTTGCCCGCCGTCCACACGATGAGCTCCGAGTCGAACTCCTCGCCGGTGGAGAGCACCACGTGCCCACCGGTCGCCGACTTGACCTGCGTGTCCAGGTACACCTGCCCACCTCGCTGTTGCAGGAAGCGCACGACCCAGCGGCCAGACCGCTCGGTGACCTCGGGCAGGATCCGGCCTGACGCCTCGATGAGGTGGAACCGCAGCTCGTCGCGGTGCAGTTCGGGGTAGCGCTGCAGCAACGCGGTCGCCAGCGACAGCAGCTCGGCGAAACCCTCGACGCCGGCGAAGCCGCCGCCGACGAAAGTGACGGTGAGCAGCTTCTGCCGCTGCGGGCCCGGCGGTAGCGTGGCCGCCCGGTCGAAAGACGTCAGCAGCCGGTCGCGGATTGCGACCGCCTCCTCCACGTGCTTGAGACCGATCGCCTGCTCGGCGATACCGGGCACCGGGAACTTGCGGGTGACCGCGCCCGCGGTGACCACGATGAGGTCGTAGCCCAGTTCGAACGTGTCGCCGTCGGCGGGCCGGACCGTGACCACGCGGTGCTTGTGGTCGATCGCGCTGACCATCCCAGCGATGACGCGCGTGCGGTGCAGATGGCGACGCAGCGACACCGCGGCGTGCCGGGCCTCGATCGACCCGGCCATCACCTCGGGCAAGAACGGCTGGTAGGTCATGTATGGCCGCGGGTCGACCACCGTCACTTCAGCCTCGCCCCGACGCAGCTTCTTTTCGAGTTTCCACGCGGTGTAGAAGCCAGCGTAGCCACCGCCGACGATCAAGATCTTGCGCATGATGCTCTCCCTTTTCTTGGGCGCGGTGACCGGGGATACGGAACCGACAATGGCGGTATCGTCAAGGACGGCGTTCAGCAGGCCGGGCGATACATCGAGTACGACGCACGAGTGCGATCCTTCGACAGGCTGACCATTTATATGCCTTGCGCCAACTCGGCTCGACTCAGTTGAGCCGACCAGGTAGATATCAAGGATTCCCTATTCGTCCGGCGCCGGAACAGATGCTCAGTTGCCAGATTGCCGATAACGCGGACCCCAGTGCTCCCGTAAACCTAGGGTCGACCGTTCGTTCGTCTCCGCACGTTGATGGGGAGCGGCGGAGGCCGCCGCGGACGCAGCCCCGGACGGGGACGTTGGGGGCCTCGACGAATTCCCTCCGCAGAGCCTGGTCCGGTGGTGCCGTCCCATGCCGTTCGACCAGCCGGCGCAGGAACGATTCGACGCGCCCGTACGCCGCACCGGCCTCGGCCAGGGCCGTGTCCGAGTACTCGATCGCCGACCAGTCCGCCGAACGTGGCGAGGACCCGGTGAGCCGACGCTGGGTGTCCTTCCCGGCTCCGAGGTCGCGGTTGGTGCGCGAACCCGAGCAGATTGCGGTCGCCGAAATACCGGAACCCCTGCACCTCATCCGCCGCCGTGATCGCCCCGGCGAACCGGGTAAGGATCCGGGTGGTGAGCTCGAAGCACAGCATCGCGGCGGTGGCGGGCCCGAGGATCGCCTGTGGTTGCGCGCGCTGGAGACGGACCGCCATCTTGACAGCCGCCGTGCGCTCGTCGAGCACTGGTCATGGCGTGCATCTCACGTCGACGCGGAGCCCCGCCCTCGACTCATCACCTTCCGGGGATTGCCGCATCCGAGCCCGCACGGCCACTCCTACTCGACAGATTCTGGACTATCTGTTCCATGTTCCGTCGTCCCCGTTTCACGCTGCGCCGCAACGCGCCGTCCCGAGCTCGCACACCGGTCAGGGCCGCCCCGGATCCTGATCAAGGCCGCGTTCCGCTCGGGAGTCTCGACTCGGGCGGGCTCGCCGCTGGCCACATTGCCGCCCATCAGGGCGATTGCCTGCTCCCCCAGGCGGCGCGCAGCACGCCTCCCGATAGCGGTGGCGCTGGACCTCTCGCTCGACAGCATCGAGGCCCGGAGGGCGCGCAGCGATCGCGCGTCCCAGGCGGCGAGCTGACGCCACTCCGGGCCGGCCGCCACCACATAGTCGGACTTGACAGTCCAGTATCGCGACGGCCATATTGGGTCTGTCCAGGCCGCAGCCGGACTTCCGCCGGACGCCGAGGCCTGCCCTCCGAGCGCCGGCGACGGCGACCGAGAGGGATTACCAGATGGCATTGACGAGGGGATTTACCGGTCGCAGCCGCGGTGCGCGCGACTCGCGGCTGCCCCCCGGCCAGTACGACGCCGGCACGAACTGGCCGGTCTTACACGTCGAGCCGACTCCTAGCATCGACACTGCCACGTGGAGCTTCGAGATCGACGGTCTCGTCGATAAGCCGGTTCGTTGGAGCTGGGATGAGATCCATGCGTTGCCGGCCTCTCGGTACGAGGGCGCCATCCACTGTGTGACCACATGGTCGAAGTTCGGCATGCGGTTCGACGGCGTATCCGTCGACACTCTCCTCGACGTCGCGGGTGTCGGTGACGACGCAGCGTTCGCATTGGCAAGATCCCACACTGGTTACACCACGAACTTCCCGCTCGAGGACCTCACCGGCGGCAAGGCCTGGGTCGTGTGGGACATCGACGGCGCCCCGTTGGCCAGCATCCACGGCGGCCCGGCCCGCCTTCTCGTGCCCCACCTGTACTTCTGGAAGAGCGCGAAGTGGGTATCGGGCCTGACATTGTTCGCCGAGGACCAGCGGGGCTTCTGGGAGCAGCGCGGCTACCACTACAGGGGTGATCCGTGGCTCGAGCAGCGCTACCAGGGGGATTGATGACCACAGTCTCCGGAGGGCCGCCCCACCCGGGACCGTGGCAGCCCGCCAGGGTCACCGGCATCCGCCGAGAGACCCCCACGGCGAAGACCTTCACCCTCACGCTGCCCCAACCGCGCTCGTTCTGGGCCGGCCAGTACTTCGTCGTGCGCCTGACCGCACCTGACGGGTATCGGGCCCAGCGGTCCTACTCGATCGCCAGCGCACCGTCGGACTCGGCGGAGGTCGATCTCACCGTCGAGATTCTGCCGGGCGGCGAGGTGTCGGGCTTCCTCAACGAGGCCGTCGAGGTGGGAGACGTGCTCGACGTGCGGGGCCCGATCGGCGGCGACTTCGCCTGGGATCTCCGGCCCGCGCTCGGGTTGGCCGGCGGTTCCGGGATCGTGCCGCTGATGTCGATGCTGCGCCACGCACGCAAGCTCGGCCAGCCGGGCCTCTTCCGCCTTGTCGTCTCGGTACGTAGCCCCGAAGAGCTGTACTACGCCGCCGAGATTCAGGGACCGGACGCCTCGATCGTCTTCACGCGCGCCGTCCCCGACGGGCATGTTCGTCCACCGGGTCGTCTCATGGCCCGGGAACTCGCTGCAGCGCTTGACGGGGACCGTGATGTCTATGTCTGCGGCTCCACTGCCTTCTGTGATGCCGCCACCCAGTTGGCCGCGGCCGCTGGTGTGCCCGTTGAAAGGATCAGGGTCGAGCGGTTCGGATTCTCGGGATGACCGGCCCGGGGTCCCAGTACGAGACGAAAGGAATCGAATGATGATCGAGCAGCAGCGGGCAGTTCTCGCCGGAGGTTGCTTCTGGGGAATGCAGGACCTCATACGCTCCCGCCCCGGTGTGTTGGCCACCCGTGTGGGCTACACCGGCGGTGACACCCCCAACGCCACCTACCGCAATCACGGCTCACACGCCGAGGCCATCGAGATCGCCTACGACCCGGCCGCCACCACTTACCGCGACCTGCTGGAGTTCTTCTTCCAGATCCACGACCCCAGCACCCCGAACCGGCAGGGCAACGACGTCGGCATGTCCTACCGGTCGGCGATCTTCTACCTCGACGACGAACAGCGCCGGGTCGCCGAGGACACGATCGCTGATGTCGACGCCTCCGGGCTGTGGCCGGGCAAGGTCGTCACCGAGGTCACGCCGGCCGGCCCGTTCTGGGAGGCCGAGCCCGAACACCAGGACTACCTGCTGGCCTACCCCCACGGCTACACATGCCACTTCCCGCGGCCGGACTGGGTGCTGCCGCGACGCCGTGACGTCGCGTCACGGCCGTCGTCCCAGCTGACCTGACGATCGCAACCATGGACGGATCGGCGACGGGGACGAGTCCCACGCTGCTGCGGATCCGCGAGGAGATCATCGCCGACCCGGCCAACCGGGACGCGACCGCCGCGGGCCTGCAGCCGATCTACACCGCGCACCCGGCCGCCCGGATCGTCCTCATCGGGCAGGCCCCGGGAACACGCGCGCAGCGCAGCGGGATCCCCTGGAACGACCCGAGCGGCGTGACGCTGCGACGCTGGCTCGGGGTGACCGACGACCAGTTCTACGACCCGATGTTGTTCGCGATCTTGCCGATGGACTTCTACTACCCGGGCAAGGGAGCCCACGGCGACCTGCCGCCCCGCCCCGACATCGCACCACGCTGGCATCCACGGCTCCTCGCGGAGCTTCCGCACGTCCGGCTCACCGTCCTGATAGGCCGGCACGCCCAGAAGCACTACCTGCCCGAAGCCGCCGGAGCGAACCTCACCGACACAGTCCGGGCGTTCCGCGACTACCTGCCCGACCGCATGCCCCTCGTCCACCCGTCACCACTGAACTTCCGCTGGCAGACTCGCAACCCGTGGTTCGCCGAGAAGACCGTGGCGGCGCTGCGCGCCCGCGTGCACGCGGTCCTCCAGCCGGACGGCGATCCGGCCGGTCACGAGGCCAGAGTCTGAACGAACCACATCCCCATGGCCGTGCTCGGATATGGCTGAGCTGCGCGTCAGTAGCCGTTGAGTTGTTCTCGGTCCTGCCGCTCGGCGGCCAACACTTCCCCTGTGGCCACGTGTCCCACCGCTGGTCGATGCGCCCTCGAACAGTGCGTGCAGGCCGGGCGGGTTCAATGCTTCGAGTTCGACCTGGACGAGTCGGCCGTAAGTCGCGGTGAGCCGGCCCCCGTGAGATCAGCAGACTCCGGCGCCACATTGTTCCGTGGAGTTGTTTCGCTGCTACAGACCGGACCCAGCTCAAGACGACGGAAGGATCTGGGCTGGCGGCAAGGACGGCGTCGAGTTGGCGCTAGTTGGCTGGCTCGAGGTTGGCGGGGTCGCTCATGATCCAGCCCACGAAACGGCGTACCGAGGGCAGCTTCGACGGCGGCACGGGCAGACGCCGGTCAGGACTGCTCGCGTGGAACGCGCGTAGGTAAGCGCGCTGACGACCACCGGGCCGCGGTCGGTGATCTCCTCGAACAGCGTGGCGGCGTTGGTGCAGCCCTCCTGTTGTCCGCGTGTTGGTGGGGCTTCCCCGAGTGGGGCTGATCAGCTCGCTGCGTCGGATGCACGTTTCTGCGGTAGCGCGAGGGCTTCCACGTTGCGGATCGCGAAACCGAGCGCCAGTGCCATCGGCCGCCCACTTCGTCTGGCCTGTGAGAGGAGGTATCCGCCCTGGTAGGCCGCCACGATGCCGGTGGCGAGTTCGGCAGGGTCGGCCCGGGCATCGAGTTCGCCACGGTCCTGCATCCGGCGGATGCCCGCGGCGAGGTACGACTCCCAGTTCTGGAATGCAGCGTTGATCAGAATCCGCGCTGGTTCGGACTGATCCGCCAGCTCACTGGCCAGCGACCCGATCGCGCAGCCGTGCGCTCCGTGGCGCTCGTCGACGAAACGAACGACCGCATCGCGCCAACGCCGCAGACCCTGCAATGAGCTGAGTTGTTCCAGGTGGGGTTCGTGCCGCTCCATCACACGTGCGGTCTGCATTCTGATCACCGCGGTGACCAGAGCGTCCTTGTCGTCGAAGTAGTGGTAGAGCTGTGACTTGCTGGTACCGGAGGCCTCGACCACCTGGTCCATCGTCGTGCCGGCGACCCCGTTGGCGTGCATGAGCTCGGCCGCGGCTCGGACGATGCGGTCGCGCGTGAGGGCACCGCGGGCGGTCAGGCGCCGCGCGGGAGACTCGGCTCCGGCACTCGTCACGGAGGCGATCCTAGCCTGACGACGTGATGCCGAAAGTCTGAGCGCGACATTGCGGACAACCTTGAGAGGAGTCGGTACGGGGCGCGCTGCCAGCTGAGGGCGTGTCACGCAGGCCGGAGCGGCTGCTCGTCGCTCGACACCGACCGGCGATGCCACAACCAAAGTAGACCAGCCAGTACGGATTCAGCTAGCGTCTGCGCGTGTCCAGATGAACCCGAGGAGCGAGCACTCAGGCCGGGATGCGGTAACGCGCGACCGGATCGTGCGGGGCGCCCCCAAGGTCGTCTTCCGGGTCGGCGTCGCGGGGATGAGCATTGAGCGAGTCCGCGCCGCGTCGTCGACCAGCCGCTTGCAGGCCTATCGCTACTTCCCAGCCAACGCAACCTCGCTCGCGATCTACAAGACTGCCCGGTGGACAGCATGATCGTCACCCCACTCTGGATCCCTGCCAGCAGAGCGGCCGCCGCCTGGTCGATGTCCAGCGAGACCGGGATCTCGCCCACCTCCTGCATCGAGCGGATGCCGGCAGCGAGTGCGGCTGCCACGTGGCGAGTAGCGGCCCGGGCATCTACCAGCGAATGTTCCCGAAGGGTCGTGACACTGCCCCTTGCTGGTGGCCGTGCGCAGACGGGTGTCGTCGAGGTGGTGGTGGCCGCCCCTCAGTCCCTCCACACCTCGGCCGCGCCCTCGATGAAGCCCGCCCGCGTCGCCACTTCCGTGCGTGTCAGCGCTCGCTACACCGCATCTCCATCCGCCGTAGGGCCACCACCCACACTCGCGCTACCGGCGTGTGCGGTCTTCCACCAATCCTGGATCGCCGCGTTCACGTCCTCCGGGCGTTCGATCTGCACCCAGTGGCCACCTCCCGGCAGGACGACAGCACGAGAGGCAGGATGCCGGAAGGTCGTCTCCTCGTACGCCGCCCTGGCCGCGTTCCTATGGATGACCAGCACGGGAACGGTGCGCCGGGCGAGGTAGTGGTCCGTCTCCGGCCGGAACGCGATCGGAGCGTGGTCCCAGAGCGCTGCGAAGCCCGCCCGGATCATCTCGGGTGACACCGAGTCCACCCGGCGCAGCACCAAGGTACGCAGCCACTCGGGCGTCTGATCGCTGAAGCTGGCTTGGCTGAGGAACCACGACGTCACGACCTCCTCGGGGTGCTCGCCCGCCAGTTTTTCCCTCGTCCTCTCGACCCTGACGCGACCCGCCTCGTCCGCCGCGTAGGACGCGTCCAGGACGACCGCACCGAGCACGTGCTTCGGCCGCTCCACCGCCATCGAGGAGGCGATCGCCCCACCGAGCGAGTGGCCGACGACCAGAGCAGGCTCGCCGGCGACCCGCTCGATGACGGCCGTCAGATCATCGAGCTGCCGATCCATGCCATACCCGTCGGCCGGGGTCGAGTGCCCGTAGCCGCGCAGGTCGTAGGCGATGACGCGGAAGTTGTGCTGCAGCAACGGAATGAGCCACGAGTAGTCGATCGAATCAGCGGTCCAGCCGTGCACGAGCACAACCGGCGTTCCGGTTCCCGTAGCCGTGTAGAAGAGTGCAGAGTCACCGATCTCGAGATATGGCATGCCGATCTTTCCCTCTTCCGGATATGTACCTGACGTGTCTCCGCGACCGGGTGCCGAGCCTGACGGCGACCCAGGTTCGTGCACGGATTCGTGCTCAGAACGGACTAGCGCGTGAAACGGACCGAGATGTCGACGAGAATGGAACGGCAGAGACGGCCGAGAACCCTGAATCCTGCGGTTGGTCCGAGGTCGATCTGGCTGGAATCGGGGACACCACGGAGCTGGAGGTCAGCTCGACCCGAGGGGACGGAACCCTGCGCCCGTTCGTGACCATTTGGGGCGTGGGCGCCGGGGACGCGATCTACGTGCAGTCCGACCACAGCAGTGGCAACGGGCTGGTTCCGCATGGCCAAAGCCGGCGGGAGCGGCCGGCTCCGCGCCGCCGGCATCGAGTGGGACGTCACGTTCGCCGAGCCGGGCCCGGTTGTGAGCGCCGGGATCGACGCCGAGCACCACCACAAGTACGACCGCTACGGTGCCTCGATCGTCGTCGACCCGAAGGTCGCAGCGGCCACGCTCCGCCAGCCCTCCAGGGTGATCGCGTCCGGATCGGGGCCACCGCGCACGCCCGTGTCGAGGGCGTCGATCGCGGCAAGCTCGTCGTCGGTGAGGGCGAAGTCGAAGACGCCGAAGTTCTCGGCGATGCGGTGGGGCTTCGTCGACTTGGGGATCGCGGAGCGCCCCTCCTGCAGGTGCCAGCGCAGCATCACTTGGGCGGGCGTCTTGCCGTGCGCCTTCGCGATCTCGCCGATGGTCGGGTCGTCGAGCGTGCTGCCGTGCTGGCCGTCGCGGTAGAACGTGATGCCGCCGATCGGCGACCAGGCCTGCGTCAGGATGCCGTGCTCGGCGTCGGCGGCCCGGACGTCGGGTTCCGAGAAGTACGGGTGGACCTCGCTCTGGTTGACCGCAGGGACGACGCCGGTGTTCTTCAGCAGGTTGTCGAGGTGGCGGGGCATGAAGTTGGAGACGCCGATTGCCCGCACGCGGCCCTCCTCGAGCAGCTTCTCCAGTGCGCGGTAGGCGTCGATCGTCAGATCGAAACGGCTGGGCAGGGGCTGGTGGAGGATGAGCAGGTCGATCTGGTCGACCCCGAGCTTGCCGGCGCTCTTCTCGAAGGCGTGCAGGGTCGCGTCGTAGCCGTAGTCCTCGATCCAGATCTTCGTCTCGACGAAGACGTCCGACCGGGCGAGACCGGAGCGGCGGATGGCCTCGCCGACCTCCTGCTCGTTCCCGTACGCGGCTGCCGTGTCGATGTGTCGGTAGCCCGTGCCGAGAGCGGCCTTGACGGCGTCGATGGTCTCCTGAGGAGGCGTCTGGAAGACGCCGAAGCCGAGAGCGGGCATCTCGACGCCGTTGTTCAGGGTCAGATTCGATGTCATGGCTTCACGCAGGCATGAAATCGACGCCTTCGGGCTCAGGCGCGAGTGAATAGGACTCGGACATCGCGGTCTCCTGTTCGTGTTGGTTGAACTGCGATGCGGCGATCACGACTCAGCACTCCGTCGATCTACCCAGGCGAGATGAGGCCCTTGTAGAACAGCCAGCACCGGAACTGGACTATCTGTTCCAGGCTACGACATCGAGCAGCCAGCCCGCAGGAGGGGCAGCAAGTGGCGCGCACCACATCGCCCCTTCGTCCTCCACGCAACGCGCGATGCATCCCGATGGCCATGCAGTCAACCAGCGGACCTGCATAAACCAGGGAAACAGTGCCCGGGCCTCCCAGCGAACAGCAAGCAACCGGACATGCCCTCAAGCGGGTGGCGGTGCTCCGATCGAGCGTCCGCCCCACTGTCCGCGCTCGCCCATCCACACCGGAGTGCGCTGGAATACGGACCACTTAGCACCAACGAAGCAGCCGAGAGATGCGGTTTGCGCCGAGGTTCGCCGGAGTCCGCGTAGGTAGCCGACCCGCTGTCGAGACGCTGAGAGGGCGCCCGCAGCGCGTGGCCCCGTCCTGCTTGTCCTGCCCGGACCCCTATCCCGCCTGTTATCGGCCCACGCGCGAGGCGATCGGTATGGTCGCACATGGACGGGAGCCAGGCACACGTTGACTCTGACCGTTTAGTCCAACACGCAGGACTTGATCCGCGTCGCGACTCCGAGAGAGCGCAGGCAATCGTCCTGGTCTCGCGTCATCAGGTGCGAGATCGGCGGTAACCGCGGCGTGCACGCGCGCTCAGGTGTCGACGCTCACGGGTGGCTGTGGGAGATCATGCGCGTTGATCAGGTTGCCAGGTGGTGATCGAGATCAGCCGGGCAGCGTGGTCGACTGACCCTCTTCGTCTGCCCGGCGACACCCGGCACGCGCTCGAAACCGACGGCCGGGCATGGACCCTCGCATCAACCACTCGCATCCGCACACAGGTTGGAGAAGGCTCACTGACGGGATGAGGCGGATGGTCAGCCGTTCAGCTTGGATCCCAAATCCGCGGCGGACCAATCGGCCCCTCACCGCCCGGGCCACGCGGCTGACGCTGCTCCACGAGGAGGGCAGGACCGGTCGCTGTCCCCAAGTCCTCACGGACGAACTTGGATGATCGTCTGCCCGCTGATCCGCTCGGTCGGATTGAAGGCCGCGACGGCATCGTTGAGGGTTGCGATGTTGCCGATGTTTGTCCGCAGCCGTCCGTCACGCCCCCGCCGGACGATCTCACCCAACTGGGCACGATCGGCCTCGACGACGAAGTCGACCGCCAGGCCGTCCGCGGGCCGCGCCTCGGGCGGGCCGGCGATGGTCACCAGTGTTCCTCCGGCCCGGATCACGCTTACGGACCGCCTTTGGATATCGCCGCCGATGACGTCGAATACCAGGTCGACGCCGCCGACGTCTTCCAAAGTGTCGTTCTCAAGGTCGACGAACTCGATCGCGCCGAAATCGAGCGTCATCTGACGGTCGACGGCGCGTCCGGTGCCGATGACGTACGCGCCGAACTCACGTGCGAGCTGAGTCACCATCGACCCGACTGAGCCGGCCGCGCCGTGCACGAGCACGCTCTGCCCCGCCTCAAGGCGGCCATGCTCGAACAGTCCCTGCCACGCGGTCAGGCCCGGCATCGGCAGGCTCGCGCCCACCGTGAAGTCGACGTCGGCCGGCAGCGGTGCGAGGTTGCGTGCCTCGATCGCCACATACTCCGCCAGCCCTCCGCCGCGATACGAGTCCGTGAGGCCGAACACCCGCTGTCCCACTGACAGCCCCGTCGTGCCATAGCCGAGGGCAGTGACCACTCCGGCCAGCTCCTGCCCGGGAATCGACGGTGTTCGGTCACGGTCGACGCGATCGGTCCAGGTCGAGGGCCACGTCAGCTCACCCGAGGTGAATCCTGACGCATGAACCTGAACAACGACGTCGTTTATCGCCGGTTTCGGCTCGGGCCGCTCCACCAGCGTCATCCCGGCCGTTCCCGCGGCCTCATCCGTCACCACAATCGCCTTCATCAGGCACCTCCCTGTATCCAGTCCTCGCCGCCACACTCTGTGTCATGCCGTGGCGATATTGTCCATGACTATTTAGCGCAGAAAAACTCGGCCAGACGAGAATGGACCGCCACGACCATCAGGCGCGCTGCTGTGCCAAACCACTGATTGCCGGCGGAGGCTTCCCGATCGATGTCATACAGATGGCATGCAAATCACCAGCCCGAACCTGATCACGTTCCCACGCCAGTCCCGGGTAGGGACCGGAGTCCAACGCATTTGCGTCGTAGGTGATCCTCGCCCGACGCGTCGTTGCCGTCATAGGCCGGGTCCTTGCTCGGTACGCGCGGCTAGACGAGCAGCACTACCGGACCGCCGCTGGTCCCCGCGATGGCTCGCTCCAGCGCCCTCGCCGCCTCAAACAGCGGCAGCGCGGCGCCGACCGGCAGGCTCAGCCGAGCAGCCCCCAGCAGCGCACAGAGCTCCGCGAGCTGAGCGGGGTCCGGGCGCACATAGACGTCGGCGACGCTGATGCCGCGATCGTCCGTCGGCGGATCGCCGGTGATGGTCGCCATCCGACCGCCGTCCCGCACCGCCAGGACGGTGTCCGTGCTCCCATCACGGACGGTGTTGACGGCGGCGTCGACGCCCACGCCACCGGTGAGCTCGCGGACGCGCTCGGGCCACCCGCTGTCGTGGTAGTCGACCACCTCGGCCGCTCCGCCCTGTGCTGTCCGATCGGCGCTGGAAGGTCCGGCAGTGGCGATGACGCGTGCCCCACGCAGGGCGGCGAGCTGCACGATCAGCCCACCGGTCGTGCCGCCGGCGCCGTGCACGAGCAGCGTCTCGCCTTCGGTGAGCTTGAGTGAGTCGGCGAGGGCCTGTTCCGCGGTCAGGGCCGGCACCGGGAACGCCGCCGCGACCTCCCACGACACGCCCAGAGGCTTCCGCACGACCAGAGCGGCATCCACGACGACGCGCTCCGCCCAGCAACCCTGTTCACGCAGCTGCAGCGGGTGACCGAGAACCTCATCGCCCTGCCGAATACCCGTGACCCGCGAGCCGACCGCGATCACCCCGCCGGCGACCTCCACGCCGAGCGCCATCGGCGGTGTCAGCCCGACGTTCCACGCGCCGGTGCGCACGATGTCGTCCCAGTTGCCAACGCCGGACGCAGCAACCTCGATCACGACCTCGTCCGGACCGGGATCACGGGGGTCGGGAAGGTCGAGCAACTCGACCCGACCACCGAACTCACGCACTCCAGCAGCGCGCATCACACATTCTCCTCTCCACTATCAACGACCTGGTACTTGGCGGACCATTCGGCGATGAGCGCGGACTCCTCCGCGCCGCCGAAGGCGTAAGCGGGTGAATTGATCGGTTGGGCCTGATCGACGTGGACCAAGACAGCCTCGTGGGCGGGATAACCCGGTCCGTTCAGATCGAGCAGCCAGGCGTGCAACCACTGGTAAACCGCCGTCCCGGGAGGATGGATCGCCGCGGTTCCGGTGAACCGATAGCCTCTGCGCCGGAGGACGTCCACCGAGTTCATTTCGATGCGCGGCTCCGCGGTGAGGTTGGCTATCGTCCCCGGGGAGGCGATGTTCATGAATGCCAGGTGTTCGTCGTCGTACACCCGCACCGATCCCTTCGGCGAAAGGTTGGGCGAGCCGTCAGGGCGCACCGTGGCGACGAAGGTGAGTTTGGCGGCCGCCACGATCAGCCGCATATCGGCGTCGATCATGCTCTAGCTCCTCTCGTTTCCCGAAAGTCCGTGGCCGGCACCGAGCGGCTCGGCAAAGTGAAAAGCGCTGATGGACAGGCCGGCGCGGGCGTAGAAGCGATGCGCGTCGCTCCGCGTCACACCCGAGTCCAGCTCGAGTGCCCGACAGCGCTCGCACTCAGGTTCAGGATTTCCTCGGTCATATGCCCTTCCTTCCTATGGAGGCGGATCCTGCTCCGGTTACCCGCCAGGCGCGGCACTGCAGTGAACTGGCCACGGAGTCCTAGCGGGCTTCCGACGCCGATAGGGCGCACCGGTACCAGGCCCACTGCGATGTCGCTGGTGGCTCGCCTACGCCCATCCCCATTGGCGTGCGTCGGCCCAGTCCCACCGGCCTGCGGTCCGGCGTTACGCCGCAGTCCACGCCACGCTAACCAGGCCGGACTCCTTAGTCCAGGTAACCGCGGGGTTGAAGTCCGTACTCGCGAGACAAGTTTGTCTCCGTCATCCGGTTCGTCCGGCTTACTTGTCGCTGACGAGGCAGCATGGGTTGACGGTCTTGCGTAACTGGCTCCCAATGTGGAGCCAGCGCTACTCGGAGGCTGGACTCAAGAGCCCTAGTTTTGGGGGAACCGCAGCGTTAAGCTGGCCCGCACTGGGATCAGGTCCGGGACGGCCGGCGCCATGGATGCGTGTCGCGGTCGCGATGCTCGCTGTTGGATGTGGGGCGAACCAGTGCTCCTCGCTCCTGCCCGTCTACCGCAGCGCCTCACATCTGCCCGATGCGTTCGCCCCCTGGCCGTCGCGACCTACGCGCTCGGACTGACTCCGGCCCTGTTGGCCGACGCCGCCCTCGCCGACCGCGCGGATCGGCGCCGCCGCTGCGACTCGCCATAGTGCTCGTCGGGTCGGAACGCCGCGTAGGTCAGTTCTCCGCGCAGATCAGGCATTTCCGCCCAACCACGCCGAAGAAGACCGTGCCCGCTCAGCGAGCTGGCGGGGTGCGACGCGGGCCGATGCAGCAGCGGACCGATCAGGAGACGTGGCGTTCCCGGTTAGACCAGCGCCGGTCCCGCGGTTCTCGCTTGAGAATCTTTCCCGGCCCCGAGAGTGGCATGGAGTCGACGAACTCGACGCTGCGGGGAACCTTGTAGCCGGCAAGGCGCTCCCGCGCGTGGTCGCGCAGTTCGTCCTCGGTGGCACTGCCGCCCTTCGTGAGGACCACGACGGCGTGCACCCGCTCGCCCCACTGAGGGTCGGGCAGGCCGATCACCGCGCACATCGCCACCGCGGGATGCGTGCCGAGGACCTTCTCCACCTCGATCGAGTACACGTTCTCCCCGCCCGAGATGATCATGTCCTTCATACGGTCGACGACGAAGAGATAGCCGTTGTCGTCGAGATGTCCGATGTCGCCGGTGTGCATCCAGCCGCCGGCCAGTGCGTCGGCCGTCTCCTGCGGGCGGTTCCAGTAGCCGAGCATCTGACTGCCCCCGCGGGCGAGGATCTGACCGGAGACGCCGCGCGGGACCTCGTTGTCCTCCTCGTCGACGACGCGTAGCTCGACATGGGGTGCCGCCTGCCCGGCGGAGCTCTGCAGGAGCGGGTCGTGGTGCTCCTGCGGGGTGAGCAACGTCATGACCGGTGCCATCTCGGTCATCGCGTAGGCCTGGGTGAGGCCCGTGCCGGGAAGCAGGGCAGTGGTGCGTTCGGTCAGGGCAGGCGAGATCGGGGAGCCGCCGTACAGCATGCGGCGCAGGCTCGACATGTCCGCTCGTGCGGCCTCGGGGGAGTTGACGAGCATCTGGATCATCGTGGGCACCAGCACCACGTCGGTGACGCGGTGCTGCTCGATCGCCCGGGCCATTGCCGCTGGATCGAAGCGGGGCAGGAACACATGGGTGCCGCCCAGGAGGTTCGCGCTCACCCATCCCGACATGTCGGCGGCGTGGAACATCGGCGCGGCGTGCAGGTAGGTGGCTCCGGGCCGGACCCAGTTGCCGGAGGCCACCGATCCGAGGGCGGAAATGATCAGGTTGTCGTGGCTGAGCATCACTCCCTTCGGCTTCCCGGTCGTGCCGCCGGTGTAGTAGATGCCGGCCAACGCGTCACCACCGCTCCGGACGTCATCGACAGGATCGCTACTAGGAGCTGTCCTCAAAGCCACATTCGTAGGGTGGCGAGGTCGATCATGGCTTGGTAGGACAGGGCGGTCTTGTCGTAACGGGTGGCGATGGCCCGGTACTGCTTGAGCCGGTTGAAGCAGCGCTCGACGACGTTGCGCCGTTTGTAGGCGGTCTTGTCGAAGG